>CAZQMY010000036.1:0-26166 GCA_964594405.1 uncultured Spirochaetaceae bacterium | reverse complement strand
GTACTTCCAGTCGATCTGCGACAGCATCCCCGCCCGGGAGGCGAGCCCGAGCCGGAGCGGCCGGGGCCTGCAGGACATCTGGGGGAAGCAGGCGGTGATCTCGGTGGTGCTCCGGCGACTCTCGGCGGGCAGCGGCCACTGGGAGCAGCAGGAGCTCGACGTGCTTCGCGACCTGTTGATCGATGTCCGCGGGACCATGGATACCGACGATCCCCTGCTCTCGAGCGTGCAGGACCTGCTGACCATCGTCGAGGAGGAGTCGCGATGAGGCGATCGCGCCTCTTCCGCTTCGGCCTGCTGGCCATCGGGCTCGCGCTCGTGGCGCCATCGGGATCTCCACGCGCGGGCGAGATCCTGGCCTGCTTCGATCGCGGTGCGCTCGGCCAGTGCGAGCGTCGGGCCCTCGAACACGTGGGCTTCAAGTCGGTGATCCTCCAATACGTCGACCCGGCGCGCACGGAGCTCGGGGAGGGACTCGCTCGTCTGCTGTGGCGCGAGATCCTGGAGAGCATCTCCGATCTGCGGGGCGCCGGCGTCATCCTCGCGTACGACCGTGGGGGAGAGATCGAGAGCGCCCTGGGCGGGGGCGATCTCGGCGTCTTCCTCGAGCGCGACTATCACACCGCGGCGCTGGCCATCGCCGAGCAGCAGGATGTGAAGATGGCGATCTGGGGCGCCATCCTCGAGGATGGCCATGGCCTGTACATCCAGAACTTCCTCACGCTGCGCGAGAGTGAGGAGGATTCGTGGACCACCCTGTCGATGAATGTCCCCCGGATGAGCGCGGAGCCGCTCCGCGCGCGGCTCGGGCGGGACCGCATCAACCTGCCCCCCCTGCGCGCCTCCCGCGATGATCTCTTCGCCCGAGACTTCATCACCCGCTGCAAGCTCGAAGCGGGCTGTCCCGATGGGATCGCTCTTCGCGCCGGCCCATCGAACGACGCCGGGATCGTGTCGCACGTCCCTAGCGGTGCAAAGATCCGCACCGCCGAGATGAAGGGGCGCTGGCTCCGCTTGAAGGGTGAAGGCCCGCAGCGATGGATCAACCTCTATCACCTCGAGGTCCTGGCCAGGGAGATCCAGTTCTCGAAGCGCCGGAACGTCAATCTGCGCGCCGTGCCCGGGGGAGACGTGCTGGCTCGGGTGGATCTCGACGGGGCATACACGGTCCTGAACGCCCGCCGACACGGGCAGTACCAGAACCCGTGGTACGAGATCCGCGCTGGTGGGCGCACGGGCTGGGTTGCGGGTCGTCTCGCCAGCCGTCGCCTCTACACCTTCCCCTCCGTCCATCTGATCGCCGGTCTCTACCGCTATGGCCGCGGCCAGTACGACCGGGCGGCACGGGAGTTCGACGCCTACCTCTCGTCGCGTGCAGACGATGATCGGGTCACCGAGGCGACCGTGCTCAAGTTCCGTGCCGCCAGTCGACTCGCCGGCGGCCCATCCGATCCGGGCACGGTCCGGTCCGCGCTGAGTGACCTCGACCGGGCGGCCGAGCTCACCCCCTTCGACCCCGGCGTCTACCTCCTGCGGGCGCTCATCGGAGTAGGATCCCCCTTCAGCTTCGAGGCAGCCTTCACGGACCTGACTCGGGCCGTCGAACTCGATTCGCGCGACCCGCAGGCGCGGACGATGATCCGCGAGCTCGAGCGTGCCATCGCCGCGGGGGCCTTCGATCCCCTCGCCTCCGCGGAGGCGCTGGAGGCTGCCACGCAGCGGCTCCGGGCCCTTCGCCGATAGGAAGGACCCGGTCCGCGCGTTCTCTCGCTGGCGGGTGCGGCGTGACGGCGGCGTGCTCTGGCGCTCCAGCGCGCGGATCCGCGTTCTGCGCGGCCGGTCGGTGAGGCGCTTCGATTCGCGAGGCTCATCGACGGCGGGCCCGGGAGGATGGCGTGTGCCTCGGGCCACTGGGGCGATTCCCTCCTCATCCTTCTGTAAGAGATGCTCTCTGCCCAGGAATCCTTGCCACGAGAGGGCCCATTTCGGATATCGTCGGGTCTCCACTTGAATAATGCGGAGCCTCTCGACCGCAGGCTGTGCCTGCGCGGCGATGCCCGAGTCCGACCGGGGGGTTCCCGTGCCCGATCCCACACCGACACCGCAGGACGAGATCGCCCGGGCGATCTTCAACGGTGTTCATCGCGTCATCCGCATCAGCGTGCTCCCCACGCACGACGAGTTCTTCGCGACCAGGGTGAAGGACACCCTCGCTCTGGCGCAGGGGCCGGACCTCGCACCCGACTTCTGGTGGGAGGCGGTGGTGGTCGAGGTCCAGAACGGGGCGATGATCCGTGACGGCTACATCAAGAAGTGGAATGTGGCCGCCCTCCGCGCCCGCGAAGGACAGACCTGGGGTGCCGTCCACACCTATGTGACGCGCAACGTGGGGCCTCGACGATGAGCGCGGCGAACACGACGCTGCGGATCGAGGGGCGGCACTCGCTGCAGGCCTTCGGAGCGCTCCTGATCCTGATCATGTCGCTCTCGTCGCTCTCGATGGTCCTCGCCACGGTGGCACTCGGCGCGACCAGCGCCGAGCTCGTGCAGACCGATGATGCCGATCGCCTGGCGCTCCACTATGCGACGGCCTACGGGATCCACGTGGTGCTGGAGACGGCGCTGACGGCGGAGCAGATCGAGGATGCCGAGACCTTCCGTGTGGTCGACTCCCGGACCGGCCGGGACATCGAGATCGTCCGCGTCACCTGGTCTGGGGGGCTCGGCGGCGGACCCTATCCTCGAGTCGACATCTGGGGGCCGTTCGAGGCCGTGCGCCATACCGACGACCGCACCAGGACCCCCTACGTCGTCATGATCCGCTATCCGGGCGATGCCGCCAATCTCAAACGCGTCGAGGTCTCGATCGACGCGTCGACGAGCGACAGCCAGGCATCGGTGCTCGACCGCGCGAGCGACGTCGGGCGTCTCGAGCTCGAGCCCATGATCTCGGACCAGGCCGACAGCCTCGGCTTCAAGTACGCCTTCGAGTATCAGGCGAACACCTTCTTCGGCGTCGAGCGGAATCGGGACGTCGAGATTCCACCGGGCAAGACCGCCGAAGACGTGGTTCCGAGAGTGCTCGACCTCGAGCTGAAGGCCCGTGGTGAGGTCACGACCGATCCCGCGCTCGACGACTTCCGGGGCAACATGTACTTCACCTTCCAGGGCGACTACCGTTGGCACCCGCGCGTGCGTCTGAACGTTCCACAGCCCGATGGGACGAGCGTTCGTCGGGTCTACGCCTATCCGGTCGGGGTCAGCATCAAGGGCTTCGAGTTCGAGACGGACCAGGCGTTCGACGTCGTGAACTACACGGCCAAGTTCCAGGCCGTGGCTGCCGTGCCCTTCTCCGACGCGCCGGTCTTCTGGTGGCACGCGAAGACGGGGGTCAACCGCCCCTTCGTGCCGCTGGTGGTGGTGGCGGGGTACAGCGCGGTGGCCAGGCTGGACGATGCACCGGACGCCGCTCGAAAGCTGAACGACGTGCACCGCTTCGACTTCGAGGCGATCTACACGATCCCTCTGGCGGCGCACGTCGACTTCGACTTCCACTGGCGTGGATCGCTCCAGCCGACCGATGGCGCCTTCGAGCACCTGGTCGAGGTCGGCGGCACCTACTTCCTGGGCAAGCGGCACGAATCCGGCATCCGCGTCTCGTATGTGAACGGCTCGGAGGCGCCGACCTTCGTCGATGTCGAGTCTGTGCGTGTGGGGTGGTCGCTGGCCTTCTTCTAGGGGCGTCGCCAGTGCCACGGGACTCCGCCGAAGCGCAGTGATCGTGGTCACCTCGGGAGCGTGATGCACGCTCCCCATGAACGAGCGCGTGTGGGGGCAACGCACCGTCACCGGGCGGGTCCGGGCCGTTTCCGGTGCTACGCTCTACCGCTCGGCGCGGCTGTTCGGCCGCCCGAGCGCCGCGAGCGCAGGAGATTCTCGAGACCCGGTGACGGTATGGATCGCAGCATCGTTCTGACCGGCCTGGCCCTCGTCCTGCTCGGCGCAAGCGCCTTCGTGTGGAAGGTCTTCGCGCTCGGTCATCCGGTCCGCCCCGTCCAGCCGCCCGGCGCCTGGCAGGTGGAGATGCGGGTCGTGGTCCATGGCCGTGGGGAAGCGGGCAGCGTCCATCTGGCGGTTCCACTCGCCCAGGCGGGACAGCGGGTCTTTTCGGCGTGGTCCTCGGCCGGACAGCTCGGCGTCTCGTTGCGAGACGACGATGACGCGCGAGTGGCGTCGTTCTCGGGCTGGATGGAAGACATCCACCAGATCGCGTACGTCTTTCGCATCGAGCGCTTCGAGGATCCCGAAGGGCGGCTGGATGGTCCTGCCGGCGACCCACCGGTCTCCGTCCGACGCCGCTACACGAAGCCGGAGGTCGCGATTCCGTCGACGGCGCGTGCGATCGGCAACCTGATCCAGACCCTGAAGCTGCCGCCCGCCGAGGATCGTTCGGGGCGGATCCGCTCGCTCCTCGCCTTCATTCGATACGAGGTTGCGGACGAGCCCGCTTCCACCGACGACGCATTCCTCACGTTGGTGCAGCGCGAGGGCAACGAGCTCGGGCGCGTCCGCCTGCTCGTCTCGTTGCTCCGTGCGACGGGGATTCCTGCGCGGGTCGTGACAGGTCTCGAGCTGGCGGAAGGGCGCGGGCGGCCGCGCCATTGGGCCGAGCTCTGGTGGTCGGACGGATGGGTGTCGGCCTCACCGCTCACTGGCGAGCTCGGAAAGCGCCCCCTCGACTGGATCGCCGTGCGAAGAGACGGTGGGCCCCTGCTCGAGTCGACGGGCGTTCGGAGCGTGTCGCTCTCCGTCAATGCGCTCCGCGCCCAGCTGGGCAACGAGGATCTCGCCGCAATCCTCACCCCGTCCGATCCCCTCTTCGCCTTCCTCTCCCTCTATCGGCTCCCCGTCGCGACGCAGGCGGCGCTGCAGATCCTGCTCCTCCTTCCGCTGGGCGCGCTGGCCACCAGCATCCTGCGCAATGTCGTGGGCGTACCCAGCTACGGTACCTTCATGCCGATGCTGATCGCACTCGCGCTGCGCGGGACCGGCCTGGCCGTCGGTCTGCTGCTGGTCGGCGTGGTCATCGGCATCGGCGTGGGCGGCCGCGTGCTCATGGAGCGCCTGCGCCTGCTGCTCGTGCCGCGACTGTCGATCCTGCTCTGCATCGTGATCGTCATCGTGGTGCTCTTCGCGTTGCTCACGCGCACCTTCGACGACTTCGACTTCTATGCCGGCATCGTCTTTCCGATCGTGATCCTGTCGATGCTCATCGAGCGTTTCTCGCTCGTCATTGCCGAGGAAGGCCTGCGCGAGGCGCTCGAGCGGGGCGCATTCTCCATTGGCATCGCATTGCTGGTCTACCCGATCTTCGTGAGCGAGCGCCTCGAGTTCCTGATGTTCGGCTTCCCCGAGCTGGTTCTCGTCACCATGGGGATCCTGGTCTTCGTGGGCAGCTACACGGGATACCGCGTGAGCGATTGGCT
Source organism: uncultured Spirochaetaceae bacterium (assembly GCA_964594405.1). GTDB lineage: Bacteria > Myxococcota_A > UBA9160 > UBA9160 > UBA4427 > CAZQMY01. The sequence goes on along the minus strand of CAZQMY010000036.1, from coordinate 20,680 downwards.
GCGCTTCCGGCGCTTGGCCCGGCGCGCGATCGAGGACGCCTCGTGATCGGCGCGATGCGCAGGGTAGGTATCCTCGGAATGAACGAGCGCAATCGGCGCTACGTGATGGGCTGCAATCCGAGAAGACTCTACCCGCTGGTGGACGACAAGCTCGCGACCAAGGCCCTCTGTATCGAGTACGGCCTGGCGACGCCGGAGCTGCTGGGCGCGATCCACGATCAGGGCGAGCTCTCGGATCTCGAGGCCGTCGAGTCGCTGGAGAGCTTCGTCCTCAAGCCTGCCGGCGGCTCCATGGGCAATGGCATCCTCGTCATACGAGAGCGCGACGGTGAGCACTTCGTCCAGCCGAGCGGGGCGCGACTCAGCTATCGGGATCTGCGATTCCACGCCCTCGACATCCTCTCCGGCCTCTATGCCCTCGGCGGCAAGGCCGACCAGGTCGTCATCGAGGAGTGCCTCGTCGTGCACCCCGACCTCGCACGCGCCTCCTCCGGAGGCGTGCCGGACGTCCGCCTCATCGTGTATCGCGGAGTCCCGGCGATGGCGATGGTGCGGCTGCCGACGAAGCGCTCGCGCGGGCGGGCGAACCTCCATCAGGGCGCCATCGGCGCCGGCATCGGAATCGCCGATGGCATCGCCACCTCGGCTGTCTGCCAGGGGCAGATGATCAGCCGGCATCCGGACACCCAGGAGCCGGTGGTCGGGCTCCAGGTGCCCGGCTGGAAGCAGGCGGTGGGCTACGCAGTCCGGGCCGCCGATCTGACGGGCCTCGGGTATCTCGGCGTGGACATCGTCGTGGACGAGCGGCGGGGCCCGCTCATCCTCGAGCTGAATGCACGCCCCGGGCTCGCGATTCAGATCGCGAACCGCAAGGGCCTGCAGCATCGCCTCGAGCGGATCACCGAGGCGCTCCGGCCCGGGCTCGACGTCGACGAGCGGATCGCTCTGGGCACCCGGATCGCGGAGGAGAGCTGACGTGCAGTCGACATCCCCGACGCGCTCGACCCGCCGACGCGGACTCGGGTGCATCATCGTACTCGCGGCGCTGCTGGTCGCCGGCCGCGCCGCGGCCGCTGGTGTCTACGACGTCCACTTCATGGCGCGCTTCCTGCCTTCCCAAGGCCTGGTCAAGGCCTCGATCCGGGTCCAGCAGGACGAGCATCTGCTGCGACGGGTCAGCTTTCCCATCGAGCCCGAGCGCTTCTTCGATTTCACGGCTGATGGCGGTGTGCAGAGCGAGGCCGGCCAGCTCGTCTGGGAGGTTCCGCCGACGGGAGGGACGCTCCGCTACTCGGTGCACGTCGATCACATCCGCGAGACGGCCGAGTACGACGCGCGATTCTCGCGCGATTGGGCGTTGCTCAGGGGGAGCGACCTCTTTCCACCCGGGGTCACGCGTACCCTGAAAGGCGCGAGATCGGCATCGCGTGTCACGCTGCGACCTCCGCCGAGCTGGAAGGCCCTGGTGCCCTGGGAGCAGAGCGGGGACGGTGGCTATCGCGTCGTCGATCCCTGGAGCAGCTACGATCGCCCTTCCGGCTGGTTCATCGTCGGTGAGAATCTCCACGTCCGCAAAGCGACCATCCAGGGCATGCGGATCCGTATCGCGGGACCGGCCGACCACGACGTTCGCGCACAGGATCTGAAGGCGCTCCTGCGCTGGACGCTGCCTGCGCTGAAGCAGGCTGCAGGTGATCTACCGCCCTCGTTGCTCGTGGTTGCCGCGGGGGATCCCATGTGGCGAGGCGGGCTCTCCGGTCCCGGCTCGCTCTATCTCCATGCCGATCGGCCGCTGATCGAACGGGATGGGACGAGCCCCGTCCTGCACGAGCTCGTGCACGTCGTGATGCGTGCCATCGCGAGCGAACGAACCGACTGGATCGTCGAGGGGATGGCGGAGTACTACTCCCTCGAGATGCTGCGTCGCTCTGGAACCGTCTCAGAGAAGGATCACGAGCGGACGCTGGCACGTCTTCGGAAGAAGGCGGTGCCGGCCTCGGCTCTGGGGATGGGGCCTGCTGGGACGAAGGAGACCGCGCGTGCGGCCCTCATCATGCGGGAGCTGGATGCGGCGATCCGCGAGCGCTCGCAGGGCGCTCGCTCGCTGGATGACGTCCTGCAGGCGCTCGCCGGGCACCGGGGGGTGCTCGACCTCGATGTATTCATCGGCGCCCTCAAGGAAGTGGGTGGGAGCGACTTCTCGTCGCTCTTGCCCCCGAGAGTGCCGACACCATGATGGCGTTCAGGCGATGGCGGGAGGTGAGGTGCACCGGCGGACCCTCGTCCTGCCGACCCAGGCGGTCTTGCTCGCTTCTCGCCCGCAGCGGGGCCGGGCAATCGACTCCGGAGCACGCTCAGTCTTCGCTCGCTTGCGGTCGCCCCGGAACTCTGCTCGGCGTCGTTCCATCCATGTGCCCACGGCTGTTCGTGCGCTCATGGCTGCTCATACGCTCACGGCTGTCTACCCGCTCACGGCTGTCTACCCGCTCACGGCTGTCTACCCGCTCACGGCTGTACTCCAGAACCGCCGTCATGACGATCGCTGCGAGCGCGTTGGCGATGGTGACTGCGCTGGCGCCCAGAGACTCGACGAGGCGGGGCTCGAGGAAGCCGGCGAAGAGCATCGAGCAGACCTGGAAGGCGGCGAAGAGTGCGGTGGCGATCGCGAGGCTCCGGAGCACTCCAAACTCTCGGCGCCATCCCACCAGGGCATAGGCCACCATGACGCCCATGGCGATGAAGATCGATGCGTGCACCACCGTGTAGGCCACGACGATCACGGGCGCGGGCGCGGCTCCTACGGGCAGGAGCTCGCCCATGAAGAGTGCCGAGCCCAGCACGCCCGGCGTTCTGAACGGCTCACCCCGAGTGATGTCGATGATCTGGAAGAAGGCCGCGATGGCACCCGCCCCCACCGCGCCGGCAACGATCCCGCGGACAATGCACGAGCGGAGCCGCTCGGACCACGGCTGCACGCTGCGGCTCACATGCGTCGCAGAGGCGTGGTCGTCGGTTGCCGGGGGCTGCCCATCCGGTAGATCGGTCGCGTAGGTTGGTCGTCTCATGTGTTCCAGGCGTTGCAACCGCCGTGCCGGGGGAGCTGCGCGTACGTTGACCTCGAGGTGCCCGGCCCGCTTCGCGTCTGAGCGGCGAGCCGGAGATGATCCGGACAGGAGCGGGGACTCGCCACCGCGTGAGGAGCTGTCCGCCGGGCTCGGATGTGACGACTTTGCCGAGTGCTCGCGCCCTTTTGTAGAACATGCACGGCGCGCGTCGCCGCTCTTGGTGGCGCTTGCGCAACGAATCGTCGCAACGAGTGGTCTGGCCCCTGTCGATCCGACCGGGCATGCGCGTTGCACGCGCAGGCGATCGCCCATGACGGGTAGACGAATCAAGCTGGCGACGGATGAGCCAAGCCAGCCGAACGCCATCCGAACCTGGGGTGGGGAAGAGATCAGGGCCAATCAGAATGACGAGAACGACGACGAGTACGACGAGCCATGATCAGAGAACACATCGGGCTACGGCGATCTGGGGTGGCGTCGTCATCGCAGGCACGGTCCTCGTGGCGATGGTCTGGGCCGTCTGGGGCTTCAGTTGGCCGCCGACAGCGGAGGTCGTACTCGAGGAAGAGCCCAAGCGGGCGGCGGTCGAGCACTGACGCCGAGGCAACACGAGGCAACAAGTACGCGGCCGGGGCACCACCACCGAGCAGGCACGATGGAGCACACGACCGACCGAGCAAGAGCAAGAGGGGGAGAGCGAAGGAGACTGGACGTGTACGATCGGTCTGGGCTCGTCCTGGTCGATCGCTGGAATGTGTATGAATCACCCCCGCCCGCCCGGGGACACTGGCTCGCGGCGCAGATCGTTTCTCAGCTGGCGTGGACACCGGATCTGATCGGCGGGACGGTCCGGCGCGTGGAGGCGGACTTCACACGTCACTGCGCTGGGCGCAAGGCCCAAGGCGTAGCGCCCGTCGCCGGGACCCTCGGAGCGACTCTGGAAGTCGCGGGGGAAGGCGCGGGGGGCCCCACCAGGGCGAAGCACCAGGGCGAAGAAGGCCGACCGGCTCGCAACTCGCTGCCGCTCACCTTCGGACGGCCGGTCGGTCCATCCAGATCAAGACGGTGCGCTCGCAGCAGCCTGGCCCGACGCAAGCTCGCTCTCACGGAAGCGCTTGTCGGCGTCGGACTGCACCGAGGACTTCAGCGCGAGGTTGGTCGCGACGAAGTTCCAATTGAGTAGATGGTCGAGGAAGGCATCCACGTAGCGTGCGCGCTCGTTGTGATAGTCGATGTAGTAGGCATGCTCCCACACGTCGAGGGTCACGAGCGGGACGAGATTCACCTGCAGAGGATTCTCGGCATCCGAGCTGCTGATGACCCTGATCTGTCCGAGGGCGTCCTTCACCAGCCATGCCCAGCCCGAGCCGAACTCCCCGATGGCTGCCTCTGCGAAGGCGCTCCGAAAGTCGTCGAAGGAGCCGAACGACGCCTCGATCACGTCGAGCATCTCTCCATCGGGCTTGCCGCCGCCGTCGGGCCTGAGACTCATCCAGTAGAAGCTGTGGTTCCAGACCTGCGCCGCGTTGTTGAAGACGTTGCCGGAGCTGGTTCGGACGATCTCGGCCAGGCTGAGATCCGCAGCGGGCGTGCCTTCGATGTCCTTGCGGAGCTGCTTCAGGTAGCCCTAGTGGTGCTTCTCGTAGTGGAGCTCGACCGTCTCTGCACTGATGTGCGGCTCGAGGGCGTTCTTGGCAAAGGGTAGGGGCGGAAGTTCGAAGATCATGACCTGTTCTCCTCCTCTATTCTCTTCTTCTTCTTCGATTTTCTTCGATGTGTCGATTTCGCTGAGTCGATGCGGGCACTCCGATATGGGAGACCGTGGACCGGACGGAGTCACGGTCTTGGCTCCGCACGAGGAGAGGCCACGTGATGCGTTGGCTGCGTCGTGTGTCGATAGAAAGCAAGGGGCGTGCCGATCTCGCGGGCCAGCCCGGCGATCGAGTTCGGAGCGGAGGCCCGTAGCCTCACACTCCGCCCTCCGGCGCGCTCGCGCGCTCATCTTCTCATCACCACGAGGGCGGGACTCGGCAGAGGCCCGGCCGGCGCGCGCTGTGCCGATCGGCTCCAGCCTGAGCAGCCAGCGACGAGCGCGAACGGCCCATTTGTAGAATCGACAAGGACCACGGCGCTGTGCGCCCGAGCCGTCGATCCGGAGTCCCGGCACGAACCTTGCTCCGAGTCCTCCCGTCACCACACAAGAGACGAGTAGTAGAAGAGACAAGTCGAGAGATCGAACCGAGATCGAGAGAGAAGCTCGGCAGACGCTCGGCAGACGAACGGAGGTACCAATGTCCACGATAGAATCCACGTCCACGATGGGATCCACGACAGAGCGGGAGTCCACCCGAGAGCGGGAGACGGGAACCGAACGAGAGAGCACGGCGCCGGGTCGAGTCGCTCGGGCCGCTGCGGATGTCGCCATCGGCGCGCCGGCTCTAGCCGCCGACAAGGCGATCGAGACCGTCGACCGTGTCGTGGAGCGCGCCGGAGAGGTGATCGACCGAACCCAGGCAGACGCTCGAGAGGTCGCAGAGAACGCCAGGCAGACGGCGCGAGAGGCGATGCAGACGACCGACGATCGCGCCTACGAAGATCGTACTCGCGACGATCTCTACGCCCTCGCGGTCGAGCGCGGAATCGAGGGGCGGTCGAAGATGCGAAAGGCCGAACTCATCGACGCGCTCCGTGCAGACCGCTGACTCGCGCGCACGGGTCGTGACGACGTCTCGAGGGCCACTGCGCGCGCCCGGGTGAAAGCCACCGCCAGTGACGGAATCCAAGTCGCATTCCGGGTGCCGGGAGGTCCTTGGCGTCCTCCCAGCCCGCTACTCCGACTGTGAACTGCATCGAGACCGCAAGCAGACCGAGGATAGACTGGATCGCCCATGACGAAGAGAACCTCGACAGCCAAATCGAAAGCCAGGAGATCGCCAAAGCGCGCTACGCGTACGGCAGCGGCCACCGTCGCCGAGTCTGCCGAGCACGTTGCGGACCGCGCGCGGCAGGTGGGGCGGCGCGTTTCGGACCTCGTCCAGGATGCGCCCGAGTACCTTCAGGCCAGACGCAGCGAACGCGCGCTGAGGGCGGAGATGGACGATCACTGTCGCGCGATCGGAAAACGCGTGATCGCGCTCTGTAAGCGTTCGCAAGGCGACCACAGGCCTTTCGCGCGCTTCAGCGCGATCGAGCGCGAAGTCGACGCCCACGCGCGCGTCGAGGAAGAGTACCGTGCAACCCGTGAGCGGCTGAGCCAGCTCCGCGCCGAGATGCGTGGGCGAGGCTAGAGGGCGGCGGCCAGAGACGACCGGCTGGCCAGTGAGCGAATGCGCGCCCGCGCGTCCCTCCTATGAGCACAGCTCTCCGTCGTCGAGGTGACGAACCTGAGATCGAGTCATCTGAGATCGAGGCAGTCCGACGAGGGCCTTTGGCCGTTCGCCGAGCAGCTCTGACACGACTGGGACACGTGCAGGCTGCTTGACAGCTCCTGACAGATCCCGTCCTGACACAGATCGGAGGGACGCTCGAGAATCAGAGGAGCGCTCGAATCTCTTCGTCGATGTAGCGCTGGTGCGTGGCGAAGTCCGCGTTCGCGCGAAGCGAGAGCTCGGTATCCAGCACATGTACGTTTCCTTCGCGAATCTCGGGTACCTTCGACCTGGCGAGCTCCCTCCACTCGGACTCCGAGGGGAAGGCGAAGAAGTCACCGAAACCCGCTTCGTCGAATCGGCGCGCGACCGCCTCGCCATCGCGTGCTGCGGCGAAGCTGTCGGAGCGCCCGTAGGTGGTCAGGAATTCGACGAAATCCGGCTCCACGTCGAAGAGGCGATCGACCCGATCGACTCCGAGCCGACGCTCGGCCTCCGGCGACAAGCCGAGGTCATCGCGATAGGACACTTCGAGCCGACTCTCGAGCTCCGCCGCACCGAGCTCGCGCGCCCCGAGCAGCTCGCTGAGCACGTCCGGGGGAGCCGTCATCGCGTCGCAGCCCGCTGTCTGGACGATCGTTTGCGTGTCCCGGATGCTCGCCACGATCAGCTGCGTCGAGCATCCATGCTCGCCTCGAATCGACTGGAGGGCCCTCTGTGCGCTCAGGCAGGCTTCAGCGCCAGCGCGTTCGGATGACAGGCTGGCGTCGATGCGGCCGCTGAATACGTTCGTACGGCTGACGTTCGCGAGCACTGCCCCCGCGACGACCTGGCGCGGTGAGAAGGTCGACGTGAGGTTCACCGGAACGCCCTGTCGTTCGAGATCGCGTGCGATCAGGAAGCACTCCGGTGCGTGTGGCGCGAAGGGGATCTTGACCAACGCAGAGCTCAATATCGAGCGCAGGGATCGACCCCACTGCACCGAACGCTGCACGTCGCCGACGCCATCCATGTGGAGCTGGAGGCTCGCTTGCCAGGGCCTGCCCGCCGCGAGCCGCTTCACGATCGCGCCACCAGTGCGCGCCAGCAGGATGGTGTAGGCGAGGCAGACCAGGTCCTGCTCGCTCAGCCCGGGCTCGTGTCGGCGCAGTGCTCTTGCCCATGCTCGAACGCGATCGCCCTCGAGTCGGCCCTTCAGGGCCTTCGCGAGAAGAGGTTGATTGATCGTATTCCCGTCGACTTCATCGAGCACGTAGCCATCGCCGGTGGTCGCGACGCCCTCGATTGCGCCGCAGTCGGCACTGTCCACGTACAGATGAGCTGTACCCGCCTTCCTTAGCGTCTGGAGCAGCTCCGATGACACTCGCGGTGGCTGTTCGGGGAATGCACCCGAGATTCCGAGCGCGATGACGGCATCATCGAGCGTCAGAGCTGCATTCGCCGTGTCATCGTAGAGATCGAGTCCTGCCATCTCGGCGATCCTCCGTTGGTCATCCCGGCTGTCAATCCGAGCGCCGCTCGGGCCGGGCGCGATTCGCGTCGTGGCCAGTGGGTGCACGACGCGTGCCGTCGAATCTCCCTTTCTCGATTCCATCATCGGTCGCTCCACGCGCTCAGCGCCCCGGACCCGACCTGTCCGTGGTGGCAATTGCCGAAGTCGTTTGTAGAAAGTGCTCGAGCCCGCGGCGCCGACGACCCGACGTTGCATGAACTGCTGGCGCGACGGGCTCGAGCCTGGCTGATGGCGCAGATTCCGAAAGAGCGCCTTCTCCGCAGATCGGACTCCTCGACTCCACGCACGATCAGAGGACCCGGGCGCGGACCCGGGCGCGGACCCGGGCGATTCGTCCAGCCCCGATGGACCGATTCGACCGATATGGCAGGGGAACTCACAGATGGCGAAGAATGCGCAAAGGCGCATGGCCTCCCTCAAGGTGTCGCGACGATGTGTCGAAGCGCGCGACGAACCCATTGCCCGGGAGGGACGACCCATGTCGAGTTCGTTCACTAGGTTCGTTGTGATGATGATGGTGCTCTTCGGCGTAGCACTCGCGGGTTGTGCCGAGGAGTGCCGGGATCTGTGCGATGCGAGCTGCGATCAGCAGAACCAGGCGTCGCCCGACTCCTGCACGGAAGAGGACCGGAACGAGTGCAAGGCGGCCTGCAACCTGGCCCTCTAGTGCTCGACGCCTCTGTGCTCCGGACGAGCGCCGCGCCTTCCGTGAAGCTCGCAGAGGGCGCGGCCTCGTCGCGACCAGGTCGCCCGGGTTCCGGGATGATGAGTTGCCTCCCCGATTGTCGATGGGTTCATCATGATGCCGATCTCGGAGAAGACAGCGGAATCGCACCGGGGAAGAGAGTGGCTCGTGTACGGGGCCGGAATCCTGGTTGCCGCGTCGCTGGGCGCGGTCCTGGGCTTCTGGCATGGCGTGGCGGCCGCACCGCTCCTCGAGATCCAGCGAGCCGAGTGCGAGACACCCCTCGCAAGCGAGGGGGCGGTGCTCACGAACGCCGAAGGAGCGAGCGCCGACTCCTCCTCCCGTGACGCGCTCTCGATCGCGCTGGGCGAGTCGTTCGCGACGAACGTGAGGCTCGCTGCGAAGCTTCACTCCCTCGAGGCGCTCCTCGAAGAGCTCGAGCACGAGGGCGTGACGGCCGCAGAAGCCGCGCGGCGCGTCATCGAGGGGATGAGCGAGGACGACCTCGCGCTGACCATCGGCATGCTGACGCGGATGAGCGAAGACGAGCTCGACGAGATTCGGGACATCCGCGGCTACGCGACGCGCCTCTCCGAGATCGCCATCAGCGGCACCTTGGAGGGGCTCGACGACTTCGAGGATGGCTGGGACGACGACCTCGTGCTCTTCTCCGACGAGCGCAACGAGCACGATCCCCGGGCGGTGGCGAGTGAGGCCTTCGATCCGGAGACCGATCGGATCTGGGCCATGGTCCCCGTGCACCGCGTCAGCGCCGACAGCTTGATGGTGAAGTGGGAACGATCCGACCGCCGCGAGATCCTCCGTTTGCGCAGACGCCCGATCCCCGGTCGTCAGGAGTGGGTCTCCTTCTTCTTGAGCAAGCCCATGCGTTGGCCGGCCGGCCAGTATCGCGTCACGGTGTATACGGGGGACGAGGCAATGACCCCCATCGCCATGGGGACCTATCGAGTCGTGGATGAGCCCGACGTCTGAGGGTGCGCGAAGCACCGGTGGATCGGCGCGAGGGACCGGCAGGCACGTCCGGAGGCCCGTCGCGGCCCGCCCGACGACGACGAGCGCTCGGGAACACCGGGGCGCGCTGCGGGCCACCTGGGCAGACCGCCACGGGCTCGGCGGCAGCGGATTTCGCGAGCGTGGCGACCCGGACGTGCGAATATCACGTCCAGGCATCGCGCGGATGACGATGGGGAGTGGAGCCGACGGCGAAGCCCGAGTGGGCATCGACGCGGCACAGCTCCCGGGAGCCTGCCTTGCAACATACTCAGCGCATCCGATGTCGAATCCCCTGCGAGATCGCCTACGAGGGCGGCAAGGCGTCAGCAACCGTCGTTGATCTGGCGGAAGGCGGGGTCGGCCTGGTGACCTCGGTCACCCTGCACGAGGCCGATCCGATCCGGGTCGTCCTGGATGCCAGGAAGGCGGGGAGCGCGATCGAGCTCACGGGGATCGTCTGGAACGAGCGGGTGGTCCAGAGGGGCGGAGAGGGCGGTCGCAAGCGGGCGCTCGGCATCATGCTCTCCGAAGTGCCAGATGACTATCTCGCGCTGCTGGCCAGGCACCGGCCACGAGATGGCGCCAGGAGGCGCGGCGGGGGACAGCGGGCGGCCGGGAGCGGGCCGCGTCCGTCGAGCCACGGGCTTCGGCGAGCGGAGCGAGTGGCCACGAGCCGGGTCGCGATCGTGCGCGAGCCGCGCGCAGATACCAACCTCCCTCGCGCGAAGGTCCCCTTGCCGCCGCCCAAATCCGTGCCCGAAGAATGCCTGCCGCTCTACTGCGCGCGGGTGAAGCAGGTCGGCGGAGCGAGGACGCGGCGCATGGAGGTTCGCGCCCGCTCCGACTCGCAGGCCAGGCAGCAGATCCTCGCCGAGCTGGGCACAGAGTGGGAGATCCTCGAGCTCGGCCCGCCGAAGTCCTGATTTCCGGGCTGCTCCGACGGAATGGCGCTCGGCGGCGGGCGGACGGCTGCCGGTGGCCCCGATCAGGCCGAGAGCTTCTCCTGCTCGGCCGATTCGACGGGCGAGCGGATCAGGTCGTCGAACGCCCCGACGGCCGCGTTGGCGCCGCTGCCCATCGCGATGACGATCTGCTTGGTCGGCGCGATGGTCACGTCGCCCGCGGCGAAGACGCCCGGCGCACTGGTCTGGCCGCGATCGTCGACCACGATCTCGCCCCGCGGCGACAGCTCGACGCGCGTGTCCTTCAGGAATTCGGTGTTGGGCAGCAGGCCGATCTGCACGAAGACCCCTTCGAGTGCGACCTCGTGCGATTCACCCGACGCCCGATCGGTGTAGACCAGCGCCGCCACTCCGCTCTCGCCGCCCTTCACCTCGGTGGTGGCCGCGTTGAGGATCACGTCCACGTTGGGGAGCGAGCGCAGCCGCTCCTGCAGCACCGCGTCCGCCAGGAGCGCGTCCTGGAACTCGACGACGGTCACGTGCTCGACCACGCCCGCCAGGTCGAGCGCTGCCTCGACGCCGGAGTTGCCGCCCCCGATCACCGCCACGCGCTTTCCCTTGAAGAGCGGTCCGTCGCAGTGCGGGCAGTAGGCGACGCCGCGGTTCCGATGCTCTTCTTCGCCTGGCACGCCGAGCGTCCGCCAGCGCGCGCCCGTCGCGAGGATCACCCGGCTCGCGCGCATCTCGGCGCCGGAGGCGAGCGTGAGCTTTACCCGCCCGTCCTCGCTCTGGCCCCCATCCACCATCGCTTCGACGCGCTGGTCGAGCATCACGTCCACGTCGTACGAGCGCACGTGCTCCTCCAGCTGCGCAGCCAGCTGCGGGCCTTCGGTGTGGGGCGTGGAGATGAAATTCTCGATTCCGAGCGTGTCCATGAGCTGGCCACCGAATCGCTCGGCGACCAGGCCCGTGCGGATGCCCTTTCTCGCCGCATATATGGCGGCTGCAGCGCCCGCGGGACCGCCGCCGATCACGAGGATCTCGAAGGGCTCCTTCTTCGAGATCTGCTCGGCCGCGCGATCGGCCGCCGCGCTGTCGAGCTTCTCGAGGATCTGGCGCTCGCTGATTCCGCCCGTGGAGAAGGGCTCGCCATTGCGAAAGACGCTGGGCACCGCCTTGACGTCGCGACTCTCCACCTCGTCCTGGAAGAGCGAGCCGTCGACCATCGTGTGGGTGATGCCCGGATTGCGCGACGCGAAGAGATTCAGCGCCTGGACGACTCCGGGGCAGGTCTGGCAGGAGAGCGAGACGAAGGTCTCGAATCGATCGCCTCCGGGCAGGGCCTCGATGTCGGCGAGCAGCTCGGGCTCGGCCCTGGGAGGATGGCCGCCGGCGTGCAGCACGGCGAGGACCAGGGAGGTGAATTCGTGGCCCATCGGAAGGCCCGCGAAGCGCATACGCCCAAGCTCGCCCGGGCGCCCGATCGCGAAGAGCGGCCGACGATCATCATCGAGCTCGTTCCCGTCGGCCTCGCGCCAGGCGACGGAACCGGACAGATGCGCCAGGTCGTCGAGCAGGCTCCGGACGCGCCCCGCCGCCTCGCCCTCGCCGGGCGCGGCGACGATCTCGACCGGTCGGGTGATCAGCTCGAAGTGCTTCTCGAGCTGAGTGCGAAGGGAATCGTCCAGCATGGCTTCTCTCGTTTCCTTTGACTGCCCGGATCACTGCCCGGATCACTGCCCGGACCGGCCTCGGCTGCCCTGGCGGCTCGGAATCGAAGGTTCGGGCCCGCGCCCGACAGGCTGCGCGGAGATGGGCTGGAAGGAGTGGGCCGGAAGGAGGAGGTGGGTGAGGTGGGCGGCGGCGGCCCGATCCGCCGCCCACACAGAGCCCGTCAGAGGCTCAGAGCTTGCCCACCAGGTCCAGACCGGGCGTGAGCGTCTCCTCGCCCGGCGTCCACGCCGCGGGGCAGACCTCGCCGTCGTGGGAAGCGACGTACTGTGCCGCCTGTACCTTGCGCACCAGCTCCTTGGCGGAGCGGCCGATGCCGAGATCGTGGATCTCCGCGACCTTGATGACACCCTCCGGATCGATCACGAAGGTTCCACGCAGGGCGAGGCCCTCCTCCTCGATCATCACGTCGAAGTTGCGCGCGATCGTGCCGGTCGGATCACCGACCATGGGGAACTGGATCTTCCGAATGGTCTCCGACGCGTCGTGCCACGCCTTGTGCGTGAAGTGCGTATCGGTCGAGACCGAGTACACCTCGACGTCAGCCGACTTGAGCTGATCGTAGTGATCGGCGAGATCACCGAGCTCGGTCGGGCAGACGAAGGTGAAGTCCGCCGGGTAGAAGAAGACGACCGACCACTTGCCGCGCAGATCGGCGTCGGTCACCTCGATGGTGTCGCCGTTCGAGAACGCCGTGGCCTTGAAGGGCTTGACGGTGGTGTTGATGAGGGACATGAATGCTCCTGGGATTGGGTTCATCGACGGGGCCCCGTCCGGGACCCGGTGAGCTACGGCCGGGAGGTTCGGACACGTCGGGCCGTCAGTCCAATCGATAATGATGAACGAATCGATCGAGCGGCCCTATGACGCCTCGAGCCCTGCGAGGCCCGGGCGCAGCGCTCTGGGAGGATCCGAACGGCGTTCTGGTGCCTGCGGCTCGCCTCCGCGTCGACAGCACCGAGATCCGCCGAGCTCACCCACGTCTGATCGGGCTTCGCTGCGCGGGCGGGCTGGGGGCCGATGGCCGTGGCGCTCGAGGGCGGCGTGTCTCGGGACAAGCCCCTGCCGCCGCTCCGAACCCGATCGCCTGAAGCGCTTCAACCCGTCGGCGGCTTCTCGAGATGGCCGACGGCGCCGGACGCCGCGGGATCCTTCACGTACGTCGGCCGCAGCTCGACCGGCCGAGCGGCGCGGCGCCTGGCGCGCATCCGCAGGTTGAGGGCCTCGACGAAGACCGAGAAGCCCATGGCGAAGTAGAAGTACCCCTTCGGAATGTGGAGACCCCACCCCTCCGCGATCAGCGACATCCCGATCAGCAGCAGGAACGAGAGCGCCAGCATCTTGACCGTGGGACGACGATTCACGAACTCGCTGATCGCCGCCGCCGACACGAGCATCACGCCTACCGAGATCACCACAGCGGCCACCATCACGGAGACGTGATCGGCCATGCCGATCGCCGTGATCACCGAATCGAGGCTGAAGACCAGGTCGAGCACGATGATCTGGAAGATCACGGACCCGAAGGACGCGACGACCTTCTGCTCGCCGTCGTGTACCTCCTCGCCCTCGAGCTTCTCGTGGATCTCGAAGGTGGCCTTCCCGAGCAGGAAGAGCCCACCGCCCAACATGATCAGGTCCCGCCCCGACAGCCCTTTGCCGAAGACCGAGAAGAGCGGCTGCGTGAGCGATACGACCCACGAGATCGAGAGCAGGAGCAGGATACGCGAAACCATCGCGAGCCCGAGGCCGAGCTGGCGTGCACGCGCCTGCTGGCTCTCGGGCAGCTTGCCGGCGAGGATCGAGATGAAGACGATGTTGTCGATGCCGAGGACGATCTCGAGGACGGTGAGCGTGAGCAGCGCGACCCAGACGTCGGGGTTGGTGAGCAGGTCCATGGACGCGGATCATATCGGGCACGCGCGGGCAGCGCCGCCCGGCCAGCGCGTCGCGAGGTCCCGGGATCCGGCCTCGCGCGAGGGGCCGCGCCGAAGGCGCGTGGTGCTCCGTCGGCCACCCCTCGACTGCTCGATGATGGCGAACGGGGGAGGGGCGACCCGCGTCTGGGCAGCCCGCATCGAGGGCCTCGTCGCTAGCCGGCGAGCAGCCCCTCCAGCCGCTTGAAGTCCCCCCGCACGTTTCGCGCGAAGATCGGCCGCCCGAGCCTCCCCAGCCACGGCGATCCCTCGAAGTGCGCGAAGCGCGTCCGCGCGCCATCGCCGATGGGTACCGCAGCCATGCCGACGTCGACCTGCCTCGAGGTCATGACGCAGAAGCCGGGGCGCAGCACCACGTCCATCGTCACAGGGATGCCCAGTGCACTGCGGGCGATGACGCGCATGCGTTCACCCGGCGGTCCGCCCTCGCTCGGCGGCGACTCCTCGGGTCGACGCTCGAGGATCTCGACCGCGCTGACGCCCCCTTCATAGCGGGGCGTCCCGTGCTCCAGATCCTCGATGATCCGCCACAAACGATCGAAGGGCGCGTCGAAGACATGCTCTGCCAGAACGACGTGGGGCATCGCGGCGGCGATCGCGCGCAGCTTGACGATCGGATCGATCGCGACGGTCGGCCACTCGGTCATTCGTCCCACCTCTCGCGGAAGGCCCGCCGCGCGCGGAAGAGGCGCGACTTCACGGTCCCCTTGGCCACACCGAGCTCGGCGGCGGCCTCCTGCTCGGACAGCCCCTCAAGATCGCGCATCACGAGGATCGCGCGCTGCTCGGGAGCCAGTCGTTCCAGCACACGGCGGACGTCGCCCGCCAGCTCGGGATCATCGGCCCGCGGCAGACGCTCCAGCACGTCGGGATCGGCCTCCCGACCCCGGCCCCGACGCGCGTGACGGATCGACTCCCGTGTCGCCACGCGGCGGGCCCAGGCCAGCAACGCCTTCGGCTCTCGCAGCCCGGGCAGATCGCGAAGGATCTGGATCAGCGCGTCCTGTGCCGCGTCCGCGCCGCGATCCAGCGCGATCGAGCCGCACAGACGCCCGACGTAGGGCGCCAAGGCGTCGACGACCGCGGACAGCGCCAGCAGGTCTCCCGCCTGCGCTGCCCGAACCTGCTCGAGGTCCGGCATGGGCAGAAGGGGAGCCTGCGGGCGCGAAGGTTCCCGAGCCGAGCGTTTTTCTTCGTCGCTCGGGGAACCCCGGCCCTCGCCGTCCCCCCCTCCGTGCGGCTCGACCGTCGAGCCCACGCGTTCGGTTCGCGACAAAGGAGATACCTCGCATGAACGATCGAAGCCAAGATGACGGATTCCAGTCGACGCGCAACGAGGCGGCGCGCAATCTCGACGCCGGGGTCGGCCACGGCGGATTGCCCGCCGACTGGCCCGACTTCCCGCTTCCGGAGGCCCGGGATCGGAAGACACGGGTTCACATCGTCGGTGGTGGTCTCGCTGGACTGATCGCGAGCATCCACCTCGCCGAGCGCGGCGCCCGGGTCGTCCTCCACGAAGCGCGCAAGCGCCTGGGCGGGCGTGCCGAGAGCCGGGGCGACCAGCATGTGACCAACCTCGGCCCCCACGCCCTCTATCGCCACGGCGCCTTCGAGGCCTGGCTCGAGCGCGAACGCCTGCTGCCGCCCAGCGCATTCCCATCGCTCCTCGGGATGCGCCTGCACCACCGCGGCCGCCTCCGGCGCCTGCCGCTCCCGCTCCTGCCGGCCATGCGGTCGGCGAGGCGGACGGCGCCCATCGACCGCTGCTATCGCGACTGGGCGACGGAGACCCTGGGTGCTCGAGCGGCGGAGGCCGCGATCGGCTTCGCCAGGCTGCCCACCTATCATCCGGATCCCGGCTCCCTCTCCGCCGCATTCGTCCACGAGCGCATCCAGCGGTCTGCGCTGCAGCGACCCGTCTACTACGTCCAGGGCGGCTGGGCCTCATTGGTCGAGCGCCTGGAGCAGCGGCTGCGTGGCCTGGGCGCCGAGCTCCAGCTGGGGCAGAAGGTCGACCGATTGCCCGACGGTCCCTGCATCGTCGCGACCGAGCTCACGGCTGCGGCGGCGCTCTTCGACGATGAGTCGATGACGTGGCCGAGCGCACCGGTGGCGCTGCTCGACCTGGCCCTCACCCGCAAGTGGCGCGATCCGTCCGGGGTGCTCTCGACGGATCTCGGCGTCTACGTCAGCGACTACGCGTCGGTGGACGGGTCGCTCGCGCCCCGCGGCGAAGCGCTGGTGCAGTGCGTTGCGGGCATCGGCGAGGGAGAGCGCTTCGACGACGCCCATGCCCGCATCGAAGCCACCCTCGACATCGGGTTCCTGCGCTGGCGCGATCGCGTCACCTGGAAGCGACGCTACGGCTTCGCGTCGGGCGCCAGTCCAGCGGACCCGCCGGGCACGACCTGGCGGGATCGCCCGGCAATCGACCGCGGCGCTGGACGCTTCCTGGTGGGCGACCGCGTCGCGGCGCCGGGGGTGCTCGCCGAGACCGCCTACCACAGCGCGCGGGAGGCGGCGCGCCAGATGCTGACGAAGTTCCTGGCCTGAAGACCGCGGGCGTGCGCTCGGGGGCCGGCGGTTCCTTCGGCCGAGAGCTCCGGAGGACCGCGCGGTCTGCGCACGACGTTCCCGCTCGGGCCCCCGAGCTGCCGAGGCCCGTACTCGACCTTGCCTCGAGTGATCGGCCCCGGAGCCGAATCCAGGGCCGGATGTCGTGCGGGCCAAGCGGTCGTGAGCCCTTCGGATGGAGGCGACCGGGACGTCTACAGCGAGGGGTTCGGCACCGACCCGATCGCCTTGGCTCGTGCTCATCGGCGGGAAGTGGCTGGGCGACGCCTCGTGGGGCACGCCCACCCGCCGCCTCAGCATCGTCATGAATTTCGTGGCCACGGCGCGCCGCCGATCCTCACTCCGGGCCTTTCACTGGCGCTGCGCCGAGCCAGGCCAACGCCTCGCCCAGGTCGCGAAAGACGAAGGTCTCGGCCAGCTGCTGGTCCGCCTCCGCAAAGGCCTCGTACATGCGCGCGAGGCCGAAGTCGACGTCGCGCGCCACGACGATGGCCACGCGGTGCGGAACGTCGGAGCCCGTCTCCCGGCTGATGTGCCGCAGGTCGGCGCTGCCATAGTGCTGCGAAGACGTGGTCTGCCGGGCATCCCAGAGCCGCGGCGCTCTGGGATCGAAGTCGGGCGTCCTCCGCATCCGGTCGTAGGCGGCGCGGATCTCCGCCGGCGTGACGACGCCAGAGAGCTCGAAGACCCAGATGCCGGAGTCGGCGTCGAATGTCACGGCCACGGGCACGGGTCAGAGCGTAGCCACTCACGGTCGTTCGTTCCGGTCTCGATCCGGTGTGGGAGCGAGCTGCGCGGCTTCTCAGGGCTCGCGACTCGGATCATCTACGAGCGGACGCCCAGCGGCGAGCACGCGAACCGGTCGGGGATGCCACGCCACGAGCGGAGACCGTATCGGAACTGAGGCGCCGCAACCACGAGGGGTCTGCAGGTCGGATTGTGATCAACGCGGTGGCCATGTGACCAACGGGTCAAGAATGCGTTGTTGCTGGGCACAGAGGATCACGCCGCTGGGGCGCATGCTCTGATGCAGGTTGACGTACGACGCACGCGGGGAGAAGATCTGGCTTCCGACGTGCCGAACGCGATCGTGTGTTGGCTTGTCCTCCAGTGCTTCAAGGAATCCAGGAGGTCGGCAACGAGATGAGAGTCCTGACTGCGACGGCCCTTCTGGGCCTGCTCTATTCTTGCTGGCTGGGCGACCAGCCACTCTTCGTTGGCGGGCGCGTACCGCTCGACGGTGGCCTGGAGCCCGTGGCGTTGATCGAGGCCGATTTCGACGGCGACGGCGTGAGCGACCTGGCGACGGCAAACCGCCGCACGGACGACGTTTCGATCCTCCTGGGCGACGGTCGCGGGGGCTACGGCGCAGCGATGTCCTTTCCGGTGGGCGACAACCCATTCTCGGTGGCCACCGCAGACTTCGATCTGGACGGGATTCCCGATGTCGTCACGGCGAACATTGCGAGTCGTGACTCGACCATCCTCCTGGGCAAAGGAGACGGAACCTTCGAGCCTGCCATGTCGATCCCTGGGGAGCTGGGAATCGCGAGCGTGGCTGCCGGAGACCTCGACGGAGACGGCGCTCCTGACATGGTGACGAACGGCTTCGACCTCATCAGCATCCGGCTGGGCCATGGTGACGGGACCTTCGAGGCTCCGATCTTCGTGCCCGGCAGAGCGAACGATCTCGAGATCGCAGACCTCGACGGCGATGGCATCCCCGATCTCGTGTTCACCACCTTTGGAGACGATGTCGTGATCCTGCTCGGCAGGGGTGACGGAACGTTCGACCCGGGCGACACCATCGCTGGGGGCGACCGGGTGGCCTCAGTGACAGTCGCCGATCTCGATGGAGATGGAATCCTCGATCTGGTGACGCCCAACGCCGACAGTCACGACGTCAGCGTCTTCCTCGGAAACGGCGACGGGTCCTTCCGGTCGGGCATGTTCTTTCGCGTCGGCAGCAACCCCTTCTTTGCGGCCGCAGCCGATCTCGATGGTGACTCCGTGCCCGACCTCGCCGTCGCGAACGGGGCCGACGGCGACGTCAGCGTCCTGCTCGGACACGGCGATGGGACCTTCCGCCCCGCGCTCTCGTTCTCAGTCGGCGCATCTCCCGCGGCCGTCGTGGTCACCCAGATCGACGAGGATGATATTCCCGACGTGGTGACGGCCAACCGATCGAGCGACGACTTGAGCCTCCTGTTCGGGCGAGGTGACGGCAGCCTAGAGGCGGCGCCCCGCTATGCGACCGGCGACGTACCGGCTGCGATCATCATTGCCGATCTGGACGGCGATGACGTCCCCGACGTCGTCACATCGAATATCGGGACCAACGATCTGGGAGTTCTGCGAGGCAACGGCGACGGCAGCCTGCAGCCGCCGGCCTTCTTCGACGCGGGGGTGCTCCCGCAGTTCGTCGTCGCAGCCGACGTCGACGGTGACCATGTCCACGACCTGGTCACGGCGGCCCGGAACGAGGCGGGCGTCGGCGCCATCGGCGTGCTCCTGGGGAGGGGAGATGCCACGTTCGAACCGACCGTGCTCTACGCCGCGGGCCGGGAGCCGCAGGCCCTCATCGTGACGGATCTCGATCTCGATGGGGTCCCCGACGTCGTCACCTGCAACTTCTACGATCTAGGGCGCGATTTGAGCGTGCTGCTTGGCAACGGCGACGGCAGCTTCCGGGAGCCGACATTCGTCAGCCTCGACAACTCGCAGGGTGCGGTCCACGTAACGGCCGGCGACCTCGACGCCGATGGGTTCCCCGATGTCGTGACAGCGAACAACGGCGAGGACGACCTCAGCATCCTGCTCGGGAACGGAGATGGCACCTTCCATTCCCCGACGACGATTCCGCTGGGCGAATTCGTCGTGTTCGTCACCATCGCCGACGTCGATGACGATGGTGCCGAGGATCTGATCGCGGCGTTGACTGGGAACGACAGCGTGGCGGTCCTCCTGGGAAAGGGAGACGGCCGCTTCGAGGCCCCTGCATTCTATGCCGTCGGCGAGACCCCTCAGAACGTCGTCGCGGTCCATCTCGACGAAGACGCGATCCTCGACCTGGCCGTCGTCAACCAGAACGGCCACGACGTGAGCGTCCTGCTGGGAACCGGGGACGGCCGCTTCGAGTCCGCTGGCTCGTTTGGAGTCGGGAACAGCCCGGAATGGCTCGATGTCGGCGATCTCGATGGCGACCGCCTGGCAGATATCGTGACGGCGAATCTCCTCGGCGACGACGTCTCCGTGTTGTTGAACGAGCGGATCGCGCCGAGACGGCGCGGCCTCTTGCGGCGCCGGGACTGACGCGATGAGTCGGCCGAGCCGCGGGTCGGCCAGCGAGCACCGGTCGTCTCCCTGGCCGAGCGTCTCATGGGGAGCTGGGGGCTGTGCGAGTCTCACACACGATAGGAGGAGACGAGCTCGTCCAGGCGCTTGGCCAGGGCCGCCATCTCCTTGGCCGCGGTGTCGACATCGTTGGCAGCGCCAGCAGTCTCACGCACGCCATCGCTCACACCCGCGATGCCGCGCGCGACCTCGGAGGATCCATGCGAGGCCTCGGCGGCGTTGCGCGCGATCTCGTTGGCCCCCTCCGCGAGCTGCTCGGCGTTCCTCGCGACGGCGACGGCGCCTTCCGACGTCTCCTGAACGCTCCGGTCCATCGCCTGGACGACCTGGACGGTGTCCTTCGCGGTCTGGACGACGCTCATCGCCGTGTCGCCTTGCGTCTCGACCTCGCCCGCGATCTCCCTGCTGGTGGTGTGGATCTCGTCGATCACGTCGACGATCTCCTTGATGGCCCCGACGGCGCCGAGCGTTTCGCTCTGCATGGCTTCGATCTTCCGCCGGATCTCTTCCGTCGCCTGAGCGGTCTGCCATGCGAGC
>CAZQMY010000035.1:0-26322 GCA_964594405.1 uncultured Spirochaetaceae bacterium | reverse complement strand
CCGCTGTGGATCAGGACGTCGTAGCGCTTCATGCGGCCGTGCAGCTCGCCGGCCACCAGGCGATCCAGCCTTCCTGCGATCCGATGTTGCGTCTGCGCCCCTTCCTTCTCGTCGATCGCACGGATCAGCAATTCGAAGACGCGGCGTCCGCCGATGCGGTCGGCGACGGCCCCGTGACTGACGACGAAGGCGTGATCGCCGGCAGGTAGAGGGGTCGCCGGCACGAGCTGGGTACCTGCGACGCGCGAGCCCGTCGACACGGAGACGTCGACGCGCGCGCTCCGTGTCAGCGTGAAGCCGATCACTCGCCAATCGTCGGTACACGGCTCTTCCTCGCCCAGCCTTGTGTCCCAGGCCACGTCTTCGAAGGTCCGCGCCAGTACGAGGAAGCCCTCGTCGAGACGGGCCAGGATGGGGCCGGTCGACGGTGCGTTCGAGATGCAGCCCATCGCGACGAGCACGAGGCCGAGGCACAGGCCGAGGCACAGACGACGCGCGGCCGAGCTCCATTGCATGTCGATCCTCCCGCGATGGCTGAGAGGTCGATCGACGCGCCCACAGCCCCGCTTGATCCTGCGCCCGCCACAGGGGCGTTCTCGGAATCAGCGGGCCAGTTCTCGATAGCGTTCGAGCACGGTCTCGGGGACCTCCGGCTTCGAGCGCGGGTCCGTCGACGGCGCGGATGCGACGAGGCGAAGCGGGAGCTCGCCGGCCCAGACATCGAGCGCATAGTCCGCCTCCTCGTCCACCGACGGGCCCGTGCGGATCTTCGCAGAGGCCTCGTCCAGCGGAATCCGCAGTACCAGCGTGCGAAGGAACTCCTCGCGATTGGCGCCGCGCACCTCCTGACTACGGCCGGGGACCACGTGATCGATCAGCGCATCGAAGGCGGCGAGCTTCTCGCTGGGATCCTCCACCTCGGTGGCGCTCCCATAGACCATGACGGACCGGTAGTTCACCGAGTGGTGGAAGGCCGAGCGGCCCAGCACGAGGCCGTCGAGGAGCGTCACGCTCACACAGACCGGGGCCCCCTCCTTCATGACGCGATAGATGCGGTTGGCCGTGGAGCCGTGAACGTAGAGATGGTCGCCCACCACCGCGTAGGCGGTGGGAATCATCGCGGGCTCTCCGTCGAGATTCACAGCGAGGGTGCAGTAGAGCCCTTCATCGAGGATGTCGCGCACCGTGTCCGGGCGATAGTCGGCCCGCTTGCTTCCGCGTTTGAGGGTCGTGCGGGGGGACGGGGGCAGACCCGCGCCTTCGGTCGTCTCCATGGCGCCTCCTTGCGTCCGATCGTAAATTGTACTAGTACATATATAAATAGATGTCAGTACAATATTCTATCAAAGGGTCGACCGCCGTCGAGATCTCGACGAGCATCGAGTCCGCGATCCGGAGGCGCAGCCTGGCCCCGGATGCACCTCTGCCGACGGTGCGCGCCTGTGCCGAGACCCTCGGCGTGAGTCCAGCCACGGTCGCTTCGGCCTACAGGATCCTGCGCGATCGAGGCCTGATCGTGACCCGGGGACGCCGCGGAACCGCGGTCTCCCCTCAGCCGCCGGTCGTGCTCTCGCTTCCCACTGCGGTCCCTCGCGGCGTCCGCGACCTCGCCAACGGCAACCCGGATCGCACGCTCCTTCCCGAGCTGGAACCGGCCCTCGCCGCGGTCGAGCCGCGACAGCGCCTCTATGGAGAGCCGATGATCTCGACGGGGCTGATCGACTGGATCCGTCGCGACCTCGCGCGCGACGGGATCGATGCGCGCCAGGTCTCCATCGTCAGCGGCGCGCTCGACGGGCTGGAGCGCGTGATGCAGGTCCACCTCAGGCAGGGCGATCCGGTGGCCGTCGAAGACCCCGCGTTCACCGGCACCATGGGACTGCTCCACGCGGCCGGCCACGTGCCGATCCCGGTCGAGGTCGACGACTTCGGCATGCTGCCCTCGGCGCTCGGGTCCGCGCTGAGCGAGGGCGCACGGGCGGTCGTCATCACACCGCGCGCGCAGAACCCGACGGGCGCTGCGCTCACGGCCGAGCGCGCCGACGCGCTGCGCGATGTCCTGGCCGCCCATCCCGAGGTCCTGGTGCTCGAGGATGATCATGCCGGGCCGGTCTGTGGCGCAGACGCCGTCACACTCACGACGGGAAGAGAACGCTGGGCCATCGCCCGCTCCTTCTCGAAGGCGCTGGGCCCGGACCTGCGCGTCGCGGCACTGGCGGGCGACGAGCTGACCATCGCCCGCGTGGAGGGCCGACAGCTGCTCGGCATGCGCTGGGTGAGCCACATCCTGCAGGAGCTCGTCCTGACGCTGCTCCGATCGAGGGGCATGAAGAGCACGCTGCGCGACGCCCGCGTCACCTACACCCGTCGGCGTAGAGCACTGATCGAGGCGCTCGCCGAGCGAGGGATCGAGGCCACCGGACGCTCGGGGCTGAACGTCTGGATCCCGGTGCCCGAGGAGAGCGCCGTGGTGAGCAGGCTCCTCGAAATGGGCTGGGCGGTCTCCGCGGGGGAGCGCTTCCGCATCGCCACGCCACCGGGCATCCGGGTCACGACCGCCTCCTTGCCCGAGCAGGACGCGCCCGCCTTCGCCGAAGCGCTCGCCGCGGCGCTCACGCCGGCATCGCTCACCCTGGCGACTTGATCACGTCCTGCCCCTGCTCCGGCGCGCGCCGCCATCGTGCGAGCAATCGCTCACGCTCGCGCTCGTAGTCGGCCGCGGTCCTCGCGCGGACGACATCGAAGCCCTTCACCTGCTCCGGGAGCTCGGCCAGCTGGCAGGCGAGCGTGTAGCGGCCGGCATCGAGCCCCTCGAGCATCTCGTCCAGCTGCGCCCGATAGTCGGCGAGCAGCTTCCGATCCAGCTTACGATCGGCCTGCCGTGCAAAGGGATCGAGCCACGTCCCGCGAAGCCGCCGGGCGCTGGCCAGCAGACGGAAGACGAGCATCATCGAGTGCCCATAGCGGCGCTTGCGCAGGCGGCCGGTGCCGGGATCTCGCTTTGCGATGGAGGGCGGGGCCAGATGGAAGGCCAGCCGGTAGTCGCCCTCGAACTCGCGGGAGACGGCGTCGGCGAAGGCGGGGTCCGCATGGAGACGGGCCACCTCGTACTCGTCCTTGTAGGCCATCAGACGAAACGCCTGTCGCGCCACGGCCCTCGTCAGGCGCTGCTCGCCCGGGACGCACTCGGCCTCCGCGGACTTCACGCGCTCCACGAGCGCCCGATACGCATCCGCGTAGGCGCGATCCTGATAGGCCGTGAGGAAGGCATACCGCTCCCGGATCATGTCGTCGAGGCTCTGGTCCGCCCGCGGCCGCTCCTCGGCGGCGGTCCAGTCTTCGATGAGCTTGCGGTCGTGCGCAGCCAGTCGGCCCAGGGCGAAGGCGCGCTGGTTCATCTCGATGGCCACCCCGTTGAGCTCGATGGCGCGTTCGATCGAGCTTCGCAAGAGCGGAATCCAGCCTTGCTGATACGCAAAGCCGAGCAGCAGGAGGTTGCTGCCGATCGAGTCGCCCAGCATGCCCTCGGCGATGCGGATGCCGTCCAGCTGATGCGTGACGCGCGAGGAGAGCTTCACACGCTGAGTCATGTCGGCGACGTCGTATCGGACGTCGTTGTCCATCACGAAGGCTGCGGTCGCCGTCAGGTGCGTGTTGAGCACCGTTCGCGTGCGGTCCGCACCGAGCATGCACAGGCCATCCTCGCCCGCCGAGACGACCAGATCACAGCCGAGGAAGAGATCGGCCCCGCGCTCGGGGATGCGGCTTCCGTGGATGGCGGAGGGATCTTCGGCGAGCCGGACGTGCGACATCACGGCGCCCCCCTTCTGCGCCAGCCCCGTCATGTCGAGGACGCCCGAGGCACGCCCCTCGATGTGCGCAGCCATCCCGAGCAGCGCCGAGACCGTGGTCACGCCCGTCCCGCCGACGCCCGCCAGGACGATGTCGTAGATTGCGTCCGGCACCGGGACGTGACTGGGCTCTGGGACGTCGCCCAGCAGCGCGAGCACATCGCGCGGAACCCGCTTCCGCAGACCGCCTCCGATCACGCTCACGAACGCGGGACAGTTGCCCTCGACGCAGCTCCAATCCTTGTTGCAGGAAGATTGATTGATGCGGCGCTTGCGGCCGAAGCGCGTCTCCACCGGCTCCACCGAGAGACAGTTCGAGGCCGCGCTGCAATCGCCGCAGCCCTCACAGACGAGCTCATTGATGAAGATGCGCCGCTCGGGATCGGGCACGAGCTTGCGCTTCCGCTTGCGGCGGCGCTCGGCGGCACACTCCTGGTCGTAGATCAGCACCGAGACGCCCTCGAAGGTGCGAAGCTCCGCCTGCACGGCCCCCAGTCGCTCACGCGGATGGACGCAGACGCCGGGCGCCATGCCCGTCGGGCTGCCGAAGCGCTCCGGCTCGGCGCTGACCACGACGATCCGCCCCACACCCTCCGCGGCCAGCTGTCGCGTGATCTGCGGCACGTCGGGCTGTCCCTCGACGGGCTGTCCGCCCGTCATCGCCACCGCCCCGTTGTAGAGGAGCTTGTAGGTGATGTTCACCCCGGCGGCGACGGCCGCGCGAACGGCCAGGATCCCGGAGTGGTAGTAGGTGCCGTCGCCGAGATTCGCGAAGACGTGCCGTTCGTCCTTGAAGGGCGCCTGACCGAGCCACGCGACACCCTCGCCCCCCATCTGCGAGAAATGATCGGACTCGCGGTCCATCCACTGCACCATGTAGTGACAGCCGATGCCCACCAGCGCGCGACTGCCCTCGGGCACCTGCGTGCTCCGGTTGTGCGGGCATCCCGAGCAGAAGAAGGGCGTGCGCCGGGTCTCGGTGGGCCCCACGCCCGGCGCCCACCGAGCGGCCTCGTCCGCAGCCAGGTGGGCGTTCATGCGCTCGGTGAGCGCCTCTTCGGGCAGCAGCGAGACGATCGCTCGCGCGACTTGATGCGCGTCCAGCTCGAGCGTCTGCGCCAGCAGGGGCGCGCCCCCCGGTGCGTGCTTGCCGTGGATCGCCGGCCGCCCGGCGGCGGGTTGGTCGTAGAAGACCTCCTTGAGCCGGCTCTCGATGAAGGGGCGCTTCTCCTCCACGACCAGGACGCGCTCGGCGCCCCGCAGCAGATCACTCATCTGCTGCGCATCGAGCGGCCAGGGCATGCCGATCTTCACCACTCGGATGCCCAGCGCATGCGCGGCGGCGGCGTCGACGCCGAGGTCGGCGAGGGCCTGCCGGGTGTCCGCATAGCCCTTTCCACTGGCCACGATGCAGAGCCGCGGCCGATCGGTCTGGAAGACGACGCGGTTGATCTGGTTGACCCTCGCGAAGTCGAGCGCCGCGGGCAGGCGCTGCTCGCGGACCCGCACCTCCTGGATCCTCGGCGTGTCGCCGCTACGGATGTGCAGGTCGTCGTGGACCCATGAGAGGGCGCGGGGCGACCTCAGGACGGGACGCTGCGGCCCCACCTCCACCACCGCGGAGCCATCCATCAGATCGGTGAGTGCGATGAGCGAGACCCAGAGCCCGCTGTATCGCGACATCGCCCATCCGAAGAGCCCGTAGTCGAGGACGTCCTGCACGCTCGCGGGCGCGAGCACGGGGATCTCGAGATGCTGCAGGATGAACTCGCTCTGCGTGGGATACGAGGACGACTTGCAGGCGTGATCGTCGCCCGCCACGAGCAGCACGCCGCCCCTGGGTGAGGTGCCGGAGGCGTTCGCGTGCCGAAGGGCGTCCGCCGCGCGATCGACGCCGGGCGCCTTGCCGTACCACAGGGCGAAGATCCCGTCGTAGCGCGCGCCGGCGTGGAGTCCGGTCTGCTGGCTGCCCCAGACCGCCGTCGCCGCCAGCTCCTCGTTCAGACCTGGCTGGAAGACGATCCGCTGCGTCTCGAGATGGGCCGCCGCCTTCCAGAGCTGCTGATCGAGCCCCGCCAGCGGTGAGCCGCGATAGCCGGAGACGAATCCGGCCGTGTTGAGGCCGACGGCCGCGTCACGGGACCGTTGGAGGAGGGGAAGCCGGACCAGGGCCTGGATGCCGGAGAGATAGATCCGCCCCTCCGCCAGGGTGTACTTGTCGTCCAGGGTGATCCCGTCCCGAGCCATCGCGTCCTCCGGATCTCGCGACCACTCGGCCGCCCCCCCAAGCTGCCGGTGGCCCCTCTTCTTCATCGTTGCCAGGATGCCCCCGAATGAGGCGTTATTCCTTTCGAATCTGCCGAAATTCCGCCATCCTACGCATAGAGAAACCGATTTGTATCGACTTTGAGGACAATCTATGCTCATCTCGTTGGACGAGATCGACCTGCGCATCCTCGACGTCCTGCAGCGACAGGCGGGGCTGCCCACGGCGGAGATCGCCAGCCGGGTCGGGCTCTCGCAATCTCCCTGTTGGCGCCGGATCCGGCGACTCGAGTCGGTGGGGGTGATCGCCGAGCGGGTCTGCCGGCTCGACCCGCACCTCCTGGGTCTCGAGGTCACGGTCTTCGCGAGCATCAAGCTCTCCGAGCACGGCACCCAGTCGCTGCCCGAGTTCGAGGCGGCGGTGGAGCAGATGGACGAGGTGGTGCAGGCCTACGCCATGACCGGAGAGGTCGACTACCTCCTCCACGTAGTGACGCGCGACATCCACAGCTACGAGCAGCTGCTCCGCCACGCCCTGCTGCAGCTTCCGACGGTTCGCGAGGTGCACTCGCAGATCGCGCTCAAGCGCGTCAAGGCGACCACGCGACTGCCCCTCTCGCTGCTGCCCGGTTGGGAGGGCAGCTCGGGCGATCGTTCGCTCAGCTGATCGAGCGGGTCAGGCCGATCAGCTGAGCGCCGGTCGTCAGCAGGAGCAACGTGACCGTCACGATCAGCGCCGCCTCCAGCAGCTGATAGGCGTTGCCCGGCCGGCGCCCGGTCTCGCGGAGCCGACGGGCATTCCAGAAGAGGAACAAGGGAAAGGCGAAGACCGCGATGGGGAGATTGAGGCCGGTCACGTCGCCGCCGATCAGCCAGCGCTGCGCCGCGTCGAAGAGCGCCAGCGCCGCGCCGCCTACCAGACCGATGAAGAGCAGGCGCTCGCGCAGCTGCGACGGTCCGAGCACGCGTCGCGTGAACAGCGAGACGAGCAGCGCGACCATCGCGATCGGCCCCGCGGCCAGCACGGCGACGCCCCACATCAGCGCGGCGATCGTGCTCGGGCCCGCCACGCCCGAGCCCAGCGCGAGTCGCGCATCGGTGCCGACATCGAGGTCGCGGTAGGCGCCTTCGAGGAGACGGAAGAGCACCGCGGTGGCCGCGAAGACCAGCAGGCCGCCGAGCAGCGTGGCCTGCGAGAGGTCGCCCATCATCCAGCGCAGCCAACGACCGCGCCAGCCTTCGTCTGCGGCGGCCGCACCGCTGGCGACGCCCAGGCCCACGACGGCGACGAGCAGCAGCGCACCGGCGGCCAGGTTTCGCGTCCGCTCTGGCCCGTCCGCGAGACGCCCGAGCAACATCCCGCCCCCTCCACCGAGCACGCCGCCCAGCACGAAGGCCGCGGGCCCGATCGGGAGCGCGGACGGCAGCAGGGCGGCGCCGGCCGCGGCGCCCGCCGAGACCAGGAGCACCGAGAGCTCTCGCAGCGGCCTCACCCCGGTTCCGTCCAGGACCGCACCCGAGACCGACAGCGCAAAGCCGGCGCCCACGCCCACGATGATACGAGCCAGATTGGCGCTCAGAGCGAGCCCCAGCGATGGCCAGGCGCCGGCTCCATGGACCAGCGCGATGGCGAGCAGGACCGCGATCGCCGACAGGGCGATCAGGAAGAGCTGCCGCTCGACGGGAACCCTGGATCCCGACAGATCGCGCTCGTTCGCTCCAGCCTCGGCCATGGTCTTCCTCGCGTCCTTCACCCGATCAGCTCGCGCAGCGGTGCCGTCACCGTCGCCGTGCACAGCCCGCATCGGAGATGATTGGCACGAGCGCTGGCCGCGATCAAGGGGGCTCTGGCACCATAAAGCAGAGGTCATCCGCGAGCCGCGCGAAGCGCCGCGGGTCGACACCCGCAGGAGCATCGACCTGGACTCGGAAGCCCCGGTACTCCACACCGAGCGACTCGTGATGCGGCGCTGGAACGACCGCGACCGACTGCCCTTCGCCGCGCTCAATGCGGACCCGAGGGTGGCGGAGTTCCTGCCCGGACCGCTCACGGCCAATGAGAGCGACGCTCTGATCGACCGAATCGAGCGCCACTTCGACACACACGGCTACGGACTCTGGGCCGTCGAGCTGCGGGCCTCGCCCGGTGCCCTCGGCTTCGTCGGGCTCAATCTGCCCGACTTCGAGGCCCCCTTTACGCCGGCCGTCGAGATCGGGTGGCGGCTCGCCCATGCGGCGTGGGGACGTGGCATCGCCAGCGAGGCGGCGCGCGCAGCGCTCGCCTTCGGCTTTGGCGAGGCGGGCCTTGCGGAGATCGTCTCCTTCACCGTACCCGCCAATCGTCGATCGCGGGCCGTGATGGAGCGGATCGGGCTGGCGCGCGACGACGCGGGTGACTTCGAGCATCCTCGCCTGCCCCCGGGACACCCGCTGCGCACACACGTTCTCTATCGCATCAACCGCGGCGACTACGAGCGCTCCATCGCTCCTTGACGCCCGGAGCTCAACGCGTCCGCCCGAGCGCGATGCCATGTCGGCTGATCAGCCGATACACTGCGCCCCGGCTGCGGCCGAGCAGCTCCGCCGTCCGCGTCACGTTGCCGCCGGTCCGGCGCAGCGCATCGACGAGCGCGTCCCGCTCGCGGCGGTCGTGCTGGAGTCGAATCGCCTCGAGGCTCTCCGACGACTCGGAGCGAAGCTGCCCCAGCATCGGCGCCGTGATCGTGCGCTCGCGCGAGAAGGCCACCGCGCGCTGGAGGCATGCGTGCAGCTCGCGAAAGTTCCCGGGCCAGGACCGGCTGCCGAGCTCCGCCAGTGCGGCCGCAGACAGGCCCGCGGGGCGCCCCATCCTCGCCGAGATCCGCTCCATCATCCGTTCGGCCGCCGGCGCGATGTCCTCGCTCCGCTCGGCCAGCGCGGGGATCTCGATGGGGATGCGCTGCAGGAGCGCGCGCAGCTCGGCGTGGAAGGGCTCGGGCGGAGCGATCACGAAGTCGGGCGTGCAGGATGCGAGCACCCGGGGCGCGCCGCGGAAGTCGCGCCCATCGAGCGCCGCGAGACGCCGGGCCCAGTGGGATTGCGCGCCCTCGGAGAGTTGCTCCACGCCATCGAGATAGATGGCGCCCGCCTTCGCGGGCATGTCTTCCGGGACGAATCGTCGCGCGTCCAGCTTCACCAGCGCGCCGCCCGCCGAGGCGCCCAGCTCGTGCAGCGCCTGCGCGACCGTGTCGCGACCACTCCCCGGCTCGCCGACGATCAGCACCGGGGCGCGAAGCGGGGCGGCGGCGGCCACCCTCGATCTGAGCCGCTCGGCCAGAACGCTCTGGCCGGCCAGGCGTCGATCGAGGCGCAGCAGATCGTCCTCGGGCCTGCGGTCCGAGACGAGGCGAACGACGCGTTGGACCAGCTCGGGCGGACTGCACTCCGACGCGTGGATGAACTCGTCCGCCCCGGACTTCAGAGCGTTCACTGCGTCGCGCGTGGTTCCAGCCGAGCTGAAGAGCACGACGGGGATGTCCGAGCGCGTCCGGATCCTGCGCAGGAACTCGTGGCCGTCGCACTTGGGCATGAAGAGATCCGTCAGGACCACGTCCGGCTCCCTGCTGCAGAACTCGCCCCAGCCTTCGTTGCCGTTCGCCGCCTCCTCGACGTCGCAGCCCTCACTCCTGAACAGCCGGGCGAGCGTCCGCCGCGGCCCCGCCGAGTCATCCACCAACAACACGGAATGTGACATGTCCCCTCCTCCAGGCCGCGCACGCTATCACGCGCTGCGCCGCGGAGGACCACCCGGGACGCGTGTACACAGCGATCCCGGAGTTCGCGGACGTTCGATGGTGATGGATGGTGGACCGGTGGCCCTCAATCCCGACGCCGGCCGGACGCGCGATCCTTCTCGTCCTGGGCCTCGAGATAGCGGACGAAGTCCTGCACGGGCGCCGGCTCGGCGAAGAGGTAGCCCTGGAGCGTGTCGCAGTTGGCGCGCTGCAGGAAGCGCGCCTGCTCCTCCGACTCCACGCCCTCGGCCACCACTTTCATGTCCAGACCATGCGCCATGGCGATGATCGCCTGGGTGAGCGCCGAGTCGGCGTCGTTCTCGGGGATGCCCGAGACGAACTCGCGGTCGATCTTGACGGTCTGGATGGGGAAGGCGCGAAGGTGGGTCAGCGACGACGAGCCGGTGCCGAAGTCGTCGAGGGCGAGACCGACGCCCATGTTGCGGAGCTGCTCGAGGCTCTGCCGCGTGACGGGATCGTCGGACTCGATCGCGCTCTCGGTGATCTCGAGCTCGAGGAAGGCCGGATCCATCTCGGTCCCGAGCAGGATGCGGCGAACGTCCTCCACGAAGCGCTGGTTCCGGAGCTGATAGCCCGAGACGTTGACGGCGACACGAAGCGGGCAATGTCCATCCAGCTGCCACTGGCGCGCCTGCTTGCAGGCCTGCTCGAGCACCCAGCTGCCGAGGACGCCGATCAGGCCGACGCGCTCGGCGACGGGGATGAACTCCGACGGCGAGATGGGCCCCTCGTCGGACGAGGTCCAGCGCACCAGCGCCTCGGCCCCCACCACACGCCCACTGCGCGCGTCGCGCTGCAGCTGGTAGTAGACGCTGAGCTCGCCGCACTCGAGGGCACGCCGCAGGCCGGCTTCGAGGTAGAGGCGGCGCCGGCTCTCGCGGTTCATCGCGTCCGAATAGAACTGCAGTCGGTTCGTGCCGCGGCGTTTGGCCGCATACATCGCGGTATCGGCGCTGCGCAGCAGGCTCTCGGCGTCGGCCGCGTCGTCCGGATAGATCGCGATGCCGATGCTCGCGCCGCTGAAGATCTCCCGACGCGCCAGGTAGAAGGGAAAGACCAGACTCTGGATCAGGCGATTGGCCACCAACGCCGCGTCCTGGGCCGAAGCGATCTCACTGAGCAGCACCGTGAACTCGTCGCCGCCCAGCCTCGAGATCGAGGGCGCGCCCTCGTCCTCGCCCAGCAGGCTCACGATGTCGCTCTGTCGCACACAGGAGCGGAAGCGTTCCGCAACCTGCTGCAGCAGCTCGTCGCCGGCAGAGTGCCCGAGCGTGTCGTTGATCAGCTTGAACCCGTCCAGGTCGATGAAGAGCAGCGCCACGGTCCGGCGCTTGCCCGAGGCGTGCTTGATGACGCCCTCGAGCCGCCGCCTGAAGAGCTGGCGGTTCGCCAGCCCCGTGAGCGGGTCGTAGAAGGCGAGGCTGCGGATCTGCTCGGCATCGCGGATGCGCTCCATCACTCGGCCCAGCAGCCCACCCAGATGCGCGAGCACGCCGATCAGCTCGTGCTGGCGCGAGGCCAGCCGGGTCGACGCGAACTCGAGCACCACCGCCACGTCACCGGCGACCGGGACGGGCAGGGCCATGGCCGACTTGAATCCTGCGTGGACTGCGGAGCGCGAGGCGCTCCCGGCGCCCTCCAGCTCGAGGTCGGCGAGCAGCCGCGGCACGCCGCGGACCAGCACGTCGCTCGCCAGCCCCCGCATCCGGGCGAGCACGTCCAGCGATCCGTCCTCGAGGAGCGGCGCAAAGCGGTGTTCGTCCCGGATGTAGCGGATGCCGGCGGCCGTGAGCCCGTCTTCGCCGAGCACGTAGGCATGACCGAGCTCCCAGTCCATCCGCTGACAGATCAGCCGCACGCTCGTCTCGAGCGCGCGGTCGACGGTCGTCGCCTCGTTGGCGGCCAGCGCCACCTCCTGGATCAGCTGCACGTAGCCGGACTCGCGCGCCAGATCGAGCTCCGCGCGCTTGCGCGCCGTCACGTCGCGCAGCATGAGGAGACGGCTCACCTCCCGTCCGCCGCGATCGGTCAGCGGGGAGACGGAGAGGTCGTAGATCCTGACTACGCCCTCGGCGTCCACGACCTCGAGCTCGCCAGCGGCGACGGTCCGGCCGTGGACCAGATCTGCCGGCGGCGGGTCGAGCCGGGCGATCTCCCGGTACTGGACCAGGGCGCCGCGGACCCGGCGATGCGCCGCAGCCTCCACACGCAGGTCGCGATCGTCGCCCGACTCGTCCAGACCCAGGATGGCGACGGCGGCGCCGTTGATCTCGACCACTTCGTCGTCGAGATCGAGGACCAGCACACCGTCGTTGAGCGCCTCGACGATGAACTCGCCTCCGATGCGCATCACGCCGAGCAGGCCGGAGCGTCGGAAGCCCAGCGCCATCAGCAGCCAACACGCAGCGAGACCGATGGGCACCAGATCCAGCGAATGCGGCAGCTGGAGCCCGAGGATCTGCAGGATCACTGCGACCGCGGCGATGCCGACGCCGGCGAGCATGAAGAGGCTGTCGGATCCGTAGCTGGAGCGCGTCTCGAAGGCGCGACGGCCGAGCTTGTAGAGGGCGACGATCAGCGAGGAGTAGACGTGGGCGATGATCGTCCACGAGAGCGGGCCGAGCTCGAGGGAGACGAGCCGATGCGGCGCCTCTTCTGAGACCACCATCGAGCGGAAGAGCAGCCCGGGCACCTGGTCGGTGGGCATGAGTGCGAGCGCGGCCAGGGGAACGGCCGCGAAGTACGCCCACTGCCATGGCGCGAAGCGCGCGCGAGGATCCTCGGAGCGCATGGCCACGAGGAGGAGGGCCGGGCCGATGGGCATGGTGGTCAGATAGATGAGCCGGATCATCACGAACTTCGTGGATGCGTCCGCCGCAAGGGTGCTCAGCCCCTCCACGAGCATCCACATGGCCGCGAGTCCGGTGGTGAGAACGAAGGGAGGTCCAACGCCACGGGAGCCCTGCCTGGCGATGTAGATCGACAGGGCGGCCACCATCGCACCCACGACGAACGCCGGCGCAGCGAGGATCGTCCACTCGAAGACCAAGAATTGCTCCGTAGTCGGGTTCACTCCCGTGATGAGAGGCCAGGGGCCGCTCGAATCAGCTCATCGGCTCGCCCGAGGACCTGAATGAACCGAAACGGCCCACTATGCTCGCAGGACTCCCACGGACCGGCCGGCCCGCCTCATGCCCGGCGCGGCGTGGGGCGTTCCATGGAGGTGGCCAGATCCGCCCCGAGAGGAGCCGACTTGAGTCTCGATGAGGAAGATCGGACGCGTCTGGAGCGCGCGACCCGCCGGGCCCTGGACTGGCACGGGGCGCAGTCCCGAAAGGGCACGCGCATTCCGTACATGAGTCATCTGCTCCAGGTCCAGGGCCTGGTCTTCGAGCACGGGGGCAATGTGGACCAGGCCGTCGCCGCGCTGCTCCACGATTGCCTGGAAGACGCCCCGAGCGCGCACGATCGCCTGGGCCGCGAGGCCATCATCGAGCACGAGTTCGGAGCAGCAGTCGCGCGGATCGTGGTCGACTGCAGCGATACCGAGCGCGGCGAGTCCATGGACGAGAAGGCTCCCTGGCACCTGCGCAAGAAGCGGTACCTCGCCCACCTCCGAAATCTCGTCGGACACGGCTCTCCGAGCGTGCTCGTCGCGGCCTGCGACAAGCGCCACAACCTGCACGCCCTGGTCTGGGATCTGCGCGTGGAGGGGCGCGGCTATCTGGACCGCTTCAACGCCGGACCAGCGGATCAGGTCTGGTACTTCGGCGAGATCCTCGCCGCGCTCGCGGGGCGCATTCCCGAGCGGCTGGAGGCCGAGCTGCGGGCGCTGCTGGAAGACTTCGAGAACCAGCTCGCCGATTGAGCGCCCGGCGAGCCGACTCAGGGCGATTCCCCTCGAGAGCCTGCATCGAATTCCGCTGCCTCCAGCCCCGAACCCTCGAAAGCGCGTTTTCTCGGCCCATTCTTGGTCTCTGCACTCCAGTTGCGCACGGCCGCGGCCGAATAGATCCCCACGGCGCATCGCCGGTCGGATGCAGAATCATCTCTTGCGGGAGCGAGCGGACGACCTCGAGCGGTTCAAGGAGACGCCCTGACATGGCCGATAGCACAGCCTTCACGACGCTTTGCGAAGCACTCGAGGCATCGAGCAGCCTCGATCGTCTCGAGGCGCGTGGCACCATCCGCCTCAGCCTGAAGAAGGCCGGCCTCGAGGCAAGCACGGTCTCTTCGAGCCAGCTCAAGGTCGTCGTGGACAAGATCCTCCCGGACGAACTCAAGTCCCGGGGCGTCGAAGATGCGGCCTCGGTCTGCAGCCAGCTCGCCAGCAAGCTCGCCAGCGTCCCCGAAGAGGCCGGCGCCGAGAGCCCGGAGGCCGTCTTCAAGCGCCTCGGCGGCTGAAGGCGCGGCCCGCCTCCGCCCGGTGTACCCTGAGCCGCTGTCGCGCGATGATCGTGAGGCGGGTCGCACGGGGAGAGCACCATGGCACTTCGAGATTTCGTCCAGGGCGACGAGTCCATCAAGGAGATCGCCGCCCGTCTCGACCTCCTCGATCAGCGCGCGCGGATCGCGGAGATGTACGCGCTCCCCGGCCGTGACCAGGCGAGGCTCTACGAGAAGGCCGGCGACGCGGAGCCTCTCGGCTTCGAGCACTTCGTCCCCGGCGACCTGGCGGCCCTGACGCCTGTGGTCCACCACGGCAAGAACAGCCAGCCCGCCTTCAAGTACTTCCAGAAGCGTTGGTGCCGACCCAGGGACCGGAGCGATCAGCTCTGGGGATACAACGAGACCATCGTCCGCCCCCTGATCGGTCCCGGCTACTTCGTTGCGCACGAGACCGAGGACGGCGGAGCAGATCCACGAGGCGCCATCGTGGTGGACTACTTCATGGTGCCCGACGACGCGGTGGTGGATGGCTGGCCGGCGGTCAAGCCCAACTCGAGCGGTCTGCAGAAATTCGTGTACCACAAGACCCGCGACTACATGCGCAAGGTCTCCGAGCACGTCTCCATCGGCATGGCCGTCCGCATGGAGAGCCGCGTCATGGGCTACTTCGTGCTCTGCCGCGACGACGGAACCGGCCAGCTGCCGGCCTGAACGGGTCGCCCCTCAGCGGCCGCTCCGGGCGAAGTACCAATCGAGCGCCTCGTCGAGGAAGCTACCGGAGGGCATGTGCCGGCCTCCTTCGTCGACGCTGAAGGTGACGGCGCAGCCGGCCCGCTCGAGATCGTCCTTCATCGGGAGCGCGATCCGCTCGAAGTCGAAGAGCTGATCGTGGGTCCCGTACTCGATGTAGACCGGCGGCATGGGTGCCTCGGCATCGAATCCGTTGCGGTCGACGACCACGAAGCCCGCCGCCCAGCAGAGCAGGGCGTCGAAGAAGCCGGGGTTGGAGAGGCCGATCGAGAGGGCATAGCTCGCCCCATCCGAAAAGCCGATGAGGGCCTGTCGCTCGCGCTCGATCGGGTAGCGGCGGTAGATGAGATCCCACGCGTAGCGAAGGAAGTCGACGTCGGGCTGGGCCTCGTCCCCGGTGATCAGATCCCAGGTGGGGCCCACCGAGATCGGAATGAAGAAGAGCGCGTCGCGCCGATCCGGCTGGTCCTCGCAGGAGCGGATGAAGAAGTCCTCCATGCGTCCCGCCCCGTGGAAGAGGGTGAAGAGCGGATACTGGCGCCGTGGATCGATCGCTTCCGGAGTAAGCAAGACGCCCCGCGCAGCACCGTGCTCGAGCTCTACGTAGCCCGTGGGTGAGGCTTCGCCGCGCTCCTCGACGGCTTTGTGCTCGATGGACAGCGCCAGCGTCCGCATGGGGTTAGGATAGCGGCCCCCAAACGGACCGAGGGGAGGAGCGAGATGGGCAGACTCGACGGCAAGGTGGCGATCATCACCGGCGCGGCGCGCGGACAGGGCGCCTGCGAGGCCCGGCTCTTCGTGGAGGAAGGGGCCCGGGTCGTGATGGGCGACGTCCTCGACGACGAGGGCCGGGCGGTGGCCGACGAGCTGGGCGACGCCGCGCGCTACATCCACATGGACATCAGCCAGGAGTCCGATTGGGCGCGCGCCCTCGAGGCCGCCGCCGGTTTCGGACCGCTGAACGTGCTGATCAACAACGCCGCCGTCACCCACTTCGCCGCCATCGTCGACACGACGCTCGAGGACTGGAATCGCGTGGTGGCCATCAATCAGACGGGCACCTTCCTCGGCATCCGCTCCGCCGTCGAGCCCATGAAGGCCGCCGGCGGCGGGGCCATCGTCAACGTCTCGTCCATCGACGGCCTCCAGGCCAAGAACGCGCTGATCGCCTACGCGGCCACCAAGTGGGCGATCCGCGGCATGACGAAGGTGGCGGCCATCGAGCTCGGCCACCACGGCATCCGCGTCAACTCCCTGCATCCAGGCGGTGTCGACACGCCGATGGGCAACCCGACGGCCATGGACGACATCGATGCGTTCTACAAGGACCAGGCGATTCCGCGCTGCGGCAAGCCCATCGACATCGCCCGCATGGCCCTCTTCATGGCCTCGGACGAGTGCTCCTTCTCCACCGGCGCCGAGTTCATCGCGGACGGCGGCTGGTCTGCGGGCGAGTACATCTCGTACCTGCCGCGAAGCTGAACTAGAGGGCGTCAGCGGCGCATCTGCCGAGCCATCAGGCGGAGCGCAGGGCCCATCAAGGGACGGAAGGCGCGCACCAGCAGCCGGGTGAGGGGGCCGGTCGTGCCCGTATTCTCCGCCCCGGCGAAGTCTCCGAGCCCGAGCTCCTGCTGGATGTCGCTCGTCAACGCATTCAGCGGCGCGTCCAGCGGGATGCCCGTGCCGTCCGCGATGCGCACCATGCGCTGGAAGTTCCCCACCACACAGGCCGCGTCGACGAAGCCCTCGCTGCCCACCGCCTCGATGAGGCGATCACGCTCACGCTCCAGCGCGGTCTCGTCGCCGCCCATGGCCGCCTCGGCGAAGGCGAGGAGCTCGGCGGCGTGGGGCACGCTCGATCCCAGCACGCCGCCGCTGCCCGTGACGATGGGATCGAGCTCGGCCTGCTGGCCCTGCATCTCGACGCTCACACGGAGCATCATCGAGTGTGAGGTCGTTCAGTAGAAGCACTCGTTCATGGCCGAGACGCGCCCGGCGACGAGCTCGATCTGCGGGCGCGTCAGCGTGCGCTGCGCCGTCGGGTCGGGCACGTCCTCCATGGCGAGGTAGTGGGCCTCGCTGAGGAGCTTCAGATCGCGGACGGCATCGGGGACGAGGCTCAAGGCACGGACGACATTGCCCGTGCGCGGCGTCGGCCAGAGGTCGGCCTCGTCGCCTACCGCGGCGTTGCCGGGCAGCATCGGCACCCAGGCCTCCGATTTCACGGCCCGCTCGGGGCGATCGCCGCTCGGTTCACCGGGCTCGGGCCTGGGAAGGGGGTGGGTGGGCGCACCGAGCAGGCGACAGACCTCGTCGACGCTCAGCGTCGCGACCGCGATACCGAGCAGCTCCACGTATTGGCCATCGCTCAGGCCCCGGGCGTAGAGGCCTTCGAGCCATCGCTCACCGAGCCGCGCGGCGTCGGTGATGATGCGATGCACTGCCTCCACCGCGACATCGGGCAGCACGCCCTTCGACTCCGGCGCGGCCGAGTGGTCGCCCTGGACCATCGAGGCCGAGAGCGCCTGCTTGCGCGCGTGGCACAGCTCGCAGTCGCGGGCGGAGCGCGTCTCGGCGGCGATGGCCACCCGCGCCGCGCCGGACCAGTGGCTGCCAGGCCTGGCCATGCGCGCCCAGAACGTGCGATGCGCGGCGACCAGCGCTGCAGGAACGGGCACGCACGCCCCCTCGAATCCGACTCGATCGCTCATCACTGGCTCCGATCTGCATGGATACGCCAAGCGTCCGACGGATGGCCCTACTCCACGCGATTCTACTCCAGGGACTTGACGATGAAGTCCGCGCTCTCGCTCAGCTTGCCCTGCCCGCTCGTGAAGTCCACCTGCAGTGCATAGACGCCCGGCTTGGCCGTTTCGGGCAGCGGGATGAAGGTATCGATGCGCCAGCGCCCGGGCTTCAGGTCCTGCGAGATCACCTCCTGGAAGATGATCTCGCCGCGGAAGAGGATCCGGGTGTCGAGGGTTCCTGAGACCACCTCGGTGGCCTTCTTCGGGCACATCACGTAGACGAAACGATGGGAAAGCTCCTCACCCGGGCGGGCCCGCTCCGGGAGCAGCTCGTTCTTCTCGACCTCGAAGAAGGGCAGCGGCCGCTTGTCGCAGTGGTACTCGTACGCGACCTCGTCCGGCATCGTGATGTTGACCTCGCCCTCGGTGCGCATGGAGACCTGGAGCTTCGCGCAGGCGGCGGTCGAGCCGGCGATCAGCACCAGGCCGACCAGCCCCCACGCGCGGCGGGCGAGGTCTCGAGGCGTTCGATGCGGATGGCGTGATCCGAGTGAAGCATCGGAGGCGCGAGGAAGGGGTCGAAGCGGGGCCTTGCCCATTCGCGCGCGCCGGGTGGTCATCTTCTGATCATCCATCCTTTCTCGTTCCCGCGCGCTCGCGCCGGCTTGCTCTCGTCGGGGGCCTTCTTGTGGCCGGCGACCTTCTTCTTCTTGTTCTTGCGCAGCTGCTTCTCGGGGACCTTCTTCGTGGGGACCTGCCTCGTGGGGACCTTCTTCGTGGCGGGCGCCGCCTTCGCCGGCTGATTCGGCTGCGCCCTCGCGTTGCGCCCGGCCTCGCTCGCGCTCTCCGACCCGCTCCCCGGCTCGCGACGCGTGCCCCGGCCATCCGCCTCCGGATGGTCGTTCGAGGCCACTCCGAGAGCCACTTGTCCGGGCTCGCGCTGCGCCTCGTCCACCACCGCAGCGGACGCTGCGAAGCTCGCGGCGATCTCCTGCGAAGCGAGCGACGTCCCGACGCGGGCCGCAGGCGCGCCCGCCTCGTCCGCAGTTCTAGCACGCTTCCACGGACGATCGTAGCGCTCCGCGCGGGCGTCCAGAGACGGCTGCAGGCGAGCCGCGACACCCCGCCGCGCATCCCCATCGGCTGCGGCCCGGCCATCGTGCTGCAGCCAGTTCGCGCCCAGAAGCAGGACGAGACTCGCGACACCGATCACGAACAGGTGGGCGCGCCCGTGCAGCGGCCGCGCGGGCTCGATCGCCGCTTGCTCGAGGCCCCCCGCTCCCTCGGGCGCTCCGCAGCCGACCTCTTCCATGGGTACGGCGGTGAGCCAGGCCGCCGTCGGAGAGAGGTCGTCGGATACACCGGTTGGCGTAGGTGGGATGAGGCGCGCGAGCGTCGGGCGCTCGCCGTCGCCGGCCAGCTGCTCGGTCAGCAGGTCGCGAACTTCCTCTGCGCTCTGGAAGCGGTCCTCGCGATCCTCGGCCAGCAAGCGGCCGGCCCCCCCCAACCCCCAGCCAGGGGAAAACGGGGGGTGGCAAAGGGGCGGGTCGGCGTCCACGTCCATCTGGGCACGCATCACGTCGAACTGCGCCGCCGCGCGGAAGGGGAGCCGGCCCGTGAGTAGATAGAAGAGCAGGATCCCCATGGCGTAGAGGTCCGAACGGGCATCGGGCACGTCGCCGCGGACCTGCTCGGGGCTCATGAACTCGGGGGTTCCGATGAGCTGCCCGACCTGCGTCATGCGGTCGCTGCCGAGCACGTGTGCGATGCCGAAGTCCATGATCTTGACGCGCCCGTCCCGGGAGAGGATCAGGTTGGCGGCCTTGATGTCGCGGTGCACCACGCCGCTCTCGTGCACGTGGCAGAGGCCGTCGATGGCCTGGCCCCAGATCTCGAGGGCGTCGGCGATCTCGAGCGGTCCATGTCGCATGAGCAGCGCGGCCAGCGACTCGCCCTGGACCAGCTCCATGACCATCAGGAGCTCGTCGCCGTCCTCCTCGAGCCCGTAGAGAATGCCGACGTTGGGATGGTTCAGCGGTGCGAGGGTCTGTGCCTCCGCCCGGAAGCGCGCGACGATGTCCTCGCGCGAGCGCAGCTCGGGGCGAAGGCGCTTGATGGCGACCGCTCGGCCGAGATGGTGGTCGAAGGCACGATACACCTCTCCCACGCCCCCTTCGCCGAGCTTCGAGTCCACCTCGTAGTGACCGATCTGCCTGCCCTGCATTCCCCGATCCTGCGCCCTCGCCCACGCGCGGACGACGCGCAGCACGCGGATGCGCCCCCCTTCGCGGCGGGGCGGAGCTCCGCACCATCTCCGATCGGCGGAATGGACGGGTGTCTTGAAATCGACGCGCCCCGCACGCACGCAGGTGATGCGCAACTCCGGCGCCGTCCACCGCGCCCACGTTCGCAGCGGAACGGGGACCGTTCGCATCGGCAGTGGACGTGCAGCTCTGTCGGCTTCAGTCCCACATGCTGCGCAGCTTCGCCCCGACGTCCACGCGCAGCGCCACTCTCTTCGCAGCGGGGCCGGCCAGGGCGGCGTCGGCGCGCGCACGGCCGCAGCGCTCGAAGTGGTCGAGGATCGCGTCGGGGATGAAGCGCGTGCGCGGAGTGAAGAGGCTGGCATCACCCGCGCGAGGCTGCTGACGCTTGTAGTACCGCTGCGGATGGACGAGGTGCAGGTGCTCACGCGCGCGCGGCATCGCCACGTAGAGCAGCCGCCGCTCCTCCTCGATCTGCTCCGGTCGGCCCGTGGCCATGTCCGATGGGATCGAGCCGTCTGCGACACCGAGCACGTAGACCGCATCCCACTCCTGCCCCTTGGCCGAGTGGATGGTCGAGAGGATCAGGTAGTCCTCGTCGAGCAGCGGATCACCGGCCTCGTCGCCGCTGGCGTCGGGCGGGTCGAGGGTCAGCTCGGTGAGGAAGCGCTCGCGCGTCGGATAGCCGCCCGCGATCTGTTCGAGCTGCTCGAGGTCGCCGCGGCGCACGTGGGGGGCATCGTAGATGCGATCGAGGTGGGGGCCGTACCAGCGGCGCAGCACGCCCATCTGCCCCTGCCAATCAGTGCTCGCATCGCGAAGGGTCTCGAGCATCCCGCAGAGCGGCTCCCAGTGCCGTCGCGCGGCCGCCGGCGGTGTGAAGTCACGCAGACTCTCGAGGCGATGCGCGTGCGCCGTCAGGTGATCGAGCGCGCGCGTGGCGAAGCCCGGCCCGATCCCCGGCAGCAGCTGCAGCACGCGGAAGCCCGCCACCGCGTCACGCGGATTCTCCACCAGACGCAGCACCGCCATCACGTCCTTCACGTGCGCGGCCTCGAGGAACCTGAGCCCCCCGAACTTGACGAAGGGGATGCTGCGCCGCGTGAGCTCGACCTCGAGCGGGTCGCTGTGGTGGGCGGCGCGCATCAGCACGGCCTGCCGCTTCAGATCGATGCCCTGCTCGCGGTGGGCCAGCACCTGCTCCACCACGTGATCCACCTGCTCCGACTCGTCCTCCACACTGACCAGGCGGGGCTTCTCGTCGGAGGGCCGATCCGAGAAGAGCTGCTTGGCGTAACGCTCGCGCGACTGCCCGATCACCGCGTTGCAGGCCTCGAGGATGGGCTGCGTGGAGCGATAGTTCTGCTCCAGCGTGACGACCCGGGCGGGCGGATCGAAGTGGGTCGGAAAGTCGAGGATGTTGCGCACCGACGCCGCCCGAAAGGCGTAGATCGACTGCGCATCGTCGCCCACCACCGTGAGCCCGCGCCCGCTCGGCTTCATGGCCATCAGGATCGAGGCCTGCAGCCGATTGGTGTCCTGGTACTCGTCCACCATCACGTGATCGAAGCGCTCGCCCACCACGCGGGCGAGCTCGGGCTCGGCCATCAGGTGGGACCAGTAGAGGAGCAGATCGTCGTAGTCGAGGACGCCCATGCGCTGCTTCGCGGCCACGTACTGACGGAAGAGCGCCTTCAGCTCGTCCGCCCAGGGCTCGCACCAGGGGAAGGCGGACTCGAGCGTCTCCTCCACCGGGCACTGCGCGTTGACGGCGTGGCTGTAGATCGAGAGGCAGGTGGACTTGCGCGGAAAGCGCGCCTGCTTCTTCGCGAGCCCCAGCTCGGTACGCTGCAGATCCAGCAGATCGGCCGAGTCCGATCGATCGAGCACCGTGAAGCGCTCGTCGAGGCCCACGTGCTGCGCGTGGTAGCGAAGCAGCCGGTTGGCGATGGCATGGAAGGTGCCCGACCACTGCAGCCGACCCGTGCCGACCTTCTCCCCCGCCTCGCCGCGCGCCTGCTCGAGGATGCCCACCGCGCGACGCGTCATCTCACCGGCGGCGCGACGCGTGAAGGTGAGCAGGAGGATGCGCCGCGGGTCCGCCCCGTCGAGGATCAGCTGGGCGACGCGATGGGCCAGCGTCTTCGTCTTGCCCGAGCCGGCGCCCGCGATGATCAGCAGTGGTGAGGGCAGGATCCCGGTGGCCGCCTCTTCGCGGCCGTGGAGCACCGCCTCGCGCTGCGCGGGATTGAGCGTCTGCAGGTGCGCGGCCTCCTCCGCGCTCTCCGCCTTCGCGGGCGGCGCGGCGCCGCACACGCGCGCCTCGTCGAATCGCAGCTCTTCCGTCATGCGCTTCCCCCGAAATCATCGCGACGGCGACGCCCGGCCCGCTCCGCGGCGGCGTCCGTCCGAGGACGAGGGCGCGAAAGTAGGGCAAAAGTGCCGACCCGGCAGTCCCTTGCCCTCCCTTCCCCCGATCGCGCATGCTTGGCGCCCCCGAGCCCTCAGGAGGCGCGTTGAACACCCCCGAAGCCGCGCAGCCCGCCCACGCCCCTTCCAACTGGACGAGCGCCGACTGGCGTCGCCGCACCTCGATGGGCATCACGCTGGCGGGCGGCGCGGCGGCGATCGCCGCCGGCTCGGCGCGCTTCTGGCGCGACGGCTCGCTCTGGCTCGACGAGGCGTCCATCGCCCACAACCTGCTGAACCAGAGCGCCGGCCAGCTGCTGACCGGCCCCTATCTCACGAACCACAGCTTCCCGCGTCTCTACCTGCTCGGCATCGACGGGGCGACGGCGCTCTTGGGCTACGAGACGATGGTGCTGCGCGCGCTGCCCTTCGCGGCCTTCCTCGCCTGGCTCGTCCTCTACTACCGCCTGATCCTGCGCCGATTCGGGGGCGC
Source organism: uncultured Spirochaetaceae bacterium (assembly GCA_964594405.1). Taxonomy (GTDB): domain Bacteria; phylum Myxococcota_A; class UBA9160; order UBA9160; family UBA4427; genus CAZQMY01. The sequence continues at coordinate 3,360 of CAZQMY010000035.1, read as the reverse complement.
GCCGCTCCTGATCGGGCTCTGGATCGTGCTCACGCTGGTTCCGGCCACGGGCTTCGTCTTCCCTTCGATGGTCAAGCAGTACACCCTCGACGCCGCGCTCGCGCTCGTCCCCATCGCGATCGGAGATGCCTTCTACGAGCGCACGCTCCGACGTGGCGAGTCGCCCCTGGCGATCGCACTGCTGGCCGCGCCGATCCTGATCTCCTTCACCTACGTGATCCCGCTGCTCGGTCGCGTGCTCGGCTGGGCGCTCGTCAGCGGGCGCCACGATGGGCTCTCGTTCTCGCCGCGCGGCGTAGCCACCTTCGTCGCGTCCACCTTCCTCGGCCTCGCGCTTCTCTACGTCATCGATCTCCGGCACACCGCCCTCGACCCGCAGCTGCTCCGCTTCTGGAAGAACTCGATCCTGAGCGGCGACGTCGGTCGTGACCTCTCGATCCTCGGCCGGATGATGACGCGCTGGTACACCGGCGAGCTGAGCTTCGGCGCCCGCACGGCGGTGCCGGCGCCGGTGGTCGCCGTGCTGTTGGCTGCGAGCGCGTTGGGCCTCGTCGAGATCGCGCGTCGCACGTGGGCGGGGCGCGGCGCGGGCGAGCCGGCGGATCGCGTGTGGGGATGGGGGAGCCGATCGACGGGTGCGGTCGTGATGCTCTTCGGTCTGGTGGCGGCGGGCGTCGTCACCCAGTATCCGCAGGCCGCGGGGCGACTCACGCTCTTCGCCCTCTTCGCCTTCCAGCTGCTCATCCTCGAGGGCTTCGCGGCCCTGCACCGCTGGGCGCGCAGGCAGCGCGCCGCGCAGCGGGCGACCAGCGTGCTGCTGGCTCTCGTCGCCATCGCCTGCACGCCCGCCGCCTACGCCAATCTCAGGCACGTGATCACGCGAAACCCTCCGGAGAACGTGCGCCCCCTCCTGCCCCTCATCGCCGAGCGCCCGGAGCTGCCCGTCGTCATCGCCATCTGCAGCGAGAAGCAGATCTCGACGCTGCCCGAGTGGCGCGAGCGCGAGGACATCGTCTACTTCGGCGAGCGCGAGGGGCCCCCGACCGAGCGCCTCCCGGAGGCCCGCGAATTCTGGATCCTGAGCGCGGGCTCGGCGCGCTACTGCCCCTTCTTCATGCCCATCCTCGAGCCGCTGCTCGAGAGCAGGCAGCCGCGTCAACGCCCCGGCGACACCGCCTCGCTGCTCCTCGCGAGGCTCAGCGACGAGGCCATGGCCGAGCGCGAGGCGTTCGCGCAACGGAGAGCGAGGGGCGAGACGATGCCGACGCTCATGGAGTACCTCGAGGAGCGGCAGCGCTAGCCATCCGGGACCGACCGCTCAGGAGGCCGCGACGAACTCCAGACGTCCTCGCCAAGGCCTTCGCACGTCGATGGTCAGGCTCACGCCGGTGCAGTGCTCCACCAGAGCGTGGATGAAGCCCTTGATGCTGTGCGTGGCCAGGTCCGGCAACGGTTCGGCGTCGTCCATCACGATCTTGAAGCTGCGCAGGTCCTCGCCCTCGTAGCGCCAGGTCCCGAAGTCGTAGAGGAGTGAGGCCAGGCCGATCAGCGTGTCGCCTTCGTTGCCCTTCCGCTTCATCGCGCCCTCGATGAAGGCGCGGAATGTCTCACGTTCGAGCAGCGCGCCCAGGGCGCGGCCGCCGACCACCTGCATGAAGGCGGCGTCGCCATCCCCGAGGTAGTCGACGACCAGCTTCGACAGCTCGTCGACGGCCTGGACCGAGTACCAGAGACTCGGCTCGAGCTTGTGCTCGACGATCGAGAGCGCGTCGCGTGAAAGCTCGACCTCGAGCATCTCGGACGAGAGCACGCCACGCCCGATCAGGTCGTGAATCATCTGGACGGTGCGCAAGAAGCTCACGCCCTTCACCCGACCATGCGCCAGCATTCGCAACTCCCCGGCAACCCAGCCATCGATGACAACGCCGCTCGCGATGGGCACCGGGACACCTCCTCGTGAAATCGTCTGTGCGCGAGGTGACGAGTCGACGGGCCGGTGCGGCGCATCGCATACCCGGGTGATCGGCCGGCGGGCGTCGATGCTTGAGCCCATGCGATCTCCGGACACATCCCGAGGCGGGATCGGATGCGACGGCGAAGCACCTCGGAGGGATCCCCCTACGAGGAACGACTCAGTGGCGCACCACGTTCGGCGCCGAGGGGCGCGCGCCGACGAGCGTCGTCACGGCATCCTGGATGCCGTCGAGGCTGAGCGGGAACATCGGGAAGATGGTCTGGATCACCTTCGTCGTGCGCGTGTACTCCCAATCCTGCGGCGGATCGGGGTTCAGCCACACCGCTCGGTGGAAGTGCTCGCGAATGCGCCAGAGCCAGTCGATGCCGCGCGTCTCGGACTCGAAGCGGGGATTGATGTTGCCACGCGCATTCATGAGCTCGGCCGGGTGCATCGCCGCGTCGCCGACGATGATCACCTTCCAGCGATCGTCCAGCCGCCGCAGGATGTCGCCGGTGGGCACGGCGTCCTTCACGTAGAGATCCGCCGTCGTGCCCACGCGCTCGTAGATGCAGTTGTGGAAGTAGTACGCCTTGAAGTCTCGCAGGCCACGCTCTTCGTGCAGGGCGGTCAGCAGCCGCGAGACCGGCTCGTAGTAGGGATCCATGGTGCCGCCCACGTCCATGAAGAGCAGCAGGCGCACGTTGTTGCGGCGCTCGGCGTGGAAGACCAGGTCGATCTCACCGCCGTTCTTGCATGTGTTGTCGATGGTTTCATCGACGTCGAGCACGTCATCCGGCCCCTGGCGCGTCAGGTGACGCAGCCTCTTCAGCGCGATCTTGGTGTTGCGCAGGTCGAGATTGGCGTCGGTGCGGTAGTCCTTGAAGCGGCGGTCCTCGGCCACCTTCATGGCGCTCTTTCGCTGCGAGCGGCCGCCGACGCGGATTCCGGTCGGATGCTCGCCCCCGTGACCGAAGGGCGAGCGCCCCCCGGTGCCGACCCACTTGCCGCCCCCGTCGTGCCGCTCGTCCTGCTCCTCGAGGGTCTCGAAGAATCGGCGCATCAGCTCATCGGCGTCCAGCCGCTCGAGCATCTCGCGCTGCTCCTCGGTCAGGCCCTCGAAGTTCTTCGGGTCGCTCAGCCACTCCATCAGCTCGTCGCTGACGCTGAGCTCGCCCTCCACCCCGTGGAAGACGCGCGCGAAGACCCGATCGAAGGCATCGAAGTAGGTCTCGCTCTTGATCAGGCAGGCCTTGGCGATGTTGTAGAACGAGAGCAGGTTGCAGTCGTGCATGCCCTCTTCGAGGCAGGTCATGAGCATCTGCCATTCCTGGATGGCGACGGGAACGCCCTCGTCGCGCAGGCCATAGAAGAGGTCGAGGAACATCGGTCGGTCCTTGGGTCGC
>CAZQMY010000034.1:0-26361 GCA_964594405.1 uncultured Spirochaetaceae bacterium | reverse complement strand
AGGTTGTACTCTTCGCTTCCGCGGTTGTCGGTGTGCCCGGCGATCACCACGGCCTGCCCGCTGGACGCGAGATCGGAGGCGGCATCCCGGAGCACCGCCGAGGCGTCGGGGCGGATCTCGGACTTGTCGAAGTCGAAGTACACGTTGTCGATGTTGCTCACCTTGATGGGCGCCGCCACCATGACCGGCTCGGGCTCCGGCTCGGGCTCGGGCGGCGGAGCGGTCGCGGCGGCGTCGTCGAACTCGCTGCCCGTGTCACTGGGGGGCGGCTCCGGGGTGTCGTCGGTCTGGCAAGCGACGAGGCCGAATGCGAAGAACGCCGTCAGAAGCAGCAGAAGAGCGGAGCTGCGCATGGGGTTGGGTCGGTTCATCGTTGAATGGGTTCCTTTGGACCTTTGACCTGGGGATGTCACCTGAAGGATCGGCCGCCATCAGGGGGTGGGCGGCCGTGATGGAACTCGGCAGGGTGGTGCGCCAGCTTGGTTCCGCGTGGGTTGGTCGCTCTGCTACGCGCGTTGGTTCCACCTGGGTGATCTGGCTATCTCCCTGCGATTGCGAGAGATAATGGGGATTTCCGAGTTGAGTTGCAAGCGTCCCGGGCGCCGACGTAGATCTGGGCAAAACCCCGCGCACTCTCGTCCCGACCGGGCCTGGAGGAATCATGAGTCGGCGAGAACCTCCACGGTGAATTCCTTCAGCTCCATCGAATCGGGATGCTCCTCGAGGCCCAGGATCAGCAGCTCGAGCGCCTCTTCCCTCCGCCCGTCGCCGAGGAGCAGTCGCGCAACCCGTACGAATACCGTGGATGCGGGGGGATCGAGGCGGATCGCCTCTCGATAGAGGTCGATGGCGCGACCCGAATCGGTCTCGGCGAGCGCTTCGGCACGGGCCAGTCGAGACCGGGCGAGCAGCGCGGGATCGACGCGCTCCGCACAGCCGAGCTCAGGCACCCGCATCGCCGCTTCGAGGGCGGAGTCGGCATCGCCGGCGTCGAGCTGCGCCGCGATTGCGCCCGCGAGCGTCCGGCAGCGCTCTCGATGGCCGAGCGCTGCGAAGCGCGCCGCATCGATCCTCCTGAGGGCGTCGTAGGCGGTGAGCGCGCCGACCGGGTCGCCCATCTGCGTCAGTGCCCGCGCCAGGCCGACGAGCGCGTCGGTGCACTCCGGGTCCTCGGACAGCACAGCGCGATACTCGGGCGCGGCGAGCCCGGGCTCGCCCTTGGCGAGCGCCATATCCGCGCGATGCAGGCGCGCCTGCCGCGCCTCGGCGCCATCGGGCGCGGACGCCTCGAGCGAGTGGCAGGCGAGGACGAGGACCGCCCACGCGACCACCATCGTCTTCGGCCCGATTCCTCCGATGCCGGTCTTCGTTCGCATCCGACCCCTCTCCGCGGCTCGGCTTGCGGCACTCTAGCAAGCGCTCGAACCCGCTCTCGATCCCCTCCTCCGAATCGGAACTCATGGAAGACCAGGCCCCGTCGCCCCACGAGCGCGCCGCGCCGCTCTCCGCCGAAGCCCAGCGCACTGGTCGGCGGCTCGCGATCGCGAGCCATCCGCTCGGCATGACCTTCGCGATGGTCCTCAGCCAGCACCTCCCCACCCTTGCCCTGGTCGCCCTCGGCGCCAGTGAGGCCATGGTGGGGCTGCAGAGCGCGTTCGTGGCCTTCGAGCTCCTCATGCTGCCCACACTCGGCCTCGTGGCCTTCGTCTCCAAGCGCACGCTGCTGGTGTGCGGACACACAGCGGCGCTCGCCTGTGCGACCCCACTGCTCTTCTACGACCTCCTGCTCGAGGGCGCGCGCGCGGGCGATGGGCGGATGGTGATCGTGGCGCTCATCTGCCTGGGACTGGTGAGCGCCTGCATGAAGGTCGGTGACACCGTCTGGTTCCCACTCTTGCGGGGCTACGTCGAGCCGCAGCGCATCGGTCGATTCTTCGGGACGCTGCGTTCGGGATGGCACCTTGCGCTGATCGTCTACTACCTGGGCGCGCGGGCCTGGCTCGACGCGCATCCTCAGGACTTCGGCCCGCTCTTCGCGGTGGCCTTCGCCTGCGGCGTGCTGCGCATCTTCCTCATCGCACGCCTGCCCGAGCGCAGCGAACGCGCGAAAGCGCGCATCCGCATCCGCGAGGCCGTCGCGCTGATTCGCGAGCGGGCGGGGCTCGGGCGCTACATCGCCGGCGCCGGCCTGGCGAGCGCCATACGCACCAGCATCCTGCCCTTCGTGCTCGTGATGATGGAGCGAGAGGTCGGCTTCGGAGCGGGCCAGCTCCTCTACACCACCGCCGCCACCTATGCGGGCGGGCTGATCTCGCTCTACGGCTGGGGACGCGTGGTGGATCGCATCGGCGCCGAGCCGGTCTTCCGGACGACCAGCCTGGTGATGGGCGCCCTCTGCCTGGGACTCACGCTGGTGGAGACGCCGGGCCCGGCCACGCTGATGGGCGTGATCGGCTTCTTCTTCCTCTATGCGGTCATGTCCGCAGGCTTCGGCGTCGCCGATACCCATGTTCTCTTCCAGCTCGCGCCCGCCGACGCGCCCACGCGCACCCTCGTGATCGCGGCCGTCACGATCCGAGGGCTCGGGGGCCTGGTGCCGCTCGGCGTGGGACTGACCATCGAGGGGCTGCTCGGAAGAGGCGCCGAGCCGCTCGTGGTCTACCATGGGTTCTTCGCCATCGCGGCCCTGCTCCAGGCGGCGGCCTTCCTGCCGCTGCGCGGCATCACGAAGCTGGCGCGCGGTCCGCACGCCGCCCTCGACGGCGACTCATGAACCCATCCGCCCCCAGGCGGACCTCGAAAGGTGACCATGGCGGCCGACGCTTCGTCGTCCACGCATCTCGAAGACCTTCCCGGAGAGGAGCCGGGCCGGCAGCTCCTGGCGATCCGTTTCGGCGGCGATATCACCACCAAGGCGCAGCCCACCCGCAAGCGCTTCGTCAAGCGCCTGGTGGCGAACGTGAAGGATGCGTTGAAGACGGCCGGCGTGCGCGGACGCATCGGGCGCACCCGAAACCGCGTCTACGTCTCGGTGGACGAGCGCTTCGACCCCGCTGTCCTCGCCCGCGTCTTCGGCGTGCAGGCCGTGGCGAGGGTCCGCGCGCGATCGTGGAAGAGCGATGAGGACATCGTGCGCGAGGGGCTCGCGCTCTTCGCCGACAAGGTACGCGGGCGCACCTTCGCCGTGCGAGCGCGACGCGTCGGCGATCGGCCGAAGATCCCGGCCGACTCGCAGCACGTGCAGCGCGAGCTCGGCGCCGCTCTCGCGCACCACGCCGCCGGGGTGGATCTCGATGCGCCCGAGGTGGCGGTCCAGATCGAGATCACCCGCAGCAGCGTCTACTACTTCGAGGACGAGATCCGGGGGCATGGCGGGCTACCGCTCGGCACCGAGGGGCGCGCCGTCGCGCTGGTCTCCGGTGGCTTCGACTCGCCTGTGTCTGCGTGGCAGATGATGAAGCGCGGCGTCGGGCTCGACTACGTCTTCTGCAACCTCGGTGGCCGCAATCATCAGCTGGAGACGCTCCAGGTGATGGAGGTGATCGCCAAGCAATGGTCGTACGGCACGCACCCGCGCTTCCACGCCGTCGACTTCGAAGAGGTGACGCAAGAGCTGCAGAACAGCGTCACGCAGCGCTACTGGCAGATCATCCTCAAGCGCCTGATGCTCCGCGCCGCCGAGGCTGTGGCGAACGAGCGGGGCGCGGTGGCGATCATCACGGGCGAGGCCGTTGGCCAGGTCTCGAGCCAGACCCTGCAGAACCTCATGACCATCTCCGCCGCGACCTCCCTGCCCATCCTGCGCCCGGTGGTCGGCTTCAACAAGGAGGAGATCATCGAGATCGCCCGGAAGATCGGCACCGAGCCCCTGTCCTCCAAGGTGCAGGAGTACTGCGCGCTGGTGCCGCGCAAGCCCGCCACGGCGGCGGAGCTCGCCGTGGTCGACGCCGAGGACGCGCGCATGGATCCCGAGGTGCTCGCGCGGGCCGTGGCCGAGCGCAGCGTCTTCGACCTGCGCAGCCTCGACCTCTCGGCTCTCGAACGGCCGGAGATCATGGCGGACGACGTTCCGGACGACGCCCTGGTGATCGACCTGCGCAGCAAGGCCGCCTACTCGAGCTGGCACTACCCGGACGCGCTCTTTCTCGACTTCGCGAGTGCCATGCGGGCCTACCCCGCCATGGACAGGGGCAGGCGCTACATCCTCTACTGCGAGTTCGGCCTCAAGAGCGCGCATCTCGCCGAGCTGATGCGAAGGGCGGGCCTCGACGCCACGCACTTCGCCGGCGGACTCAAGGCGCTGATCCGCTACGCGGAGGAGCGGGGGATCGAGACGCCCGAGATCTGAGGCCGCTGCGCGAGCGTACGGGTCCATCAGGCGTCGAGGGTCGCGATGCAGAGGTGGTTGTCGCAGCGGGCATCGGCGAGCTCGGCCACGCGAAGCGGGGCTCCGGTCGGAGCGGCCGGGTCGATCTGTGCGAGGCGTCCCTGCCCGGTGCTGACGATGAACGCAGAGGCGCGCGGCGACCACGCGACGCCGCACACGTCGCGCAGGCGCCTACCCCCGAGATGGCGCCCCTCGCGCAGGTCGAAGAGCTCGAAGCGATGGGCCCGCGGGCTCGTCACCGCCGCGATGCCTCTCACTGGATCGACCGCGACGCTCCCGACGTAGTGATTCATGGATCGCCAGTCGAATGCGGGATCATCCATGGCGACCAGCGCATCCTCGCCCGCATGGCGCGCGAGCAGGGGGATGCCGTCGGGCCGGGTGCCTTCGTACTGCATCGCCACGGCCACGCGATCGGCGCCATCCACCGCGAGGTGACGGATGCTCAGCTGGGGATCGGAAGGGCGATGCAGTGAGAGCAGGCGACCGCTCGGCAGATCCAGGTACGCGAGGTTCGGCTGCATGGTCCCGATGTTGAGCTTCTCTCGCGGCTGGCTCGGATGCGTGTGGATGCCACCGTTGGCGACGACGAGCGTGCGGCCATCGCCGAGCAGGGCGAGCTCGTGCGGCCCGACGCCATGGCTCTCGAGCTCGTGAATCGGCGCGAGGGTTCGGGCATCGCGCACGACCACCACGCCGCGGGCCGCCTCGTAGTCGTTCTCCGTGGTGTAGAGCCACTGGCCATCGGGCGAGTAGACGCCATGGCCCATGAAGTGCCGGCCGGGCTGCGACGCAATGACGCGACCGGCCGCGCCATCGCGCAAATCGATCTCGCGAACGAATCGACCGGGGCGACGGGCGAAGGCCAGCGCGCGGCCCGATCCAGCCGGATCCACGGCCAGGGCATGGCCGCGGCCCTCCAGCGCGATCCGGCCATGCTCCCGGCCGGCCGCATCGTAGACAGCGACGAAGTGTCGCCCACCCCCGTCCGCGCCCGCCGTGAGATAGCGCTCCATCGGGCGCTGACGATGTGGCCCCCGACCGATGATCGCCGCGCCGCCCGCCAGTCCGGCGCCCACGACGACGCAGGCTCTGAGGAAGCCTCGCCGGCCCATGGTCGACATCGCCCGCCCCTCCGACTCAGTCGCCATCATTGGAGTTGAAGAGCACCTGCGCGTTGAGCGCCGGCACCACTTCGTCTCCGAAGACCGTGCGAAGGGCGCCCACCTCGACCCAGATCGCGTCCACGTAGGGGCGCTCGTCCGCGCTCTCGAGCGCCTCGAAGAGCGGCACCGTGATCCGACCCACCGCGGTGATCGCCGCGTCGAAGGCTGCCTCGACCTCCTCGTCCACGCTCTCGGTGCGGATGTCCTCCGAGAGGAAGTCGTCGATGCCGAATCCGTCGCCGCCGCGATAGAGGAGGCGGATCGTGACGAGATTGGCGTGGATGTTCTGCAGCGAGGTGCGGCTGCGCCAGGACTCGAGCTCCTCGGGGTCCGAGAGGCCGAGCGCCGCGCCGCGCGCATCATCGATCTTGCGATCGGCGATCAGCTCGAGCAGCTGGAGCGTCGCGCTGACCAGCTCCGAGATCACCTCGCCACGCTCGTCGAACTGCGCGTTGCCCTCGGCGGCGGTCACGAACGCGGGCCCCCATTCGTCCCGCCACTCGCTCGCCAGCTCCGTCCCCACCGTGGCGAGGTTCGCCGCGACGGCGACGAGGAGCTCGCATCGGCGGTCGCCGTCGGGATCGTCGCCGAAGCTCGCCAGCACGGCTGAATCGTCGCCGAAGATCAGGTACTCGAGCGCGGGCAAGCCCTGCACCTGCACCTGACTCGCCGCGACCTCCACCTCGTCGATGGTGCCGGGCCCCCTGAGCTTGCTCTCGACGGCCGCTGCCACGCCGACCGTCGGCTCGGGAAAGATCTGCACCCGGAGCGCTCGAGCCAGCTCGGACGCGGGACCGAAGAGCGCGATCTGCACCTCCTGCCAGTCCGACATCGCGGCGCGCCAGGCCACGCGCAGGGCCGCCAGATTGGTGGCATCGCGAGCGCCGCAGAAGGACTGCGACGCCGCGGGCAAGGCGTTCGTCGAGGTCTCGAAGTCGGTGTAGAGGGGCACGATGAGCCCCGCGGCCGCCTGCTCGACGATGGCCTGCAGGGCCGCGTCGCGCGGCGCCGCCGCCTGGCCGACGCCAGCGACGGGCTCGAGACTGCAGCCCATGGCAAGCAGGGCGAAGAGCAGTGCGATCGGTGTCCGCATCATCACAATGACTCCAGGAAGGTGATCAGCTCGTTCCGCTCGCTGCGGGAGAGCGCCGTGAATCGATCGCGCGCCGGCTGGGCCTCACCGCCGTGCCAGAGGATGGCCTCGGCGAGGGTGCGGGCGCGACCGTCGTGAAGAAGGGCGAGATCGTCGCGCTGCTTCGCGTCGACCCCGACGCCCCAGAGCGGCGGCGTTCGCCACTCCTCGGGCGCGGCCTCGTACTCCGCGAAGGGCGAGGCCAGCTCGGGCCCCATGTCGTGCAGCAGCAGATCCGTGAAGGGCGCGATGCGCTGGCCCGCGAGACCCGGGCTCGGCGCATCGGGATGGGTACGGTGGGTCGGAACATGGCAGCCTTCGCAGCCCGCCTCGGCGAAGTGCCGGCGGCCGGCGCGGACGATCGGCGAGGAGGGCTCGCGCGGCGCGGGAACGGCGAGGCGTGCCGTGAAGTGCGCCACCCCGTCGAGCAGGTGATCCGCGATCTCGACGCCCGTCTTCTGATCACGGCCCGAAGGCGCCATCTGGCATCCCGTCTGTGCAGCCGTGCAGGACTCCTCCGGATAGACCGTGCTGGTGATGCCCATGTCGTTGCGGAAGGCGGCCGCCGACTGCTGCAGCACGGTGGGCTGGGTCGCCTTCCAGCCGAATCGACCGATGACGGTCTCGCCCGAGGTGCGGTCCGGCACGCGCGCCGCGCGTCCCGAGATCCCGTCTCCGTCGCGATCGTCGGGATCCTCGAGAGAAAGCAGATCCGCGGCCGGGATCGCCTCGAGCAGGCCGAGGCCGAAGAGGGGCGGAGGCATGCGGGCCGTCACGCGCGTCGCTTCTGCGAGCGGCCCGTTCGCGAGGGCATCGATCTCGAGGATCGGTCGCCGCAGCGAATAGGCCTCGCCATCGGCATAGCGCCCCTCGACCACTTCGTAGCGCAGCCGCGGCCTTCCCTCGCCGAGGGCACGATCTCTCGCCGCGTCGGGCTCGAAGGATGCGAGCCTGGCGCCGCTCTCCGCGCTCATGGAGGCCCGCACATCGCTGGCCAGACGCGAGTCATGGGCGCCGAAGGGCTGCAGCTGATCCCCGTAGAGCGGATCGGGGCGATGGCCGAGGGGAACGCTCGGATCGTGCTGGCCGAAGCGAATGACCAGCGCCCGGAAGGGCCGCTCGGGCCGATCGCCGAGTCGACCGCGTCCACCACCGACGTGGCAGGTCACGCAGGCCCGCGCACCGAAGAGCGGCCCGAGACCGTCACGCGCGCTGGTGGAAGCGGGCGACAGCACCCAGGCGTTGCGCGCGAAGCTCCGGCCCACGTAGAAGGTCTGGCGCTCCTCACGGGTGAGGTCGGGCGCGGCCATCAGCGTGCGGTCCCGCTCGCCCCGGTCCACGGTGGCACCCGCACCGGGGCGCAGCTCGATCGGGTCGCGGGGCGGCTGTTCCGCGCAACTGCAGGCCAGAGCGAGCACGCAGAGCGCCAGAGCGCGAGCGGCGCGATCGCCCACGGGCACTAGAGCGACTCCAGGAACTCGATCAGATCCAATCGATCGCCCAGCTCGAGGGCCATGAACGCATCACGCGCCGCCTGGGCCTCGCCCCCATGCCAGAGGATCGCCTCCTCGAGGGTCTCGGCGCGCCCATCGTGCAGGAAGCGCGCCCGCTCGTTGACCTCCTGCGCGAGCCCGATGCCCCAGAGTGGCGGCGTGCGCCACTCGCTCCCGCTGGCATCGCCCTCCGCAAAGCCGTCTGCCAGCCCATCACAGCGAACCACCCAGTTGCAGTCGGCGCCGCCCACGCAGGGTACGCCGGCTTCGGTCTCGCGAACGACGGGCTCGCAGCTCCCCCCCATGTCGTGGAGCAAGAGGTCGGTATAGGGATGGATCTGCTGGCCGCTGAGCGCCTCGATCGGCTCGGCGGGCTGGACGAGGGTCGAGACCACGATGTCGCCGAGCGGGCTGCCCTCGGCTTCGCCGGTCACGAACGAGGCCGCGTGGCAGGAATCGCAGCCCACATCGCGGAAGTGCTGCCAGCCGGCGGCGATGCCCTGGTCCCAGGTGCCCGTGGCCGGATCGAAGCCCGCGCGCTCGGGGACGCCGAGCGTGCGCGAGTAGAACTCGACGAAGGCCAGGAAGACATCGGTCACGTCCGTCTCGGGCGAGGACTTCTCCTCGTCGACCGCCGCGTCCAGGCAGGCCACCTGCGCATCCGTGCAGGACTCCTCGGGAAAGAGGGAGCTCGTCACGCCGATGTCGCCCCGAAACGCGCCGGCGCTCTGCTGCAGGACCGTGGGGTTGATCGCCTTCCAGCCATAGCGACCGATGGCGAGCTCATCCTTCAGGACGTCGCGCACCCAGTGGATCCGCCCGCTGATCCCATCGCCGTCGAGGTCGAAGGGATCGGCCAGCGCGCGAAGGTCGTCTTCGGTGATCGCGCCGAGCAGCCCCATGCCGGGCATGCCGGGCGCGACGCGCGGCGAGAAGCGCACGCCCTCCGCGAAGGCGCCGTACGAGGCATCGGTCACTACATACACCGGGCGCTTCAGCGTGTACTCGGAGCCGTCGGGATAGCGCCCGTCCTCGTCCTCGTAGAGCACGTAGGGGTACGCCTCGCCGATGGCACCGCAGCTCGCGGGCACCAGCGCTCCATCGTGCAACGAGAGCCCGTCTTCGGGACATCCGGAACCGACGGCGCCCCTGTCGACCCCCTCGACCTGGATCTGACCGCCGTAGATCGGGTCGGGCCCGAATCCGTCCGCCCCGTCCGGCGCGGCCACCTTGAGGACCATCGAGCGCATCGGCGAGGCGGGGGACGGGGGCGGGTTTCCGCGCCCGTCGCTGACGTGGCACGCGCGGCAGTTGTCGGTCGAGAAGTGCGGCCCGCGGTCTACCTGCGGCGAGCGGAAGAAGATGTCTCCCGTGTTGAACTTCGACAGGCCTCCGCTCGGCATGTTGGCGATGGGCGTCTCGAAGGCTCCGGAGCGGGCGACGGAAGTCTCTCCGCCCGGGCGGAACTCGGATTCGGGAATGGTGGCGGCGGCGGGCGATGACAGGACCGAGCCCGCGCCCTCCGGCGAGGGCGCCTCGGGGCAGCCGAGTGCGACCGCCCCCACAGCTGCGACTGCGAGGAGTCGCCGGTGTGCCCTCGAGGCTCGGCGGCCTACAGGGAGAGGGCTGACGCATACTCGCGCGCGCGGGCGATCGATCACGTCTCTTTTCCTTGGCTTGCCTTGCATCCGACTCGAAGCCCGCGAGGTGCCGACTCCAGGAGCCCGGTTGGCTGGGAGATGCAGATGGCGGGGCGCAGCCGCTAGAGGCCCAGCGCCCGCTCGGCATCCTCCACCGTTTCAGCCTGATCCACGAGCGCCGTGATGGCGGCGACCAGCTCCGGCTGATCGATTCCCTGATTCAGGAGCTGGTCGAAGCGGATCCCCGAAACGCGTACCTCGTCGTCGATGTCCCTGACGCGCGCCATCACCTCGGCGGTGGCATCGCGCAGCGCATCGGCGGCCGCGGTCTGATCGCTCTCGACGAGCAGGTCGTAGAGCCCCTTGCCCGAGACCGCGGTGGCGCCCTCGTAGCGGCCGAGGATGATGTTCGCCATCCCGAGAGCGTTGAGCAGCACGTCGCGGTGCGTGTTGTCGCTGAAGCAGGAGTGCTCGTCCTCCTGGGACTGGGCATTGAGAGCGGCCTGCATCCGCTCCCCCCCGAGCTCGCCCTCGCCGAACTCGCGAAGCGCGCTCATCACCGTGGCGATCGTATCGTTCCCACCCTCGACGAAGGTCTCCCGATAGTTGCCCGGGGTGTTGGGCGCCCAGGCGTCGACCACGCGCTGGAGGTCCTCGATCAACAGCTCCATCGCAACCTGGAGATAGGCGGCGCGGGCATCACAGGTGAGATCCTCGCAAGCCGGATCGCCACCCGGCGGGTCGACGGGCAGGTAGTCCTGCCACGGGCGGTTGCCGCCTGCCGCACCGCTCTCCTCCTCATTGAGGTCCTGCCCCCAGAGAAGGAACTCGATGGCGTGATAGCCCGTCGCGACCGCGCGCTCGTCGTCGCCATCGATGGCGTTGTAGGACGCGATGAAGTCCTTGGTGATGACACTCGTGTCTCCCGCGTTGTCGCTGATGATGTTGTTGACGATCTGGGGCGGGTCCATCGGGTCGGAGCTGAGGGGCGGGAAGGGGGAGGTCGTGGCGTTGGGGTCGCCGAGGTCCTGGACATAGTCGACGAGCGCCTCCGCGAGCGGCCAGGCGTTGATCCGGCCCTCCGCTCCCTCGCCATCCGCGAAGGTGCCATCGTCCTGCAGGTCGTCGATGGGACCCGACTGGAAGCGGAAGGTCTCGGTCTGTCCGTAGGGCTCACGCGCGTCGAGCCAGGCGCCGCGCGCGGCGCGCATCGTCTCGTAGCTCGGATCGGCGATCAGATCGTCGATGGCGTCGCTGAGCACCTTCGCCGACTCGAGCGAATCCAGGTAGCTCGCATAGGCGATCTCGGCGATGGTCTGCAGGACCTGGGTCGTGACGTCGGCCGGCTCGGCGGTGGTGAGCTCGGGGGCCTCGCACTCCTGGGTGGTGTTCCCACAACCGAGGCCGATCCCCAGCGCAAAGATGAGGGCACCGAACTTCAAGAGCGATCGGCGTCCAGAACGGCTCAGCTCCAGCATTGCTGACGGTCTCCCAATCCAGCGCGAAGAATCGCTGCCGGCTCGGTCGATCTCGATTGCGAGATCAACTGAAAGTGATTATCAATATCGCTGCCCGCAGTTGATAATGGATTTCAATTCCGTAGGCAACCGAGAACCGGCCCCGCCCGGAGAAGAATCCCCAGCCCTTTGCGCCAGCTAGGAATCCCGTGAACCCGATGACGCTCGTCCGCTCGCCCGCGGACGCCAGCCGCGGACGCCTTCGAGGGGCCGGCCGTGCCCTCGAAACCTCCGTCGCCAGACGCCTTTTCATGCGATGGGCCGCGGCGATCGGACTGCTGATCGGCGGGGGCCCTGCCGCGGCACAGCCCGCTTCGGAGTCCCCCACCGAGACCCCGGTGGAGCGCAAGCCGACGGTGATTCGCGAGATCGATCAGATCACGGTGCTCGGCTCCTCCGACGAGGCCCGTCAGCTCGTGCCCGGCTCGGGGCAGTACCTCGATCGCGACACGCTGCGCATCCAGTCTCAGGACGACATCCTCCGCATCCTCTCGCAGGTCCCTGGCGTGTATCTGCGCCAGGAGGATGGCAACGGCCTCTTCCCCAACATCAGCCTGCGCGGCGTCGACTCGACGCGGAGCGCGAAGGTCACGGTGATGGAGGACGGCATCCTGGCGGCACCGGCGCCCTACTCGGCCCCGGCCGCCTACTACTCGCCCTCCGCCGGGCGCATGGAGGGCATCGAGGTCCTGAAGGGCTCGAGCCAGATCCGCAACGGTCCGCACACCACCGGCGGCGTGCTCAACTACATCTCCACCTCGGTGCCCGCCGAGCTCGACCTCTACGGCAAGCTGCTCTACGGCGACGATCACGAGACGCGCCTGCATACCTACGCGGGCCAGACCTTCGACACGCGCAGCGCCGGGAGCTTCGGCGTGCTCGCGGAGCTCTACCTCTGGCGATCGGACGGCTGGCGGACCATCGACGCGAGCCCCGACTTCCAGGACGTCGACAACACGGGCTTCACCACCATCGAGCCGATGGTCAAGCTGCAGTGGGTGCCGCCGACGGAGCGCGCACAGCGCTTCGATTTCAAGTTCGGCTACACCGACGGCGATGCGCTCGAGACCTATCTCGGCCTCTCCGAGGACGACTTCGCCTCGGACGTTGCCCGCCGCTATACCACCACGCGCTTCGACCAGATCACGCGCACCCACTATCGCGTCGTCGGCGATCACTTCATCGAGCTGCCCGCCCTCACCGACCAGGGGCCGCCCGTCGAGCTGGTCACGCGGGGCTACTGGAGCCGCTTCGAGCGCAACTGGCGCAAGCTGGAGGACATCCTCGCAGTCGACGTGGATGACGACGACATCCCCGATACCGGCCAGGGCGCGAACCTCGCCCGCGCACTGGCCGGTGACGGCACCCGTACCGGCGCGAACGAGATCCTGACGCCGAACAGCGAGGGCAAGCCGCTCGAGTTGCTGCGCGGGATGCGGGCCGGCATCCTCTCCCTGCGCAACAACGACCGAAAGTACCAGCTCTTCGGAGCGGAGCAGAAGGCGACGCTGCCCGTCGAGACCGGACCCGTCATGCAGACCATCGAGGTCGGCTGGCGCTTCCACCAGGACGAGATCCGCCGCTTCCAGCGTGACGAGATCCTCTCCTTCGGACCCGATGGAAGCCTGGTCGGCTACGCCCCCGGCACGGGCGGCGACGGCGGCAACCGCTATCAGCGCACCCAGGCGCTGGCCCTCCATCTCGAGGACGTCATCGAGGTGGGCGACTTCACGATCCGTCCCGGGGTACGCTTCGAGCAGCTCTGGCAGCGCGCCATCGACTACGCCCTGGACGATACCAACACCGTGGTCCGCGAGGGCGAGGCCACCCAGAGCCTCGTGGGTGGCGGCGTCGGCGCCACCTGGCAGACCACCGACTCCATCATCCTCTTTGCCGGCGTCCACTCCGGCTTCTCGCCCGCCAATCCGCGCTCCGCGATCTTCCAGGGCGTCACGAACGAGCGCAGCTACGCGGGTGAGGCCGGGGCCCGCTTCGAGTGGCCCGACCTCGCGCTCTCGGCCGAAGCCACCGGCTTCTTCACCCGCTTCGAGGATCTGATCGTGATCGACAGCGTCGGCGGCGCCGGCACCGGCGATGCCGAGAACGTCGGCGAAGTGAACTCCGGCGGTCTCGAGACGCAGGTCGCCTGGGATCCCGCTTCACTCTTCGACGTCCGCTTCGAGATCCCGACATCCCTCAGCTACACCTACACCAGCGCCACCCTCGCCAACGACGCGCGGAGCAACGATCCCAACTCGATCTTCGCGTGCGGCGTCCAGGGCAATCGCGTGCCCTACATCCCGGAGCACAGCCTCGCCTTCAGCATCGGCTTCCAGATGAATCGCTTCGGTGTCAACGCCAGCGTCACCCACACCAGCGAGCAGTTCAGCACAGCCTCGAATACCGACAGCCTGACGACGCCCGAAGGCATCCCGGACAGCCGCTTCGGCGTCGTCCAATCCAATACCCTGCTCGATCTCATCGGGTGGTTCTATGTGGACCGCGATCAGCGGATCAAGCTGATCGCGGGCGTCCACAACGTCACCGACTCGGCGGTCGTGGTCACCCGCCACCCCATCGGCCCCCGCGCGAACAAGCCGCGCTGGGCCTATGGCGGCGTCGAGCTCGCCTTCTAGCGACTGCGCGGCCCTACGCGAACGCCCCGCAGATGCCGCCCATCAGCACCAGGTAGAGGGCGCGGTAGCTCATCTGGATGATGTATAGACGAAGGGTCCAGCCCGAGAAGAGCGCGTCGGAGGCCATCGCCATGGCCACGATGCCGAGGCCGAGCGCGGCGCCGAGGGCGAGCCCGCCGGTCACCGTGTCGATGCCGGTCAATACGATCAGCGCGTCGACGGTCACCGCCGCCACCAGGCAGGTCGCGATGCTGCCGCCGATCAAGGGCCCTGCCGAGCCGAGGTCGTCCTCGGTGAGACCGAGCTCCTTCATCCAGGCGTGGCCGAAGAGCGCCCAGGCCTCCGCTGACCACAGTGGAGATCATGATCGCCGCCGGGCTCAGCTGCGTGAAGTCCAAGGCGCTTCCTCCCGAGTCCGCGCGGCGCCCGCAGGCGCAGCGCCCGCCGTCGTGTTGGGGCGACGGTATCAGAGGTCGGCTGCAGCGTAGAGCTTCTCGCGCGAGGACGGGATCACATGGCCTCGGTCGGATCGACCTCGGTGCGCTCGAGGCCTTCGAGGGCCAGGAGCAGATCGAGATTCTCGATCACCTCGATGTCTTCGAGGGTCTCGAGCTCGAGGGCGATGAGCAGCTCGTCGTCCCCGACTCCTTCGAGAAGTGCATCATTCGGGGACGGAGCCGGCATCGGTCCATCTGCGAGCTCGGACGCGACGGACTCGCGCGGCTCCGGAGGAGCCGGGCGCGCTTCGACGGCGGGGGCCGGCTCGGGGATGACCGCGAGCCGGGTCTCGTCGAGCGCTTCCTCGATCATCGGGGCCGGGGCCGGGGCGCTCGGCTCGGGCACCTCGGCGATGCGGGGCGCGTCCATCTCGTCGCCGGACCGCTGTGCGAGGATCAGCAGGAGCGCAGCCGCGGCGGCCGCCACGATCGCTGACGCGAGGCGGCGACGCTGGCGTCGCTGCTCGTCGAGGGACACGATCTCGGCCCCCGGCGCGCCCCTACCCGGAGAGGCCGCGCGCTCGGCGGCGATCCGAGCATCGAGCTGCGCCTTGATGCGCGACATGCGGGCGTCGGAGAGGTCCGGCGCCGGCAGATCGCGCAGCGCGCGGTCGACCGGATCGTCGCCCCTGCGCTCCTCGGATTCGCTCATTCCCGTTGCCCCATCACTCGTTGCCCCATCACCCGTCGCCCATCACCCACGCCCATTCACCCGTCGCGCCTTCACCCGTCGCGCCTTCACTCCACGCCTGCACGGAGGAAGCCTAGCCTCGACTGCAGTGCGGCCCGACCCCGATGGACCAGCGCCTTCACCGACTTCTCGCTGGTCTCGAGCACCTCGGCGATCTCGGCGTGGCTGCGCAACACGACCGCGCAGCGCCAGAGCGCCACCCGTTGACGCTCCGGCAGCTGCTCGAGGGCCGCCTCGACCTGCTCGCCCACCCGCCGCGAGCCCACCACCCGCTCGGCCGAGGGCGCCCTCTCCGCGACCTCATCGGCGGCCTCGCCGTCGTGGGTGTGCTTGCGGCGCGGCCGCGCCAGCTCGTTGAGCGTGAGATTCGTGGCAATGCGATAGAGCCAGGTGGAGAAGCGTGCTCTCGGCTCGTATCGCTCGCGCGCCCGATACACGCGAAGAAAGGTCTCCTGGACCAGCTCCTCGGCCGTCCCTGCGTCACCCACCATGCGCTCCACGAAGTGAAGGAGCGGCCTCGACCAGCGCTCGTAGAGCGCGTCGAACGCCGACTCGTCGCCAGCGCGGAAAGCCAGCATCCGCTGCGCATCGGGATCCTGCTCTTGCAAACCCGGTGGTCTCCTGGCTCCGCCATGTGGAATCGAACCGGGGGGCGAGCAGAAGGTTGCGCGATTTCGCGCGATTGCGAGACCGGGCGCTCAGGCGAGGGGCAGATCGGCCAGAAAGCCGAGGACCACGCGATTCCACGCCTCGGTCTCGTCGATGTTGCTGATGTGCCCCGCGGCCGGCAGGATCTCGTGCCGGGCGTTCGGCAGCTTGCCCGCCATCACCTGCCCGGCCCGCACGTAGGCGTCGTCGTGCTCGCCCACCAGGACCAGCGCCGGCTGCTCGATCCGGGCGAGCTCGTCGATCACGCTGGGCGCCATGCCGGCCACGCCGCGCCCGAAGTGGCCGACCGCAACCGCGCTCTGCGTCATGATCGCCGCCGCGGCCCGCTGGGCGGCGGGCAGCTCCGGGTGCAGGCCGATGCACGTCGGCGCCGCCTTGCCCGTCACGAAGGCCGCGAAGCCGCGCTCCTCCAGGAAGCTGGCTGTGCGCTCGCTCTGCGCTCGCCAGCGCTCGGCCGCCTCGGGGTTCTTGAAGCCAGGGCCGCTGCCCGAGAGCACGAGCGCCCGCACCCGGTAGGGGTGGGCGAGGGTGAAGTGGAGCGAGGCGAGGCCACCGAAGGAGAGTCCGGCCAGCACGCAGGCCCCGCCCGGCGTCGCCCAATCGAGCACCGCACGAAGGTCTTCGACGACCTGGTCCATCGAGTAGCGCTCGGGGTCGTCCGGCGCCTCCGAACGGCCGTGACCGCGCAGATCCCAGAGCACCACCTCGTGCCCCGCCGCCACGAAGGGCTCCACCTGAGATCGCCAGTTCTCGTGGGTGGTCGAGTACGCGCACGAGAACAGGATGATCTCGCCCGAGCGCTGGCCCTCGGGCGAGCTCTTCTCCGCGTAGAGCCCGAGACCGTCGGTGGCCTCGACGTTCACCTGGATCGTCTTCAAGATTCGGACTCGCGTCGATGCGGGCGACCTCGAGGCCGGCCGCGTAGGCGCGTCACGATAGCAGCACAGCGTGCGTCGCGGCGCACGAGCGAGCGCCTATCTCCGGCCTTCGACGATCTCGCAGAGCGCCTCGCTCATCTGACCGATCTGGTCTTCCATCGGCCCCTTGATGGTGAACTCGGGCACCAGGCCCTTGGTCCTGCCCTTCAGCTCGATGGTGATGAGCGAGCCCAGGGCGTCGGGCGTCTCCTCCACGTCGACGCTCCCGTTGAGCTCGCGCCAGACCCGGCCATCGCACTGCTTCTCGAAGCGCACGCTGCCGTCCATCATGAACTCGAAGTGGAAGATGGCCTCGCCCTCACGTCCGAGCGCGGTGTACTGCGTGCGGGTCGTCCGGCGATCCCCTTCGCTCGAGAGGATCTCGGTCCTGCCGGGAAAGAGCGAGAGCAGCGTCTCGTCGCGCACGATCAGGGCAACGACCTCATCGCGCTCGGCATCCACCTCGATGACTCTTCGCAGCTCCATCTCCCCTCCTCTCCCGCCCGCGGCAGCGAGCGGAAGCCCGAGCAGCGGCAGGCGTCGCGGTCATGTTCTCAAGCCTAACCCGAACGGCCGCGGGTTGGAATCGCAACCCGTCAGCGGATATCGATCGCGAAGGGCAGGAGCATGAGGGGCGCATCGATGGGCAGGCTCGCGAGGAGCCGATCGAGGCGAGCGAAGGCCGGCGGCAAGGGGAGCTGCGCACGCACGGTCGCGACCACGCGAGCGTCGAGTGCGCCCATGATCTGCTGGGAGAGACTCATCGGCTTCGGATAGACGACCAGTGCGACATCCGTATCCTCGTCGACGTCGAGGCGCTCGCGGACCTGGTCCACCGCCGCGTGGAGCCCGCCCAGCTGGTCGACGAGCCGATGCACCATGGCCTGCTCGCCGGTCCAGACACGGCCCTGGGCAACGGCGTCCACCTCGTCGACCTCGAGCGGGCGCCCCTCCGCGACCCGGGCGAGGAAGAGCTGGTAGATGTCGAGGGCGACGGATTCGTATCTCGCCCGGGCGCCGTCACGGAGTGGCTTCGCGATCGAGAGGATGTCCGAGTTCGCCCCCCGGCGCAGACTCTCCAGCGAGATGCCGATTCCCTCGAGCGCCTCACCGATCACGGGTCGCAGCGAGAAGACGCCGATCGAGCCCGTCAGTGTCCCCGGAGAGGAGACGATCGAGTCCGCCGCAGCCGCGACGTAGTAGCCTCCCGAGGCCGCCAGATCCGAGAATGAAGCCACGATCGGCTTGCCCGACTCGCGCGCCAGCACGATCGCGCGGTGGATCTCCTCGGCGGCCAGCGCCGAGCCGCCCGGGCTGTCGATCCGCAGCAGGATGGCGTCGATCTCCGAGTCCTCGGCGGCGTCGCGAAGGGCATCGGCGGTCGTCCGCGATGCGAACTCCTGGCCCGCCCCCGAGCCGGGACTGCGCTTGCCGGATACCACCGTGCCTGTGCCGTAGATCAATGCCACGTTGATCTCCGGATCCCAGCCGACGTCTTCGGGCGAGACCCGCGCGTACTCCTTCTGGCGCACCACATCGCCGCCGACCCGATCGAGCAGCTGGTCGAGGTGGAGCGAGCCGTCGACCAGACCCGCGGCCTCGAGGTCGGTGGAGAGCACGAGACCCTCGTCGACGAGCGCGCGCACCCGATCCTCATCGAGCCCCCGCCCCTCGGCGACGGCAGCAACGAAGCGTTCGAAGACGTCGTCGAGCAGCGAATTGGCCATCTCGAGAGAGGCCTCGCTCATGTCGGGCCGCGTGAAGGGCTCCACCGCCGACTTGTACTTGCCCGCCTTGCCGACGTCGACCTTGAGGCCCAGGCGCTCGAGCAGGCCGTGGTAGAAGACGTAATCGGCCGCCATGCCTGCCAACGGCATCACGCTGCCGCGACTCATGTAGAGCTCATCGGCCGCCGAGGCGACGTAGAACTCCCGCGTGGCTCGAAAGGTCTGCAGGTCGAGCAGGGCCACGACCTTGCGGCCCCGGCGCTTCAATCGGCCGAGGGCCGCGCGGAGCTCGTCGGCCTTGCCCCAGCCGATCTCCAGTGGGCGGATCACGAGCACAAGCGTGCCCACGCGATCATCGCGCTCGACGGTCGAGAGCCGTGAGAGGATCGAGACGAAGGACTCACCGCCGCCTCCGAGGAGGCGCTCGATCGGCGTGATCTCGCCCTCCACGTAGGCGCCGCCCATCTCCAGCACGACGGTGCTGCCCGGCTCGATCGGATAGGGACGGCCGGAGAGCAGCATGGCGACGGCGACGAGCACCACGAGGCCGCTCGCGATCAGCAGGGGAACGCGGAACCTGCTGGCGTTATTCATGATTCCTGGCCTCCTCTCGTGGCGACCGGCGGCGGTGAAGACCGGCGGTCGAGCTCTCGTCCGGCTGACCTTCGCGCCTCCAGCAGGGTCGATCCGCTCGGGGACCCTCTGGACGCGCGGGCGCGAGGCGAAGGCTATCACGCGGCCGCGGTGCCGGTGAGAAGCGTGCTGCGCGGCCGGGTCCGCGGATGTCCAAGCTCGACCGGATTCGACTCGAACCGATGCCGATCGAATATCGTAGCCTTTTGGACACGACAGACAATCCTTTGTGTGGCGGGCGCTTACCGGTTCCGGTGCACGGATGCTGCTTCGTGACTCCTGGTCGGGTTCTTCGGTTTCCGCTTCCTCGCGGCCAGGCGCCGAAGTAGAATCCCCCCATGGGTTTGAGAACAGCCGACGAGTTCAAGGCCTCCCTCAAGGACGGGCGGACGCTCTACTACAAGGGGCGCCGGGTCGAGGATCTCGCGAGCGAGCCCGAGCTCGCCATGGCGCTCGAGCTCTCGGCCGGCGACTTCGCGGCCGCCTGGGATCCCGCGCATCGCGAGCTGGTGGTCGCCGAGGACGAGACCACCGGCGAGCCCTACAGCGCCTTCTACAGGATCCCGCGCAACGCCGAGGACCTGCTCGCACGATCCCGCCTGATCGAGCACGGAACAGAGCTGGGCCACACGATTCCGGCGCTCATCAAGGAGATCGGGAGCGACGCCCTCTTCGCGCTCCTCCGCGTCTGCGAGGGCGAGGAGCTCGAGCGCATGCGGGCCTTCTACGCCCAGTGCCGGGAGGAGGACCTCGCCCTCGCGGTGGCGCAGACCGACGTGAAGGGCGATCGCGGCAAGGGCCCCGCCGACCAGCAGGACCCGGACCTCTATCTCCACGTCGTGGACGAGAGCGCCGACGGCATCGTGGTGCGCGGCGCCAAGGCCCATACCTCCGCCTCCCCGTCCGCCAACTACATCATCACCCTCCCCACCCGGGCGATGGGCCCGGGAGACGAGGATTGGGCGCTCTCGTTCGCCGTACCCGTCAACGCGCCGGGCCTCTCGCTCTACATCTCCTCCTATGGGGGCGGAGATCGCAACGCCTTCGAGCATCCGCTGGCCAGCAGGACGAAGATGCTCGAGACGCTGACCGTCTTCGAGGACGTCTTCGTGCCCTGGGAGCGGGTCTTCTTCTGTCGCAAGCCCCAGCTGTCCGCGCCGGCCGCGCTCACCTTCGTCGAGTACCACCGCTTCACCGCGGTCTCCTACAAGCTTCCGCTCATCGACGCCTTCGTGGGCGCCGCGGGGCAGATCGCCGAGATGAACGGCGTGATGAAGGCGGGCCACATCCGCGACAAGATCACGCAGCTGATCAACTACGCGGAGACCGTGCGGGCGCTGACGGAGATGGCGGCCATTCGCGCCCGGATGGGACAGAACGGCATCGCGTACCCGGATCCGATGACCACCAACATGGCCAAGTACACCTTCGCCACCGGCTACCACGAGGCGCTCGCGCTCGTCCAGGAGTGCGCCGGTGGCCTGCTGGTCACCGGCCCCGGAGAGGCGGATTGGGAGAGCCCCGAGATCCGCGCGGTGCTCGAGAAGTACTTCGCCGCCAGCGCGCCCGCGGGCCACCGTCTACGCATGATGAACCTGATCGCCGACATGACGACCCGGGACTTCGCGGGCTACCACGCGGTGCTCGCCGTCCATGCTGAGGGCTCGGTGGAGGCCGAGAAGATGCAGATCCTACGCTCCTATGATCCCCGGACCGCCACGCGCCGGGCGCGAAAGTTCGCGGGCCTCGACGATTAGCGCGACAATCGGAAGCCAACCGAAGGCCCGCCCGATGGACGCCCCCATGCCCCAGATCGCGCAGCCCATGCCCGATGCGCTGCCGCTCTACCTCTTCAGCGTCGACCTCGAGGACGTCCGCCGGCTGCTTCCCGACGGCGATCGCTATGCCGAGCGCGTCCCCGCCAACAGCGAACGGCTGCTCGAGTGCCTCGAGCGGCACGGCGCGAGGTGCACCTGGTACAGCACGGGGGACGTCGCCCGGCGCTACCCCGAGCTGATCCGGCGCATCGCCGACGCGGGCCATGAAATCGGCTGCCACACGAACGAGCACATCCCCCTCGACCGCCAGAGCCCCGACACGCTGCGCGACGACCTGAGCCGATGCCTCGACGCGTACCATCGGGCGGGCGTCTCGCGCTGTCGCGGCTTTCGCGCGCCGATGGGCTCGATCTCGGAGCGGACGCGCTGGGCCTACGAGGTGCTCGACGAGCTCGGCTTCACCTATTCGAGCTCGGTATGCCCGGCGAGCCATCCTCTCTACGGCTGGCCCGAGTTCGGCACCGAGGCGCCCAAGCGCGTGGGCCCGCTGTGGGAGATCCCCATGACGCTCGTGCGCTTCGCCGGGCTCAACCTGCCCTTCGCCGGCGGCGTCTACTTCCGCGTCCTCCCCTACCCTGTGGTGCGCTGGCTCTTCGCGCGCCGAACGCGCTCGGGCTACCCGGTCACGGGATACAGCCACCCCTACGACATCGACACCGAGCAGGAGCGCTTCATGCATCCCGAGATCGACGGGAGCCGGCTCTACAACTGGCTGCTCTACTACAACCGTCGAGGCGTGCTGCGCAACCTCGAACGCCTCTTCGCCGCAGGCTATCGCGTCATGCGCTACGACGAGTTCATCGAGAAGCACCTCGAAGCCAGGGAAGTCGCCAGCACCTGACGCTGATCGAAGGAGACCGCCGTGTTCGATGTCCGCCCCTTCGACCTCTCGCCCGAGGGCCTGGAAGACGCAGCCGCCCTGCTGCGCCTCGTCTTCCCGAGTGCCAAGCACATCGGCCGCGACTACCTCGAGCGCCTGTGCTTCGGCAACCCGCTCGGTGAGACCTTCGGCTTCTCGGCCTTCGACGGCGACCAGCGGATCGCCCACAACCTGATGATCCCCATCAAGGCGCGCTGCTTCGGCGAGGAGGAGATGGGCATCTGGCCCTTCCAGTTCGCCACGCATCCCGAGACGCGGATGAAGGGGCTCTTCGTCACCCTCACCGAGATGATGATGGACGAGAGCCGCAAGCGCGGGTTCACCTTCCTGTCGGGCGTGGGCAATCAGAACAGCACGCCGATCCTGGTGAAGAAGTGGGGCTACCAGAGCGTCTGCCAGCTCGACGCGAAGGTGGGATTCGGAACGGCGCCCCCTCGCGGCGAGCTCGTGGATCCGGACCTCGATCGCATCTGGCCGAGCGCGCAGGCGGTCGCCTGGCGGCTCGGCCATGCCCAGCTCGGCCCCTATCAGGTGGCGTGGCGCGGGGATCGGGGACACGTCTACGCCGACAGCGGTCTCCACGGCATCAAGGTCCAGATCGGCGAGCTCCCGCGCGAGCTGCTGCCGCAGGATCTTCCGGCGCTTCGCAGCGCCAATCCCCTGCGCCTGTGGGTGGGCAAGGACCCTACGCGCGACTGGTCGGGCTCGCTCTACGTCGACGTGCCCCGCCGCCTCCGGCCCTCGCCCCTCAACCTGCTGTGGCTCGACCTGACGGGACAGGGGCGCACGCACCGGCCCGACCACGTGCGCTACGAGGTCTTCGACTTCGACGCCTACTAGCCTCCTCCCGCCTTGTCTCGACCTACACGAACTCCCGGTGACGGAAGTTGTAGAGCAGCAGCCCCACCGCCCCGATCGTCCACGCGAGGAGCCTGAGGATCGATTCGAGGGTGTTGCTGCCGATCACCTCGAACTCCGCCCAGGGCGCGAGGGCGATCACGATCGCCGTCGCGAAGGGGGGGCCCCAGTCATTGACGATCCCCAGCACACCGCTGGGGCTGCCCGTGGTGACCGAGGCCATGTTGGTGGCGGAGATCGCCGCCACCAGGGTGAACATGAGCAGGATGTTCGGAATCCGTCCGATGTAGAGTGACATCACCATCGAGAACGCCGAGATCGAGATGACGGAGAGAACGGTACAGAGGATCGCCATCAGCCCCGGCCCGAGCGGGAAGTCCCCGCGCACCACGAGCATGTAGAGGGCTCCGCCCACGAGGATCGCTCCAGCGCCGAGGGTCACGACCAGCGCCCCCAGTAGCCTGGAGAGCGCATAGGTCTCGCGCGTGACCGGCCGCGACAGGACGAGCGCGGCGCTGCCGTCCTCCAGAACGTTGCTCAGATGGTCGGAGGCCACCACCGCGCTGAGCGCGATGACCCACAGGCTCAGCATCGTGAAGATGATCAGGACCGCCATGCCCGGCACGCTCACCATCGCGAAGAGCGAGCCCTCGATTTTGATTTCGGTGGCACAAGACGTGCAGCCATCGAGCATCATCATCGTCAGGAAGCAGACGATCACCAGCACCGCGACGATCTTGCGTCGAACCGCGTCGAGGATGGCCTCCCGCGTGAGCAGCGCGAGCGCGTAGCCCTGGACTCGCATCGCCTAGGCTCCCCCTCCCGAAGCGACGAGTCGAACGAACGCATCCTCGAGTTCCTCGCCCTCGTGGAGGATCGATTCCAGGGTGCCGGCGGCGACCATGCGCCCCTCGTTCAGGATCACCACGCGGTCGCAGCAACGCTCGACCTCCGAGAGGACATGACTGCTCATCAGCACCGTCGTCCCCCATGAGCGCGCCTGATCGATCCACTCACGCGCCGCGCGCATGCCGATGGGATCGAGGCCCGAAGTGGGCTCGTCGAGGAGGAGCAGGTCGGGGCGGCCCAGCAGCGCCTGGGCGAAGCCGACACGCTGTGAGAGGCCCTTCGAGAGCGTGCCCAGGCGATCGTCGAGCCGCTCCTCGATGCCGACCAGGCGTGCGATCGCCTCGATCTCTTCCTCGGCCGCGTCCTTCGCGCGAAGGCCGATCAGCCTGGCGTGCAGCCTGAGGAACGCACGGGCATTCATTCGCGAGGGCAGCTGGACCTGTTCCGGCAGATAGCCCAGCCCGCGACGCGCCTCGATCCCGCTCGGCTCGATGCCATGGACGAGGATCCGCCCGGCGCTGGGCAAGATGAATCCGAGGATCAGGCGCAAGGCCGTGGTCTTGCCGGCACCGTTCGGCCCGAGCAGGCCGACCGCGCTTCCCGGCTCGAGCACCAGATCGACCTCGTGCAGCCCCGTCCGCGAGCCGTAGTCCTTCCGAACGCCCTGCAACTCCACCGCATGCATGGCGCGAGAGCCTATCACTTCCGGGGTGGGAGCGTCGGCAGTCGTGCCGATTCACGGCCGGGCCAATCGCGCAATCCGAGGTCAGGCGATCCATGGAAATCTCACTCGCCGAACACCGTGCGTTCACAAATGCCGCACCCGGACTCAACCGATCTGCGCGTTGCCCCGATTCAGCTGCGTGTTCGGAGCCTTCGGGCCGCGGGTGCCAGCGCGCGAGCACGAGCCGCGCGCACCTCGCAGCGCGCATGTGAAGAGGACTGGAGGAATCGTTGGCCAGACGGAAGAAGGCAGCTACGAGCGAGGCGGCGGCGAGCGAGCTGGAGGAAGAGCTGAGGCAGACTCGTTCCGAGCTCGCCGCGCTGAAGCAGCAGCACGAGGCGGCCCTCGAAGAGAGCGAGGCGCTTCGCGAGGAGAAGGACAAGCTCCTCGCGCTCACCGATGACATCGCGGCGAGCAACGCCCGCGCGGCTGCGGCCATGAGCGAGCTGAAGGAGACCCAGCGCGTCGTCAGCGAGAAGAATCAACAGCTCGAGGACCAGAAGCGTGAGCTCGAACAGGCGTTGCTGTCGTCGGACAAGGCCACCAAGGAGCGCGAGCAGATGTTCTCCGCCGTGACCCGGGCGATGGAGGAGATCACGACCGGCCTGAACGTCACCAGCGCCAGCTGCACCCAGAATTCCAACTCTGCACGCAGCGCCTCGGAGGCCGCCGAGAGCGCCATCCGAGTCGCCGCGGAGATGGGCGAGAAGGCCACGCAGATCATCGACGTGTCGCGCGCGATCCGGGCGGTTGCCGATCGGACTCGGCTACTCGCCCTGAACGCGAAGATCGAGGCCAGCAAGGCCAGGGAGTTCGGACGCGGCTTCGGCGTCGTCGCGGAAGAGGTCAAGAAGCTCTCGCAGGAGGCGTCGGACGCCAGCGAACGCATCGCCGTCGTCGCCTCGTCCATCGAGAGCCACGTGGAGAACGTCAAGCAGGTCGCGGCGAGCGTCTCGGATACGACCAGCAGCATGACCGAGAGCAGCGAAGAAATCGTGAAGGCCGCCAGCCAGCAGGACGCCGCCATTCGAAGCCTGATGGAGGAGATCGGGAAGCGGCATGGGGGGGATGTCGATCTCTTCTGACTCTTCTGACATGGCGCGCTGCTCCGCGCAGCGCAGGTCGTGGTGACCTCGCCAGGCAGGCCCGAAGGCCTGATCGCCATCCTCGTCGGCGGCGACCTGGTGTCCACCCTGCTTCAGCCCTTCCCCGATCGGCTTGTGCACGCTCGCCGAGTCGTTCGCGATCTGGATCCCGATCATCGGAGCTGCGCGTGGGCCGACTGTGGTCGGACGTCGACCCTTCACCTCGGCCCGGGGGCAGCGGAGTCGGTCGGATCCGGTTAGGCTCGATCCCATGAGTGAACGGTTCCCTCTTCCCTTCATCCCCGGGCATCGCGCGCCGGACGACCTCGGCGATTCCCCCCGGCTCTTCGCGTTCCGCAAGCGCGAGCTGCTGGTCACGGATGCGGGGAAGCTTCCGGCCGTAGCCACCATCGACGAGCACGGGATCGAGGCGGTGCGGACGCAGTATCTGGGTCGGCTCGGCGAGGATCATTGCTTCTCGGCCGAGCTCGAAGTCACTCAGGAGGCGCCGCCCGGGCTTGCGTTCCGCGATCTGCGCCTGCTCTTCGGGAGGCTCGAGCCGACGGTGCACGCGGTGGCGGGGCGCGCCGTGCAGGTGGTCGAGTGGGATCGAACGCATCAGTTCTGCGGCGCATGCGGCGAGCGAACGGAGCTCTCGAAGGCCGACCGCTCTCGCGTGTGTCCGGACTGCCAGATCCCGTTGTATCCGCGCCTGGCGCCGGCCATGATCGTGGCCGTCGAGCGCGGCGAGGAGATCCTGCTCGCCCGATCTCCCCACTTCCCGCCCGGCATCGTGAGCGTGCTGGCGGGCTTCGTCGAGCCCGGCGAGAGCGCCGAGGACGCGGTGATTCGCGAGGTCTACGAGGAGACCGGCATCACGGTGGGCGACGTCCGCTACTTCTCGAGCCAGGCCTGGCCCTTTCCGAACTCACTCATGCTCGGTTTCACGGCGCTGTACGTTAGCGGCGAGTTCGACGTCGACAACGACGTGATCGAGGCCGCCGACTGGTATCACTGGAGCG
>CAZQMY010000033.1:0-27092 GCA_964594405.1 uncultured Spirochaetaceae bacterium | reverse complement strand
CGAGCAGCTTGGCGGCCATCTCGATCTGGAGCAGCCGCTCGTAGCCGAGCGGGTTTCGCTTCTCCGGGCTGTTCAGGACGATGCGCCCGATCGGCCCGTCGCGTTCGACCTCGACCAGATCGAGCTCCGGCTGCTCGACCTCCTCCCGCCGATAGGGCGGTGACCACTTCACGATGCGTCGGGGGCCGGCCCCGCCTTCGCCGCCGTCGGATGACATGATGCTCTCCTACTTGACCAAGGGATCTCGTGGCAGACCGAGCAGCCGCTCTCCGATCTGATTGCGGAGGATCTCGGACGTGCCGCCGCCGATCGTCGCCGCGGTCATGGCCATCAGCCAGGTGGTCACCTGGCGCTCGTCACCCTCGCGAACGGCGGCGGCGGACCCGATCATGCGCGTGGCAACGGCGGCGCGTCGCTGGGCGACCTCGGAGCCGATCAGCTTCGTCACGCTCGCCTCTGCGCCGGGCTCAGTGCCTTCGACGGCGCGGATCACGCTGCGCAGATTCATGAGGTCGATCGACGCGGTGGTCGCGAGGATCTCTCCGACCTCGCGGATCGTGCCCGAATCGCCGCTCGCGAACTTCTCGAGCAGCGCAAGGAGGTCGGGCCCGCCATCCATCCCGCCCTCCGACCCTCCGCCGAGCGAGACGCGCTCGTTGCCGAGCGTGCTGCGGGCGATCGTCCACCCCTGATCCACCGGACCCACCACGTCCGCTTCCGGGACGAAGACGTCGTCGAGGAAGACCTCGTTGAAGTGCGCATGGCCGGTCATCTGGCGCAGCGGTCGCACCTCGACGCCCTCGGCCTTCAGGTCGATCACCATCATGGAAATGCCCGCGTGCTTCGCGACCTCCGTGTTGGTTCTGACGGTCGCAAATCCATGGGTGCAGAAGTGCGCATTGCTGGTCCAGACCTTCTGGCCGGTGACCCGCCAGCCTCCGTCGACCCTCAGGCCTCGCGTCTGTACCGCCGCAGCATCCGAGCCCGCTGCGGGCTCGCTGAAGAGCTGGCAGAACTCGATCTCGCCATCGAGGCTCGGCCGCACGAAACGCTCGACCTGCTCGGGGCTTCCGTGCTGGGCGATGGTGAGTGTATTCCAGCCACTCACGCTCAAACCGGGCCGCCGGACGCCGGCGAACTCCTCCTCGATGACGAGCTGCTCCACGGGGCCCGCGTCGCGGCCCCAGGGCTTCGGCCAGTGGGGCACGAGATAGCCGCTCTCGCTCAGCGCCTTTCGCCGGGCCTCCTTGGGAAGCGATCGATACGACTCGACGAAGGCGCGGACCTCCGCGCGGTACGCTTCGGCCTCCGGAGGCAGCGAGACCGTGAGTCGGGTGCGGATGCCGCGAGCCATCGACGCGGTGACCTCCTCGCGTGCGCGATCCACCGGCCCCATGAGCGCCTCGAGCGAGAGCGCTCGGCGCAGATAGAGGTGGGCGTCGTGCTCCCAGGTGTATCCGATGCCGCCGTGGACCTGGACGCTCTGCTTTGCGCAGAAGACGAAGGCCGGGAGCGCCAGGCTGCAGGCCAGTGCGCCCGCGAGCTCGGCTTCGCCGCGATCGAGGTCCGTCCGTGCGGCCCCCCAGGCGCCCGCCGTTGCCTGCTCGGCGGCGACGAGCATGTTCGCGCAATGGTGCTTGACCGGTCCGAAGGTGCCGATCGGGCGGCCGAACTGAGCGCGTTCCCGGGCATGGGCGGTGGCCATCTCGGTACAGGCGCGCGCCCCGCCCGCGGCCTCGGCGGCGGAGAGGGTGCGCGCCAGGCGTTGCAGGATCGGTCGGGCGCCGGGCATGCGCATGTTTTCGGCGACCTCGACGGCCTCGCAGCGAAGGTCTGCGACCCGCCGACTGGGATCCACGCACTTCTGCGGCGCGATCGAGATCCCCGGCTGCCCGGTCTCGAGCATCACGGCGTCTTCACCGACACAGGCGACCACTAGATCCGCGACCTCTGCACTCAGGACCCAATGGGCCGAGCCGTCGAGCCGATCATCGGCGTTCCAGACGAGATCTCCTTCGAGCCCCACGGCGCCCACCAGCGTGCCGTCGGACAGGCCCGGCAGCGCGATCCTGCGCGCGCTCTCGCTGCCGCACTCGGCGACGAGCGCGGCGAGCAGCACCGTGGGCAGGAAGGGGCCGGGTGCCAAGGCAAAGCCGAGGGCTTCCAGCACCACCGAGAGCTCGCCCAGCCCGAAGCCCTGTCCGCCAGCCGACTCGTCGATGTGTAGGCCCATCCATCCGAGCTCGGCCATCTCCTTCCAGGAGCCGGGCAGGCGATCACCGGGGGCCTCGAGCATGGCGCGAGACTCGGCGCGTGCGGCGTGCTCGTCGAGGAACGCGTGGGCGACGCGGGCGAGCTCCTGATGCTCTTCGGTCAGGGCGAGGGTCATCGATTCCTCCCGATCTCTTCATTGGGCGCCGTTCGAATAGTATGATACTACTTGTCGAGAGGTCAACGATGGCTGGGAGCGATGGCTGAAATCGGAGGCTCCTGCCGATGAATCACGATGGAGGCGCCGTCCCGATGAGCAGGGCGAGATCCACCGAACGCGCGGCCATTCGCGTTGCGAGAAGGCTCGTCGGCCAGATTCGCCGCCGGCGCCTGCGGCCCGGCGCCCGGCTCGCGGCCGAGCACCAGATGATCGAAGATCTGGGCGTCTCGCGCGCCACTGTCCGCGAGGCGCTGCGCTTCCTGGAGCTCCAGGGCGCGCTCCAGATCAAGAACGGCCCGGGTGGCGGCCCGGTGGTCAGCGTGCCGGGCGGCGATCACCTGGCGAGCGTCCTGTCGTTGCATCTGCAATTCGCCGACGCCTCCTTCCGCTCGGTGGTCGAGGCGCGTTGCTCGATCTATCCGGTGCTGGCCGCGGAGGCCGCGGAGAAGGCGAGCCACGAGGACGTTGCGACGCTGCGCGAGAGCCTCGCTCGCATTCGCGAAGGCTCGCGCGATCCCGACCTCTTCCGCGAGGAGGCGCGACGCTTCATGAGCCTGATCGCGACGGCTTCGGGAAACCGCGTGCTCGCCATCCTCGTGGAGGCGCTGCACCGGATCTCCGGAGAGACCAGTGCGGCATGGGACGAGGGCCAGCGCCGCTCCGCGGCGCGAAGCTACGAGCGTGTGATCGAGGCCATCGAGGCCGGCGAGTCGGAGCAGGCCCGCAGGATCATGGCTGAGTCGCTGGCCGCGGCGATGCGGAGCGCCGAGCAGACCGACCCGGCGAAGCTGAAGCGGCCGGTTGCCTGGATTGCGTTGGATCGCTGAGTCGAAGTGGGGTGCCGATGCGCGTTCTGACCGAGCACGTCTACGAGTGCGAGCCCGATGCCTTCTGGGCGCATCACCTGGACGAGGCATCCCGCCGCCCGAAGGAGGTGGAGGGCTGTGGAGCGATCTCCTTCCGCGTGCTCTCGAAGGAGAGGCAGGAAGGCCTGGTCGTCATGCGCTCCGAGGTGGTGGAGGCGCCCGACGTCCCGGCGCCGATCCGCCGGATCTTCGGCACGTCCATCCGGGCCGAGGAGATCCTTCGCTGGCACGAGGGCTCCGATCGCGCGACCTTCGAATACATCCCGGAGACGATGCCCGACCGCGCGAGGCTCTCGGGGACGCTCGCCACCGAGCGGCTCGGGGATGGCCGCTGCCTCGTCACAGCCGACATCGAAGTGACCGTGAAGATCTTCGGAGTCGGGTCGGTGGCCGAGAGGATCCTCGCCAGAGAGCTACCAGAGCGGCAGGAGAAGGCGGTGGCCTGGTTCAACGCGAACCTCGGTGCCCTCAAGCGGCCTTCTTGAGCCGGTAGCGCATCGGCAGCTTCTTGAGCCCGACCACGAAGGCCGAGTGGATCTGCTCCGCCTCGCCAGCGAGCTCTGCCCACTCGATCCGCTGGACGAGCTCGGCGAGCAGTGCGCGCTGGGAGCGGCGCGCCAGGTTCGCGCCCAGGCAGAAATGCTCCCCGATGCCGAAGGCCAGGTGCGGATTCGGCTTTCGATCGATCCGGAACTCGAAGGGCGCATCGAAGACCTCCTCGTCCCGATTCGCAGAGGCGTAGAACATGACCAGCCAGTCACCGGCGCGGAGCTTCTGGCCCCGCAGCTCGTAGTCCTGCATCACCTTGCGCTTCATGTGATTGACGGGGGAGGTCCAGCGGACCACCTCTTCGACCGCGGCGTCGAGCAGCTCGGGGTCGGCCCTCAGCTGCTCGAAGGCCTCCGGATGCTCGAGGAAGGCGCGCATGCCGCCGACCAGGGCGTTCTTGGTGGTGTCGTGCCCCGCACTGAACGTGATCAGGTAGTAGCCGAGGGTCTCCATCATCCCCATCGGCTCGCCATCGATCTTCGCGTTGGCGAGCAGGCTCGCCAGATCGTCGCGGGGGTTGGCCCGCCGGTCCTGGATGATCTCGTCGAAGAGCTTGTAGAACTCCATCCCCATCTCGATGGTGGCCTGACGGCGATCTTCGCCTTCGCGCTGCAGGTCCGGATCGTCGGAGGCGAAGAGCTGATTCGTCAGGCGCAGGATGTCGGCTTCGCGCTCGCGAGGCACGCCCAGCATGGTCGAGAGGATTCGGAGCGGATGGGCGGCGGCGACGTCGTTCGCGAAGTCGCATTCCCCTTCGCCCGTCTCACCGGCCAGGCGGTCGACGATCTCCCGGGCGCTGGTGCGGATGGCGTCGTCCATGGACTTGACGGCCCGCGGCGTGAAGATCCCGCTCGCGACGCTGCGGAAGCTGCGATGCTCGGGCGGATCCATCTCGATGATGACGCGCATCGAGGCGCCCAGTCCATCCTCGCGCACGAACTCCTCCTGGTCGAGCGGGATCATCGCGATGCCCTCGGCCGAGGAGAAGATCTCGGGCTGCTTCGAGATCTCGCAGATGTCCGCATGCTTCGTGATCGCCCAGAAGGGTGTGAAGCCTTCGGGCGTGCAGCGGTGGACCGGAGACTCCGCGCGCAGCCGCGTCCAGAGATCGTGCGGGACTCCCTTCTCCGCGTAGGCGTGCGAGCTGACGAGATCGAGGCCGTCGGTGATGGTCACGGGTTGGGCTCCTCGGTGGTCGGTCCGGATGACCGGTCGGATGGGGGCGCGTCGGCTCATCCTAATCGATCTCGCGGCAGACCCGCTCGGGAATCTTCTGCCTCCCCGAACGGGCGCCCCCGGCCCTCGCCACCCGACGGCCGATCCGCGGGGGACGTTGCAGGCTGAAAGCCCGGCGCGTGATATTCGCCCTCGACGGAGCGCCCGGACTGCCGATGCAGCCTCAGAGCTCGACGCGGAAGGAGTCCGCCATGTCCCGCACGACCCGTTCCGATCCCACCCCCGATACTTCGCAATCGCCCGCACCGTCGGAGCATCCTGCGCGCACGCGGATCCTGATCGTGGAAGACGATCCGGACCTCTGGCCGCTGTTGACCAACTTCTCGCGCCGCGTCGATCCCACGATGACCGTCGACTTCTGCGAGAGCCGCGGCGAGGCCATCGAGATGCTCGGCCAGCAGGTCACCTACCGGGCCGTGGTCTCCGATCTCTGCCTGCCCAAGCCCGGTGACGGCCTCAAGCTGGTGGCGAAGGTCCGTGAGCTCCAGCCTGCCGCGCGCTTCGGCATGATCTCGGCGCTGATGGGGTTCAAGCCTCCGAAGGACGTCTGCTATCTCGCCAAGCCCTTCACGCCGGATCAGTATCGGCACTTCCTCCGCGACCTGATCGTCTGATCCGGCCGGTCGTGCCGAGCGATGGCGCTCGACTCAGGGCAGCAACACGATCTTCCAGTAGCACTCGAGCATGTTGGTGAGGTTCACGAAGTCCTGCCCGGCGCAGTCCTTGACGATATAGCCCGCGACGTTCTTCTGGTAGGCCGCCGTGCGATCCTCCTCGGCCTTCGACGTCGTGAGCACGAATACGACCGAGTCGTGCAGATCCTCGTCCTCACGGATCGCCTCGAGGAACTCCCCACCGTTCATGGACGGCATGTTGAGATCGAGCAGGATCAGGAAGGGGCGCGGCAGCTTGGCCTGGCTGTTGACTCCACGGAGCATGTCCAGCGCTTCCTGCCCGTTCTTCGCGGTGAAGATCGGGTTGGCGACGCGCGCCGACTGCAGACCGCGGCGAACGGCTTTGACGTCGACGAGGTCGTCGTCGACGATCAGGATGTTGACGGTGTCGGCCATGCGGGGACCTCGCGTAGAGCTGCGATCCGCTCCGTGGACTCGGGCCAGGTGAAACGGAAGCAGGTCCCGCGGCCCTCGCTTTCGACGGTGATCTTACCGCCCCTCGTCTCGACCCGCTTCTTCACGAGCGCGAGTCCCATGCCGCTGCCCTCGACGTCGTCACGCGACCTGAGGGTGGCGAACATCTCGAAGACCCGGATGAAGTGTTCGGAGGGAATTCCGGGCCCATCATCACACACGCTGAACGCCCAGACTGGCCCGGGGTGAGCACGGATCTCGATCCTCCCTACGGATCGGTCGTGATGCTTCAGGGCGTTGCCGACCAGATTCAGCAACACCTGCTCGAAGGCGACCACATCGGTCCGCAGCCTCGGCATGGAAGGATCGATCGACACCTCGAAGCCGTCGGGGACCTCGAGCAGCTGGGTGACGCCGCGCGCGATCTCGAGGGTCTCACACTCCTCCACGGGCTGGCCAGGGGTGTCGCCATCGCGGATCGCGATCGCGTAGGCGAGGAAGGCCTCGAGCAGGGCATCCATGCGGCTGGCGCGAGCGACGAGCAGGGCGAGGTTCTCGCGCGACTCGTCCGAGAAGCGATTGCCCGGGTCTTCGATGATCCAGGTCGACAGGTTCCCGATGGCTCGTAGCGGGGCGCGCAGGTCGTGCGAGGCCGCGTACGCGAAGTGTGCCAGCTCGGCGTTGGCGGTGGAGAGGGCGTTCACCTGGCGCGCGATCAGCGATTCGGCCTCCAGTCGCTCGGCGATGTCGACGATCGTCACGAGGATCACGTCCGGTGAGGCCGGGAGGGTGCCGAGGGTGATCTCCACCGGCACCTCGCGTCCATCCGTGCGGACCGCGATCAGCTGACGATTGGGCGCGAGGCGTCCGGATACCGGGCGCTCCATGAACCGCCGCCGCAACGCGGCATGGTGGGATCGGACCTCGCTCGGCACGAAGTCATCGACGAGTCGTCCCACGAGCGATTCTCCGTCGGCCGTGAGCAGGGCCGTCGCCTGGTCGTTGGCGAGGGAGACGATGCCCTGCTCGTCGACCGTGAGGTGTGCGACCGGCGAGCCGGCCAGCACGTTCTCGAGATCGATTCGCCGCCGCTGCGACTGCTGGAACTGGTAGACGACGATCGCGAGGAAGAGCGACAGGCCGCGCCCCACCTCGAGACTGGGGCTCGAGCCGCCCCGGCCTGCCTCGGAAGGGGCGACCCGGACCTCGAGGGGTTGGCCGAAGAGCGCGAGGGCGTGCGCCTCGCCGATGGGCTCTGACGGATGAGCCCCATCGCCGAGGCCTCCCCCTTCGTGGTGCAGGCTGAATCGGTGGCTCGATCCGAGCCCTGCCCGAAGCCCGTCGGTGACGCTCCGGAGGTCCCAGGCCGACAGGATCCATCCGTCCCGGTCGGAGATCCACGTCGCCGCGACCAGCACACTCGGGTCCGGCGAAGTGCCGTGCCCGACGGTCGCGACGGCTCGCGGCCCGGGACCGGCGTCGGGGAGCCAGGTGAGGTCGAGCCCATCCTCGAACGCGTTGTCCTCCGCGGGGGGCGCCCCGTCTGCCCACGCCGCCCAGCGCACGCTTCGCGACGCGTCGGTCCACGCGAGCCCGATCAGCGGTTCGTGATCTCCGAGCGATCGTTCGGCAGCGGCCAGCCACTCGTCTTCGACCGGGCGGCGGTGCCGCCATCGCTCGATCATCCGGCCGACGGACTGCTCGTGCCGCCCGGCGAGATCGCCCTCCAGCGCCCCGGCCAGGACCCTCGCGAGCGCAGCCCGCTGGTCGGGAGCGAAGGGCTCGATCGCTGGATTCTGCAGCTGCCAGAGCGCTGCCATGACGGCGATGGCGCCGAGCCCGACGACGATGCTCGGCCACAGACTCGCGCTTCGTCTCCAGGCCACGACGGAGAGCATCCGGCAGAGGTGGCCGACGCCCGATACGAGGCAGCCGAGCGCAGCCTGGAGCGCCATCTCGGGCGCGCCCGGGGATTCCGGGGAGAGCGTGTATCCGCTCAGTCCACCGGTGAGGCTCGTGAATCCGAGCGCGACCACGACACAGGCAGCGAGCAGCGCACTGTAGGTCGGTCGCAGCACGAGGGTGCACTGGACGAATCCCAGCAGCACGAAGCACAGCGCCGTATCGGCGGCCATCGTGCCCTGATGCGCGGCGGCGGATCCGGGCGCGGACCGCCAGAGCGCATCCTCGATCATCGAAAGGGCACCGAGGCCGTACTCCAGCAGGGTCAGCCCGCCCAGACCGATCAATGCGACGCCACTGAGGACCGTCCGCGGGCGACTGCGACCCAGGCGCCATGAGCCCACGCCTGCGACCATGAGCCCGACCGCCGCATCCGGGGCCATCGACGCGAACGCGGAGCCGGGGTGGGTGAGTGCGCTGCGGTCGGCCAACCAGCCCAGGGTCGCCAGCATGCCGAGCAGGAAGGCGATCGCGGCGCTGACCTCGGCAGCTGACACCAGCCGATGATCGAGTCGCAGGCGCATACGCGCAGATCATAGCCGTCCGCCGATTCTCGTGGCAATCAGCGGCGGCGAGCCCGGTACACACGGAGGCCGCGGCCTCGCGCCTGCGTTGCGGTCGGCCACGGAGCTGCCCACGACACGATCGTGTGCCCCTGCGCTGCAGCGGAAGCGCTACGACTCGAGGAGGGTCAGCGCCGAGCCGGCTCTACTCGCGGGCCGGCTCGATGTTCCAGATGTCCCGCGCATACTCCCGAATGGTTCGATCGCTCGAGAACCGTCCCATTCGCGAGACGGTGAGGGCCGCCCGTCGGGACCATTCAACCGAGTCGCGGTAGTCGTCCGCGGCCCGCTGCTGCGCCGCTCGGTAGGCCTCCAGATCAGCCAGCACGAAGTATGGGTCGCCATGCTGCGTCAGGTTGTCGAGGATGGGGTCGAAGATCCCGGGATGCTCGGGGCAGAAGCGATGCTGGCGCAGCGCCCGAAGCACCCGGTGCACGTTGAGGCACTGCTCTTCGAGCCGCCGCGGGTCGTAGCTCTCCTCGGCGCGCATCCGTCGGATCTCTTCGCTCCGCAGGCCGAAGATGTAGACCTTGTCCTCGCCCACGGCATCGCGAATCTCGACGTTGGCGCCATCGAGGGTCCCGATCGTGAGGGCACCGTTGAGCGAGAGCTTCATGTTGCCCGTGCCCGACGCCTCGGTCCCCGCCGTGGAGATCTGCTCCGAGAGGTCTGCGGCCGGGATGATTCGCTCGGCGAGCGTGACACGATAGTTCGGCACGAAGATCACCCTCAGCAGGTCTCGCGTTCCAGGATCCTCGTTGACCTGCTTGGCCACGGAGTTGATCAGCCGGATCACGAGCTTGGCCATGAAGTACTCGGGGGCGGCCTTGCCGGCGAAGATCACCGTTCGCGGTACTTCGGGGATCACCCCTTCGTCCACGATGTCCATGTAGAGAAGCATGGTGTGGAGCGCCGCGAGGAGCTGGCGCTTGTACTCGTGGATCCGTTTGACCTGCACGCTGAAGAGCGAGCTCGGGTCGATGCTGAACCCGGTCGACTCCCGGACGACCTCGGCGAGCCGCTCCTTGTTCGCGAGCTTGATGCGTCGGAAGTCGCTCAGGAACTGCTGATCGTTGCAATGCGGCTCCAGGTCGCGGAGCCGGTCCGTCTCGGTGATCCATTCCGGTCCGATGCGACTCGTGATCAGCTCCGAGAGGTCGGGATTGGCCAGAGAGAGCCAACGGCGGAACGAGATGCCGTTGGTCTTGTTCTGGAACTTCTGGGGCCAGAGCGTTGCGAAGTCGGGCACGAGCGAGCTCTTGACCAGCTCGCTGTGGAGCTGGGAGACGCCGTTCACCGAGTGGCTCCCGATGATGGCCAGGTTCGCCATCCGAACCTGCTTGGTGGGTCCCTCCTCGATGATCGACATACGCGCGTGTCGGGCAAGGTCGTCGGGCCAGCGTCGGCGCACGTCTTCCAGGAATCGGGCGTTCACCTCTTCGATGATCTGGACGTGTCTCGGCAGGACGTGGTAGAGCAGCGGGCGCGACCACCTCTCCAGCGCCTCCGGCAGGAGCGTGTGGTTCGTGTAGGCGAAGCAGCTGCGCGCGATGTCCCAAGCCTCATCGAAGGGGACCTCGTGGAAGTCCACCAGCAGATACATCAACTCGGCGACGGCCAGTGCAGGGTGGGTGTCGTTCAGCTGGATCGCGGCCTTGTCGGGCAGGTTCCGGATGGACTCGCCCGAATCGAGGAGCCGCGTCAGGATGTGGCGCAGCGCGCACGAGACGAAGAAGTACTCCTGCAGGAGGCGCAGCTCCTTGCCCGCGTCGCTCGAATCCGCCGGGTAGAGGAGCTTCGAGATCCGCTCGGACGCGAGCTTGCGCTGGTAGGCGCGTACATAGTCGCCGGACTGGAAGGTCTCGAGGTCGAACGCGTCGAGGGAGTGGGCGGAGTAGAGCCGAAGCACGTTGACGGTCTCGCCACCGTATCCCGCGATGGGCATGTCGTGGGGCACGCCGACCAGGACCTGGGTGTCGGTCCAGACGGACCTGGGCTCGTCGCCGCCATTGGGCTTCTGCACCACGCGGCCGAAGACGGGTACCAGGCAGGCCTCGTCTCGCCTCTCGATCAGCCAGGGGGTCCCCAGCGAGCGCCAGCTGTCGGGGTACTCCTTCTGCTCGCCGTTCTCCAGGCGCTGGTGGAAGAGCCCGTGCTCGTAGTTGATGCCGTAGCCGAAGCCGGGCATGTGCTGACAGGCGAGCGAGTCGAGGAAGCAGGCGGCCAGGCGTCCCAGGCCGCCGTTGCCGAGGGCCGCGTCGGGCTCGATCTCGCAGACCGTATCGAGCTCTACGCCAAATCGCTGGAGCGCGTCCTTTGCCTCGTGATATATGCCCAGGTTGTAGAGGTTCGCCGAGAGTGAACGCCCGACCAGGTACTCGAGCGAGAGGTAGTAGAGGCGCTTCACGTCCCGATCGCGGTAGCGGCGCTCGGTCTGATGCAGGCGGTCGATGAGCAGGTCTCGCGCCGCCAGTGCGGTCGCGCAGAAGAAGTCGTAGGGCGTCGCGTCACTGGGCAGCTTTCCCAGCACGTAGCGCACCTTGTGCTCGACGCGCTCGACCAGGGTCCTCGAGCTCGGGGTGGAGTCTTCCGCTTCGAGTGCCATGAGCTCCTTCACGTTCCTTGAGTCTTCCGCCATCGTGAATCACACCTCCCTAGTGCCGATCGAAAGCCGATCGCATCGTCCCGGTTCCCGCAGCGCGAGCGCCCCGAATCTCATCGGCAGCTCGCCCCGTGATTTCGAGCCCCTCCCGGGTCGTCCGACCCCGGGGAGAGCCGTCTATCCCCGCCGCCTGGGCGCCGGGAGTCAGAGAAATCCCAGATTCTTCGCCTCGTGCCGCAGCTCTTCCCGGAACTTGGGATGAGCGATCTGGATCAGCGCTCGGGATCGCTCGCGGATGCTGCGTCCTCGCAGCTCGGCCACGCCGTACTCGGTGACGACGTTGTCCACCGTATTCTTGTTCGTCGTCACGACCGCGCCCGGCGTGAGCTGGGGGCGGATCCGGGAGGTCGACCCGTCCGAGGTCGTCGACTTCAGGGTGATGAACGCCATGCCCCCCTTGGAGTTCATGCAGCCTCGAGCGAAGTCCGACTGGCCGCCGGAGCCCGAGTAGTAGCGGCTGCCGATCGACTCGGACGCGCACTGGCCGAGCAGATCGACCTCGAGGGTCGCGTTGATGGAGACCGGCCGGGCTTCCCGCGCGATGACCATGGGATTGTTCACGTAGTCCACGGGCCAGAGCTCCACCGAGGGGTTGTCCTCGAGGAAGTCGTAGAGGCGACGCGTCCCCAGGGCGAAGGTCGTGACGATCTTGCCGGGGTTCAGCGTCTTGGCCGTGCCTGTGATGACACCGCTCTCGAAGAGGTCGACGCTGCCGTCACTCGCCAGCTCGGTGTGCACGCCCAGGTCGTGATGATCCCGCAAGAGCGAGATGACGCCGTTGGGGATCGCGCCGATGCCTGCCTGGATGGTGGCGCCGTTCGGGATGCGCTCCGCCACCCGCTCCGCGATGCGAAGCTCCTGCTCGCGCACCTCGGCGGGGGCGACCTCGATCAGCGGCCGCTCGGACTCGACGTAGCCCGCGATCTGACTGATGTGCAGCTGATTGCGTCCGAAGGTGCGCGGCATGGCCGGCGTCACTTCGAGGAAGAAGGGCATCTTTCCGATGAAGCTCGATACGTAGTCGGCGTTCGTGCCCAGTGAGAAGTAGCCGTGTCGATCCGGCGGACTGGCCGCCGCCAGCACCATGGTGCAGCTCGTCGAGCGCTCCAGGTGCATCGGGACTTCGCTGAAGTGGCTCGGTACGAGGTCGATGTGCCCCTTTCGGTAGGGGCCTCGCGTGACGTGCGAGAGGAAGTAGGCGACATGGCGAAGGTGTCCCGGGAACTCGCCGTGGAGGTAGCGTCGGTCGTGGAGCGCATGCATCTGATGGATGCGCACGTCCGTGAGCTGCTCGGCGCCGTCCTCCAGGGCATCGAGGACGGCGGTGGGCTCGCCGTTGGCGAGGGGCACGATCAGGTCGGCGCGCTCCGGTATCAAGTCGAGGACCCCTTCGACGGGGAAGCGCTTTCGCTCGAGCTCGGTGGCGATCGACCGCTTGTCCGCGAAGGTTCGCGTCGGTTCGGTCTCGGTCGTCGTCGTGGTTTCTTCGCTGTCTTGATTATTGCTATCCATCTGTTGGCTCGGCCTTCGCGGGTGGGGGTTTGATGTTGCCTGCAGGCACGGCTGCAGATGCGTTCTCTGCGCGCGGCCTCTTCTTCGGATGATCGCGTCGGGGATCTGAGGGCGATCAGCGAAGCCGCCTCGTGAGGTGCTCGGGGCGGAGGGCTGCCGGCGCGATGCGTACGCAAGCAGCGTGCAGCTCGACGCCCCGCTTCTTGACGAGCACGTCGTCGAAGCGGACCTCTGCGATCACCGCGTGCTCTTCGACCATGCGGCCCGCGCGAAGGAGGAGGTCGCTGAGTGTGTCGATGTCGGCACTCGGTGCTTCGAATCGCCCGAAGAGCCGCGGCGCCGAACGCACCGCCCAGACGAGATCACGTACGTCGGACTCTGTGAGTGGGAGCAGGCGTTGCACCTGCTCTTCCGGAGCGTCGGTGGCGAGGCCGAACCCGATCAGGGATCCGAAGTCCGGATTTCGCTGGATGCAGATTCGTGTGGACACCGCGCTCCCGATCTCTGGGGTCTCGGGCTCGGCTGCGATCTCGATCCCATAGCAGGCCAGGAGCTCGCAAACGCGGGTCGGCGGCAGCGACGCGCCCTCTGGCGACTCGTCCAGCCAGCCGGCCAGGAGCTTGCGCGCCCTGGCGCCGCGGAGCCCCGGCAGCTTCCCCCGCTTGGGCTCCGGACGCGCGCACCACTCCGCATAGCTCGCCGCCCGTTCCAGGGCGCGCGCGGCATTCTCCGGGAAGTGGAAGCAGGGGATCGCCGAGCGGCCCGGCCGGCGAAGGGCCTCGGGGACGCCCGGCGTCGCCATCAGGCATGCGAGGACCGGCTTTCCCCGAGCGCCCTCTGCTGCATCGGCGATGGCCTCCGCGACGCCGACGCCAGCACCGGCGATGGGTGGGGTATGGATGACCAGGAGGGCGTCGACCTCCTTCGAGCGGGCGAGCTTCTCGATGGCCTCGGCGTAGTGGTCGGGACTGGCCTCGGCGCCGAGATCGACCGGATTCCGCACGCTCGCCGCGTTCGGAAGCAGCGTCTCGAGCGATCGGCGGAGCCGGACCCCGATCTCCGGGACGATCAGTCCGCTCCGCTCACAGGCGTCGGCGGCGAGGATGCCCGGCCCGCCCGAGTTGCCGACGATGGCGACGCGCCGGCCTCGGGGCAGGGGTTGATGCGAGAGCAGCTGGCCCGTGTCGAGCAGCGCTTCGAGGCTGTCGACGCGGATCACGCCGGACTGCCGCAGCAGCGCCTCCACAGCGGAGTCCGGCGCCGTTCGGGCGCCCGTATGACAGGCCGCCGCGCGTGCGCCCGATTCGGAGCGGCCGCTCTTGAGGGCGACGATCGGCTTGCGGCGCGCGACGCGGCTTGCGATGCGACCGAACTTCCGGGGATTGCCGAAGGACTCGAGGCAGACCAGGATGACCTCCGTGTCATCATCCGCCTCCCAGTACTGGAGTAGATCGTTGCCGCTGATGTCGCCCTTGTTGCCGATGCAGACGAAGCTCGAGAGGCCGAGGCTGCGCTCGCGTGCGGCCTCCAGGAGCGTGATGCCGACCGCGCCGGATTGACTGAGGAAGCCGACGTTTCCGGGCCGAGGGGCGAAGGGCGCGAAGGTGGCGTTCATGCGCGTGGCTTCGGAGGTGTTGACGACGCCCATGCAGTTGGGGCCCACGACCCGAATGCCATGGCGTCTGGCCCAGGTCACCAGCTCGCGCTCCTCGGCCGCGCCATCTGCGCCGGTCTCGGCAAAGCCCGCGCTGACGATGATGGCGGCGTGCGCGTTCTTCCGCGCACACTGAGAGAGGGCCTCGGGCACCGACTCGGCCGGCACAGCGATGACGGCCAGGTCGAGTTCTTCCGCGGGGAGATCGAGCAGGCTCTGGTAGGCGCGCTCGCCGAGCACCTCCGGCGCGCTTCGATTCACCGGATAGACGTCTCCGGTGAAGCCGCCTTCGCGCAGGTTCCTGAGGATCTCGTGTCCGAGGCCGCCCGGCCTTCGCCCCGCGCCCACCACCGCGATCGAGCGGGGCTCCAGGAGGCGCTCGACCGAGCGCGCCTCCGAGCGATGCTCCCGATGCGCCATGCGCGCGCGGACCCGCTCGGTGAGCCCGATGGGGAAGGAGATGTGCACCACCTCGTGATCCGAGGAGC
This sequence comes from uncultured Spirochaetaceae bacterium, assembly GCA_964594405.1. GTDB lineage: Bacteria > Myxococcota_A > UBA9160 > UBA9160 > UBA4427 > CAZQMY01. Next base: position 12,081 of record CAZQMY010000033.1, on the reverse strand, counting down.
GCTTGACCGCGAAGCCCGCGGCGCGAAACACCGAGAGCATCGAGCGGTTGTGGTCGAGCGTGTCGGCGATGAAGCGGTGCATGCCGTTGTGCTGCGCGCTCGCTGCGAGGTGCTCGAGCAGGAGCATCCCGAGGCCGCGTCCCTGGTGGTCATCGGAGACCACGAAGGCGACCTCGGCGGTCTCCGAGTCGTCGATCCGGTCGTAGCTCGCCATGGCGACGATCTCTTCGCCCAGCTCCACCAGCATCGTCATGCGGGTGCTGTAGTCGACATGGCTGAAGCGTTCGAGCAACGAGGGGGGCAGCTCGCTCATCACATGAAAGAAGCGCAGGTAGAGCGTCTCGCGTGAGAGGCTCGAGTGGAAGGCCGCGATCCGGTCCGAGTCATCGGGGCGGACGGGGCGGAGATGGGCAGCGCCGCCGTCGGAGAGCACCACGTCGCAGGCCCACACAGTGGGGTACTCGGACTTCGCCACTCGTGACATCCCGGTCTCCTCTCGCGCCGGCTCCGCGGAGTCCGCTCTCCTGGACCACGGGCGAGGTGCCCGGTTGGATCGGCAGACTGCGGCTGGCGCTCAACCGAGCAGCGCGTTCGTGCTCGAAACGTGCATTCGTCCGGCCTGTGCCCGTGAGCGCGCAGGATCGGGAGGAACCCCCCGGATCCGTTGGAGGGGATCGCCGAGCAGCCCGGATGCGTCGGACGGACGAGCGTCCGAGCCGATCCGCCGAGCCGGGCTGGTTGCAGGATTCGTGCGAGGAAGGCGCTCTCGAAGTCACGACCTCGTTCTCGGAGCCGGACCGGCCCCGGGCCTCTGCGACAGGGCCGTTTGCCGTGGCGTGCTCGAGCGTCGCGTCGACATGGAGTCACGCCCGGACCGAATCGGCGCCCAAGGCGCACGGGGCGAGGCTTCCGGAGCTCTCGAGCTCGGTGACGCCGGTGCGCTCGGGAACATTGACACCCGATGAGGCACACCTACGATGATCCGCGGCCCTCGATGGCCTCACGCATCGAATTCCCGCCACGCTCGGCCAGGACGACTCCCATGGCGCTCCGAGACGACTACTCCGGTCCCTTCGATCCCGACCTCGGCCTGGCGGACTTCTCCCGCTCCTTCCTGGCGCGACTCGGCTACGAGTACCTGCTGATCGGTCACATGCTCGATCGCTGCGGGCAGCCCCTGGTGGGGATGGAGCAGGGCGCCGAGGGCTTCGTGCGCTCGGGGATCGAGGAGTGGATGGCTGCGAGCCCCATCTATTCCAAGCGCATGCAGCGCCTGATGAACTTCGAAGGCGAGGACGTGGGGACGGTCTTCAAGAACCTGCAGCTCGAGGTGGGGTCACCTCAACAGTTCATGGACTTCCAGTTCCGCCTCGATTCTCCGGAGTACGGCGAGTTCTGGCTCTCTCACTGCGGCGCCCTGCTCGACGTGGAGCGCGGCGGCAGCGCGGAGACCGTCAAGCTGATGTGCCACGACATCGAGGATCCGACCTTCGATGCGACGGCGGCGGCGACGAATCCGCGCATGGTGATGCGGCCGGTCCATCGGCCTCCACGCGTCGACGGCGAAGTGTCGGGTGGCGACGGCAACGGCCAGGGCCGCTGGCCGCATTGCCGATGGGCGGTCTACATCGGCGAAGAGAACCAGCCCTGCGAGCAGCACCCGAACCTCGAGACCATCCGCAAGACGAAGCTGGCCAGCATCGGAGTCATCGTTCCGGAGGAGGATGGCGAGCCCGGCGGCTGGTCCGACTACTCGGGCCCCTTCGACCCCGGCTGCCAGCTCTACGACTTCTCGCATCGCGCACTCGTCGGACTGAACCAGGAGTGGGCCGTGCAGGCGCATCTGCTCATGCTCTCCTACATGCTGTGCAACTCACAGGCCCTGGGCGAGGAGAAGGGGCAGGATCTCGGGCGACGGATGTGGATCGGCCACGCCATGGTGGGCGTGGAACGGCTCCAGAAGTACTTCGGCATCGTCGGCGACGACATCGAGACCATCGCGAAGATCCTTCAGCTGCATCCCAACTTCCAGCCGCGGAGCTACGTCGACCTCCGCGTGGAGGTCAAGGGCGCGCGCATCGCGCGCATGTCCATCGGCGATTGTCCGGCACTGCGGGAGGAGACGGATCTCTCCTGGTTCAAGCAGCTCGGTCGGGAGCCGCACCCCGCGCTCGAGGCGCTGGTCCAGCACGTGAACCCGCGCGCGCGGGTCCGGTCTGTGGATCCCGGCACCGCAGCGTTGGCCTGGGAGATCGAGGTCGATCCCGATGCGGCGCCGGCCCAGCAGCCGCCGGAGTTCAGGATCGCGCAGCTCAGCGGCGGCCTGACCTTCCGCTTCGAGCAGCGAAGGTTGCTTCGGTAGGAGTGGCTCCCGACGAGGCGGGGCGCCCGCGAATGTGGGGCTCGAAGGCCACCGCGCGCCGGGCACGAAGCTCCCTTCTGGAGATCCGGCGGGCCCGTCCGCAGGCCGACCGGCCCGCATCCCTCGAAGATGCGAGCCATGATACGCTCTGAGTGACTCTCTTCGATCAACGCCGCCTCGCTTCTCGCAGCACGGAGGATCGCAGCTGGACCGGAACGTGCCGCTCCTGGCAGGACTCCTCGGGCTCACGCTCTTCGTCGTCATCTGGGTCTCGGTCTGTCTGGTCCTCTCCTTTGCGGGCGGCTGGCGATCGCTCGCGCGCGCCTATCGCGCGCCGGTCGCTGCGCCGGTCGCTGCGCCGAAAGGGGCCTGGGTCGAGCGACGAGCCGTCTTCTCCGGCGCGGCTCGTTACAAGAACGTGCTTCGGCTTCGGGCCGACGAGGCAGGCGTCTACCTCTCGGTCGTGGCCCTCTTCCGCATCGGCCACCCGCCGCTCTTCGTGCCCTGGGAAGACCTCTTTGCGACGCCCGCGGCCTCCGCGCCACCCGGGTATACCGAGGTGCGCTTTCGCAAGGTCACGGGGCCCCGGCTCCTCGTCTCGAAGGAGGCCCTCGAGACCCTCGACGCGACGGCGCCGCGGCCGTGGCGCGCGACATGAACTCGCGCGGGCCCATCGCCTCGCGGGTGTCGGGGTTGCATGACGGAAGGCGGCGGCTGCGACACCCTCTCCGAGTCATGGCGGTGGTCGGAGCCGGGGAGCGCATGGTCATGGAGTCGGGCACGCCGTGAGCGGAGAGCAGGAAGACGTGCCCCGAGGCCGCTCGGTCCACCCGCGGCCGCCACTCCGGGCGCGGCCCATCACCTCGCGCTCGCCCACCGAGCTCGCCTCGCTCGCGATGAAGATCGCGCGCGGTCTCGCCGCCCCGCGCTGGAACGCGCGCGAGATGCGGCGCATCGCCGCGGGGCGCGCCGCTCCGCCCCCGCGCGAGTGCTTCCCCGACTTCCTCGGCATCGGCACCCCGCAGTCGGGCACCACCTGGCTCTTCGACAAGCTCGTGCGCCATCCGGACATCTTCATTCCCGAGCGCAAGGAGATGGAGTTCTTCTACTGGGAGCGCACCGAGCTTCACAAGCGCGTCCTCGGTCTGCGCGAGTACGTGGCGCACTATCGCGGCGCGGGTGCGCGCTGCAAGGGGGACCTGACTCCGAACTACGCGGTCCTGCCGCCCGAACGCATCCGCTACATCGCCCGGCTCATGACGGGTGCCAGGCTGATTCTGGTGCTGCGTGATCCCGTCGAGCGATCCTGGAGCACGACGCGCAGGCTGCTGCCTCGCTACTTCGGCGGGGTCCCCGATGACCCGCAGACGATCGTCCACTTCCTCGAGCGCGAGTCCTGGATCCACGAGCTCTCGGACTATCCCTCGATCATCGATCGATGGTGCGAGGTCTTTCCGAGGACGGACCTGTTGATGGTGGGATTCGGCGCGATCCAGGAGCGGCCGAGCGAGGTGCTCCGCGCGATCTTGGGGCACATCGGTGTGGATGCGCAGGCCACACCCGAGGCGTCGGATCTCGAGGCGCGGGTCAACCCGAATCCTGAGCTCGCCATCCCCGGCGTCGTCGAGGACTATCTCTCCGAGCGCTACGCCGACGTGCTCCGCGAGATGGAGCGCCGCGGGCTCGAGACGTGAGGGGGCTCGCGCCGCACGCCGCCGCGGCGGATCGGAAGGGCATCAACAGATCCGCGGCAGCTGCTCGCCGCTCTGCAGAGTGAGCAGGCGCTCGCCGCCGATCGCGCTCCTCAGCGTCACGCGTCCGCGCGGTGCCTCGCCGACGTGACCGATCAGCACGGCATCCGTCGACACCTCGTGATTGCGCAGCACGGTGAGGGCCCGTTCGGCGTGCGCGGCGGGGAGCACGCAGACGAAGCGCCCCTCGTTGGCCGTGTAGAGGGGGTCGAGACCGAGCAGCTCGCAGAGCCCCCGCACCGGCGGCGTCACCTCGATGGCGGGCTCCTCGATCGCGATCGAACCGCCCGCGTCCCGCGCGAGCTCGATCAGCGCGGTCGCGAGGCCGCCCCGCGTCAGGTCGCGAAGGCAGTGGATCGGAAGGCCGGCGTCGAGCAGTCCCCGGACCGCGGGCCAGAGCGCTGCGCAATCCGATCGCAGCGCCGCGTCGAGACCGAGGGACTCGCGTGCCGCCATGATGGTCGCGCCATGCCGCCCGATGTCGCCCGAGAGCAGGACGGCATCACCGGGATGCAAGGCGCCGGGGCCGATCTCGAGATCGTGCTCGACGACGCCGACCCCCGAAGTCGAGACGAAGATGCCGTCGCCCGAGCCGCGGTCGACCACCTTCGTGTCGCCGGTGACGATCTGCACGTCGAGCGCGCGCGCGGAGGCGCCCATCGAGGCGACGATCCGCTCGAGGGTGGCGACCTCCAGCCCCTCCTCGAGGATGAACGAGGCGGAGAGATGCAGGGGGCGCGCGCCGCACATGGCGAGGTCGTTCGTGGTGCCGCAGACCGCCAGCCGGCCGAGGTCGCCTCCGGCGAACTCCATCGGACGCACGACATAGGCATCGGTGGTGAGGGCGAGCCGACCGGCTGCGACATCGAAGACCGCGCCGTCGTGGCGCGCATCGAGCAGGCGATTGCTGAACGCAGGCTGGAAGACCTGCTCGAGCAGCGCCCGCGTGAGCGCGCCCCCGCCTCCGTGAGCGAGCAGGATGCGATCGGGCCGTCCCGGGACCGGGCAGTCACCGAAGCGGGTGGCATCGCTCACGGGAGCGCGGCCTCATCCGGCGTCCCGCGGTAGCGCAGATAGGCCGAGCACGCGCCTTCGGACGAGACCATCGGTGCGCCGAGGGGGTGCTCGGGCGTGCAGGCCCTCCCGAACGATGGGCATGCATCGGGCTTGGCGCGTCCGCGCAGGATTCGACCCGCGATGCACGGCGACTCCGCCTCGTCGCCACAGACCACCGCGCCGAAGCGCTGCTCCGCGTCGAAGGTCGAGAGTGTGCTCCGGATCGCGAGGCCACTGCGCGGCAGCACGCCGATGCCCCGCCACCTCCGATCGGCCAGCTCGAAGACCTGCTCGACCGCCGCCTGAGCGGCGTGGTTGCCCTCGCGCAGGACGCTGCGCCGATACTGGTTCTCGACCTCGGACCGCCCGGCCTCGAGCTGCTCGATGCACATGGCCACGCCCTGGAGGACATCGACGGGCTCGAAGCCGGTGACGACGATCGGCACACGATGGGCGCGCGCCAGCGCGTCGTACGCTGCGTAGCCGGTGATGGTGCATACGTGCCCCGCGGCGAGGAAGCCCTGCACGCGGTTGTCGGGCGCCGCGAGGATCGCGTCCATCGCCGGCGGCACCAGCACGTGGGCGACGAGCATGCTGAAGTTGTCGAGCCCGGCTCGCCTGGCCTGCAGGATCGCGAGCGCATTGGCAGGCGCCGTCGTCTCGAAGCCCACGGCGAGGAAGACGACCTGGCGCTCCGGCGATCGGCTCGCGATTCCGACCGCATCCAGGGGCGAGTAGACGATACGGACGTCGCCGCCTTCGGCCCGGACCCCGAGCAGATCGGTGCGGCTGCCCGGCACGCGCGCCATGTCGCCGAAGGTACAGAGTACGACGTCGTCGCGCCGCGCGAGCTCGATCGCGCGATCGATCACCTCGACGGGCGTCACACAGACGGGACATCCGGGGCCGTGCACGAGCTCGATCGCATCGGGCAGCAGGCGATCGATGCCGAAGCGCACGATCGCGTGGGTCTGGCCGCCGCAGATCTCCATCAACGCCCACGGGCGGGTGGTGATCCGCTCGATCCTTCGGACGAGCCGACGGGCGAGCGCGGGGTCGCGGTACTCGTCGACGTGCCTCACGACGCCTGCTCGGACTCGAGGGTCGCCGCGAGGTCTTCGAGGACGCGCTCGGCCTCCGCCTCGTCGATGCGCGCGATCGCGATGCCCACGTGCACCAGCACCCAGTCGCCGCACGCAGCTTCAGGCACGAACGCCAGCTGGACCCGGCGCTGCACGCCGCCGAAGTCGATCCGGCCCGCTCGCTCGAGCGGGTCGTCTCCTTCGATCGCTTCGATCCGGCCAGGCACGGCCAGGCACATCCTTCACTCTCCTGATTGGGGCACCGCGCCATCGAGCGCCCGGATCTGCCCGAGGGCGAGGCCGCCGTCGTTTGGAGGCACCTGCCCGTGGCGCAAGACCTCGAGGCCCGCTCGACGCAGGCCGACCTCGCTGAACGTCGAGAGCAGCGCATTCTGGAAGCAGCCGCCGCTGAGGACCACGCGGCGGATGCCGGTCCGTTCCGCGGCCAGCGAGACCGCCTCGACGATCGCACACGCGAGCCCGCGGTGGAAGCGCAGGGCGATCCCTGCCGCGTTCGCGCCCGCGTCGCGATCGTCGAGCAGGCGGGCGAGGAGGGGCGCCCAGTCGAGCACGCCTTCGCGGCAGGGCATCGGATAGGCCTCTTCGCTCTCCGCATCGCTGCGCGTCGCCAGGGCCTCGAGCTCGAGGGCCGCCTGCCCCTCGTAGCTGCAGCGCTGACGGACGTCGAGCAGGGAGGCGATGGCGTCGAAGAGCCGGCCGGCGCTGCTCGTCTCGGGGGCGAAGCGACCCTGCCGGAGCACGCGGGCGAGGACGGCGCGCTCGCTCGGGTCGAAGCCGCGCAGGGCGACGTCGTCCCGTGCCAGGGCGTCTTCGCCGAAGCGGGCGAAGAGCAATCCGACGGCCGCCCGGCGGGGCTCGCGCGCGGCGGCGTCGCCGCCCGGCAGGCGAAAGCGCCGGAGATGTGCGACGCGGGTGGCGCCCCCTTCGTCGACGCGCAGGATCTCACCGCCCCAGGCGCCGCGATCCGGACCGAAGCCCGCGCCGTCCCAGGCGACGCCGAGCACGGGCAGCGGCGCGTCGTGCTCGGCGACGCACGAGAGCACGTGGGCATGGTGATGGTGGACCCGCTGCGGGGGTCCGGCCTGCCAGCGTGTCCACGCTTCCGCGACGCTGATTGCCTGCGTGTCGGGATGGGCGTCGGCCACCATCTCGGCGCCGTGGGCGCCCATGAAGCGGCAGAGCGCTTCAGCCCCGCCGCGCAACGCGTCGCTCGCGCGGGGCGAGCCGAGGTCTCCGACATGGGGGCCGAGGACGATCGTATCGCCGGAGGCCAGGGCCGCCGCGGCCTTCAGGTCCCCGCCGAGCGCAAGCCGCGGCGGGGCGGGGCAGTGGCGGGGCAGGGCGAGCGGCGCGAGCCCGCGCGCGCAGCGCAGGGTGACGACGCGCCCACCGATCTCGCGAACCACCGAGTCGTCGATGGCGCGCACCACCGCGCGATCGTGGGTGAGGAAGACGTCGGCGACCTCCGAGAGGCACGCCAGCGCCTCGGCGTCGTTCGCGCACAGAGGCTCGCCGCTGCGATTGCCGCTCGTCGCGACGAGTGGGCCGCCCACGCCGTCGAGGAGCAGGCGATGCAAGGGAGTCGTGGCCCGCATCACCCCGAGCCATACGAGATCGCCGGCAACCGCGTCCGCGATGACTGCGCATGGGCGACGGCGCGCGAGCACGATCGGCCCGGCCGCCGAAGCGAAGGCCTCTCGTTCGCTCGGGCCGAGGTCGACGAGCGCGTCGGCGCCGCGCGCGTCGGCAACGGCGAGCGCGAGCGGCTTGTGTGGGCGGCCCTTGCGCTTGCGCAGGCGCGCCACCGCGGCGTCATCGCGCGCGTCGACGAGGAGCTGGTAGCCCCCCAGGCCGAGCACCGCGACGATGCCGCCCGCCCGCAGCAGATGGATCGCCTGCGCGAGCGCCGCATCGCCGCGCGCCCGCAGCGACCCGTCGCGGGTGCGCAGTGCGAGCTGCGGCCCGCAGTGGGGACAGGCGAGCGTCTGGGCGTGGAAGCGCCGCGCATCGTCGGGATCCTCGTACTCCGCACGGCAGCGTGCGCACGGGGCGAAGGCAGCCATGGACGTGCGTGCACGGTCCCAGGGCAGGGCGGTTGCGATGCTCCAGCGCGGACCGCAACGGGTACAGCTCGCGAAGGGGTGGCGAAAGCGTCGGTTGCCCGGGTCCAGGACCTCGGCCATGCACTCGGCGCAGGTCGCGAGGTCGGGGCCGAGCGGGAACGCGCCGGCGGCGCCCGGGGCGCTGTCGCGGACGAAGAAGCCCTCGTCCGCGATCGGCGCCAGCGCCCTCTCCGTGATCGCGTCGATGCGCGCGGGCGATGGAATCGCGCGCAGGGCCGCCAGCAGCGCTTCGATCGCGGCCGGCGAGCCCTCGGCTTCGATCTCCACACCGGCGGGCACGTTGCGCACGAAGCCCGCTACTCCGAGGCGCCCGGCCGCCCGACGGACGAAGGGGCGCAGGCCGACCCCCTGGACGGCGCCGCGAAGGACCAGCGCCTTGCGATGGGTGCCCTCGGCCCCGCGCATCACGTGGGCTCCGAGTCGACCTCCACCTCGAGTGACTCGATCAGGACGCCCTGGGCGTTCGGGTCGTGGATGTCGTCGGAGGTGGAGATCTCCAGCGCTGCGCCCTCGGCGCGCGTGCCGGGCGCGACCTGGGCGAAGTGCTCCCGGAAGTGCTCCGGCGAGAAGTGCGAGAGCGCACCGAGCCGTATGCGAATCGAGGTGACGGCGAGCGCGCGCTCACGATCGGCGAGCGCTTCGATCTTCTTCATCAGATCACGCATCAGGCTCATCTCATGCATCGCACCGATCTCCGGCCAGACCCAGCTCCTCGAGTACGCGTCCCGACACCCCCTCGATGCACGCACGCACCCTCGCGCTGGGCGCGCTGCCGGTCTCGAAGCGGGCGGCCTCGACGCCGTAGACCACGACGCAGGACGGGAGCGTCTCCATCGCACGGGCCAGCTCGATGGCCTCGGCCACGCCGAGCGCATGGGTCGAGTGCGCGCCGAAGAGCCGCGTGGGCAGGGGCTCGCGATGCGCCTCGAAGCGCTCCACCTCCCCGGACGCGCGTCGGCCCGAGACCACGGCGTCGATCAGCACGACGCGCTCGGCCCCCTCCCAGAGCAGCACGAGATCCATGCCGTCGCCGTCGTGTTCGACGATCCGCAGATCGTCGCAGCGCTGCAGGGCGTCGCCGGCCGAGAGGTGTCGTGCAACCAGGAGCCCGATGGCGTCGTCGCCGCGCTGCTCGTGCCCGACGCCGATCACCAGCCGTGACGGTGCGCTCATCGTCGCTCGACCTCGAGCTTCAGGAAGTGCGTCGCGCAGGAGATGCAGGGGTCGTAGTTCCGGATGGCCTGCTCGCATCGCCACTGGAGCTCGTCGTCTGCGAGCGTGACATGCTGCTGGACGAAATGGCGCAGGTCGTCCTCGATGGTCGCCTGGTTCTGGGATGTGGGCGGCACGATGCGCGCGTCCAGGATCGTCCCTTCGTCGTCGATGGCGTAGCGATGATAGAGGATGCCCCGCGGCGCCTCCGTACAGCCGTGCCCCACCCCGGCACGCACTTCGTGGGCCACGAAGGGCGCGTCCGGCTCGGTGTAGGCGTCGAGCAGCCGCAGCGCCTCCTCACACGCCTCCAGAACCTCGACGGCACGGACGACGATGCTCTGGAAGGGGTTCGCGCAGCGCTCGCCGAGCCCGGCCTCGCGCGCGGCGTCCCGTGCGACGGTCGAGAGCCGATCGAAGTTGAGGTTGTAGCGCGCCTGCGGGCCGACGAAGTAGTGGCCCCGCTCGCGGATGCGGGCGTGCAGAGCATTGGAGTGCTCGATGTGCAGCTCTTCGATCGTCTGCTCGAAGTCTGCGGCGTCGATCCGCAGCCCGGCCGTGGAGACGATCTCGCCTTCGTTGAAGGGGTATTCACTCGCGTGCCGCAGCGCGACGAACTCGTGGTCGCAGGCGAAGTCGGGGAAGTCGAGACCGGCCACGAGCCGCACGGTCTCGAGGGCCGCCTCGCGCGCCCACTCGAGGTCGGGGCGGAGGGCGAGCAGCGCGCGGCGGCGCGGGGCGCGATGGAAGCCGCCGACACGCACGTTGATCGGGTGGATCGCGCGACCCGCGATCGCCGATACGAGTGCATTGCCGATCTTCTTGAGCCGCAGCCCGCGCTCCACGTCTGCGCGCCGATCGCGGGCGAGGCGGATCGCATCCTCGTAGCCGAGGAAGTCGGGCAGGTGCAGCATGTAGATGTGGAGCACGTGACTCTCGATCCACTCGCCGCAGTAGAGCAGGCGGCGCAGCGCACGCAGCGGCCCAGACACCTCGACGCCCAGCGCCCTCTCCAGCGCGTGCACAGCGCTCATCTGATAGGCGACGGGGCAGATGCCACAGATGCGCGCGGTGATGTCCGGCGCCTCGGTGTAGTCGCGTCCGCGCAGGAAGGCTTCGAAGAAGCGCGGCGGCTCGTAGATGCGCAGCTTGACGTCTTCGACCCGCTCACCGTCGAGGACCACGGACATCGCCCCCTCGCCCTCGACTCGGGCGAGGGCGTCGACCTGGATTCGCCTTCGCTCGGTCATCGCCTCGTCTCCTCCGCCTCTTCTTCCGCCCCTTCCTCCGCTTGCCCCGTCGCGCCCCTTTCTTCCTGGGCATGCCGCTCCCGGAACGCCGGCGCATTGGCGTAGAAGGTCGAGAAGAGGCGGCCGCGGCTGCGTGCGTCGGCCCCTCGCTCGGCCAGCCATGCGTCCAGGCTCGCCGGGTTCGCGTCGCGGGCGGGACCGAAGCACCCGAAGCAGCCCCGATCCCAGCCCGGACAGAGCGCTCCGCAGCCCGCCTGGGTGACGGGGCCGAGGCAGGGCGTGCCCTTCGCCACCATCACGCAGACGCGGCCTGCGCGCTTGCACTCTACGCAGACGCTGTGCCGAACGACGCGAGGCGTCTGACCGCGGACCAGCGCGAGCAGCAGATCGAGCAGCATACCCTTGTCGATCGGGCAGCCCTGGAGCTCGAAGTCGACCTTCACGTGGGCCGAGATGGGCTCGGACGTGGCCAGCGTCTCGACGTACTCGGGCGTCGCGTACACGACGCTCAGGTAGTCCTCGACCCGTGCGAAGTTCTTGAGCGCCTGGATCCCGCCGGCCGAAGCGCAGGCCCCGATGGTGACGAGGACCTTCGATTGCTCGCGCACCGCGCGGATGCGCTCGACGTCTCTCGCGGTGGTGATCGAGCCCTCCACCAGCGAGACGTCGTAGGGGCCGGGGACGACGACTCGCGACGCTTCGAGGAAGTGTGCGATCTCTACGGTGTCGGCGATGGGCAGCAGCTCGTCCTCACAATCGAGGAGACTCAGCTGGCAGCCGTCGCACGACGCGAACTTCCAGACGGCGATCCTGGGCTTCTGCGCGGGGGCGGACTCGGCCATCGACTATCGCTCCCGGACCGTCAGCCGCGTGGCGATGCGGTCGTAGGTGAACACGGGACCATCCTTGCACACGAAGTCGGCACCCCATTGGCAGTGTCCACAGAGGCCGACGGCGCAGCTCATGTTCCGCTCCATCGAAACGTGGATGGCGCCGGGCGACACACCGCGATCGCGCAGATCCTGTGCGCAGAAGCGCATCATGATCTCCGGTCCGCACACGAAGGCCTCGGTGTTCGATGGCTCGAAGACCGCGCGCGGAATGAGCTCGGTCACGGCGCCGACGTTGCTCGCCCAGCCCCGGCTCGCGGTGTCCACCGTGATCGCGACGTCGAGGTCGAAGCGGCTGCGCCAGGTCTCGAGCACGCTTCGGAAGAGGATGTCC
>CAZQMY010000032.1:0-27332 GCA_964594405.1 uncultured Spirochaetaceae bacterium | reverse complement strand
GCGATGAAGTCTCGCTGCACCTCGTTGGTGCCGCCGCCGAAGGTGAGGATCAAGGCGTTGCGGTAGCTCGACTCGATCTTCCCGCGCAGCACGTCGCCGGGGCTATCGGCGCCGACGATGGCGCGACTGCTCATCACCTCCATCAGCGCCCGGTACGCCTCGATGTTGAGCTCGCTGCCAAAGACCTTGATCGCCGAGGCGTCTGCGAGGTGGGGCTGACCGTGCTGCGCGGACCAGGCCTGCTTCCAGTTCATCAGCCGCAGCGCCTGCACCTTCGAGTAGACCCGGGCCAGATTCTGCTGCACCCAGCCGCTGTCGATCACGCGTTGGCCGTTCACCTTCGTCTCGCGGGCCCAGTCGGTGACCTCGCGCAGATTGACCTGGATCCGGCCCACGGTCATCAGCGAGATGCGCTCGTGATTGAGCTGTCCTGTGATCAGACCCCATCCGTTGTTCTCGCCGCCGATCAGATTCTCGTGAGGGACGCGGACGTTGTCATAGAAGGTCGCGTTGGTGGATACGCCGCCCACGGTGTCGATGCGTTGGCGCGAGTAGCCCTCGCTGTCCGTGGGCACCAGGAAGATCGAGAGGCCTCGGTGCTTGCTCGTCCCGGGGTCCGTGCGGGCGGCCAGCCAGATGTAGTCCGCGTAGCCGGCGAGGCTGGTCCACATCTTCTGGCCGTTGATCACCCACTCGTCGCCTTCTCGCGTGGCCGAGGTCTGGAGGGAGGCAAGGTCGGTTCCGGCGCCGGGCTCGGAGTAGCCGATGGCGAAGAAGACCTCGCCGGCGAGGATGCGCGGGAGGATCGCCTTGCGCTGCTCTTCGTTGCCGTGGCGCATGAGGGTCGGGCCGACGGTGTTCAGGGTGAGGAAGGGCAGGGGGAAGCCCACGGCCTGGATCTCGTCGGCGAAGATGAACTGCTCGATGGGCGTCCGACCCTGCCCGCCGTACTCCGTGGGCCAGCCCACGCCCAGCAGTCCGTCGCGGCCCATCTGCCTCATGGCCTCGCGGAAGAGCGGGCCACCGCCCTCGTCGGTGTCGCGGAGCTCGCGCACGAGCTCGTCGGTCATCATGTTCTCGAAGTAGTCGCGGAGCTCCTGGCGAAACTGCTCCTGCTCTGGAGTGAAGGCGAGTTGCACGGGGCTCTCCTTGGCGGCGGGTCTTCTCTGAGCGCCCGTCGAGTCTAGGCGTCGCACCTGACGATGGCACGCGGGCCCGCCGTGCAGGGCGGGCGGGTCGTTGAGCCAGGAAGGAACCGGGCCGTGTCCAGGTCTCAGTGGGCTGGAGTGGCCTCGCCCAGGCGTTCGAAGAGCTCCGCTTCGAGCGTCGCGATCTCGTGGGCGAGCCTGGCGGCGTGGGTCCAGGCCGCGGCGTCCTCGCGCGCCTCCCAGAGCTGCCCTGAGAGCGCCGTCCATGCATCCGCCGAGCGTGTCGCCAGCTCGGGCGCAGCGGCGGGTACGCCCGCCGGATCCTGCTCGCGTGCCCAGGTCAGGAAGCCCGAGTAGAGCCGGCGGAAGTTGCCCCCGCCGTTGCCGAAGCGTTCGATGACGCTGGAGTTGTAGCCGGCGAGCTCCGCGGCGTCGGGCCGAACGCGCCACTCGTCGAGGGCCGCCGCGAAGCGGCGGGTCCCCTCGATCCCCGTAGCCACCTCGCCGTCACTGCGCTCTCGCATCGGGCCCCCTGACTCGTCGCCGAGCATCCGCCGGGCGCAGCGGGCGATGGCCCTCCGGCTGGCGGCGACCAGGTCGAACCCGCGCCGCGCCGGCGTGTCACCGAAGCGGCCCCAGAGGTTGGTCGTGGAGAGGCCGACGGGTGGATTCCGGCTCTCGGCCAGGGCCGAATAGGAACACTCCTCGATGTCCTCGCGGAGCCGGTCCGCGATCAGCACCTTCTCGCGCTCGTCATCGAATCCCAGGAGCACGAAGCGATGGGCCGGGAAGTTGACCCTGAACTCGCGATGGTCGAGATAGAGGATGTCGCCGCTCAGCATCGTGGGGCGGCCAGCGAGCACCTCCCGACGGACGTCCTCCCACGCCTTCGCGTCGTCGGGCTCCGGCTGCTCGTCGTATTCGACATCCAGATGTGTCGTGAGGTCGACCTCCATGGTCCCGGTCCGTCCGAAGATCGCCGACGCGGGCTTCATCTCTGGCAGCGACAGGAAGAGGCTGTCCAGGCCCGCCCCCAGGCCGAAGATCACGGGCTCCGGCAGCTCCAGTCCGTGATAGTGGTAGAGCAGGCCTCGCATGGCGGAGCTTCCGCAGTGGTCACCGGGAAAGACCCGGTAGCCCTCGATCAGCGTCTTCATGCGTCTCCGTCTACGAGGGTGAAGCTGACGCCCGCGCTCTTGCCCAGGCGCTCGAGGAGCGCCTCGCCCATGCAGGAGGCCGGTGTCCAGAAGCCGCCCGCGGTGGTGGGCGGATCGAGCGCGAGGCAGACCGCGGCCTCACCGAGCATCTTGGAGGTGGACCCGTAGCCGGGATCGCGATCGCCATGGATGTGGCCGCGCAGGCTCTTGTTCGGGTCGCTGGGATGCTCGCCCACCAGCACGATGTCGTAGTAGCCCCGCTCCCTCGCCTTCGGGCTCGGGCCCGTGCCCGGCTCCGGGAGTCGGCCCGAGAGCAGGCGGCGGATCGGCCCGATGGCGAAGGCCGTCATGGCCGCACCCGTGCCCGCGGCCAGGGCCGACGCCTTGGCGAAGCCGGTGGGCCCGGCTCCCGTGAGGATCGCCTCGTCGTAGCGGAAGTCCTTTCCGTACGCGAAGTCCTGGAGGGCGTTGCTGCGGCGCACGATGCGCGTGTTGCAGGCCTGCATCACGAAGGGGCCGGTCCACTGGTCCAGCACGTCGTCGTAGGCGGGAAGGACCTGGTCTCCCTCATCCGGCCCGCGTTGATCGGGGCAGATCGCGTAGGGATCGGCCAGGATCTTGCGCACCGAAGGGTCGCGCCCGGCCTCCTCCATCATCGCGACCATGCTCGCCGCCGTGCCGCCCGAGATGCCGCCCTCGAAGCCGTCGACCCGGTAGCGCACGCGACTGCAGGGCACCTCGTGGCGCTTCTGCATCTCCCGCTGCATGAAGAAGACGCCAAGATCCGAGGGAATCGAGTCGAATCCGCTTGCGTGGACGATCCGGGCTCCACTGCGCTTCGCCTCGTCCTGGTAGCGGTCGATCATGCGGCGCATCCACTGCAGCTCACCGGTGAGATCGCAGTAGTCGGTGCCGAGCTTCGCGCACGCGGCCACCAGGGCCTCGCCGTACTTCGCATAGGGGCCGACGGTGGTGCAGACGACCTTCGTGCGCGCGGCCATGGCCTCGAGCGAGGCGGCGTCGTTGCTGTCGGCGACGATGAGCGGGAGCGAGTCCTCCTCGACGCCTGCGGGCTCGCAGATCTCGTGACGAACGTCCTCGAGCCGCGCTTCGTTGCGGCCGGCCAGCGCCCAGCGCAGGCTACTGCCGGTCCGATAGTGCCCGAGCAGGTACTCGGCCACGAGGCGCCCCGTGAAGCCGGTGGCCCCCATGACGACTACGTCGAATTCACGCTCGGCCTCTCCGCTCATGGCGGCATCCTTTCTTCTGACGCGGATCTCTCCGCCTGCTGGACGACGCCCCCCACCCCCGACGACAGGGTAGCGGGGATTCGGGGCAGAGCGGAGGATCAGGCGGGCGTCAGCAGGCGATGCGCCTCGCGCGTCCGCTCGGGGATGTCGATGTCGTGCGGGCAGCTGCCGGCGCAGGGCGCCGCGCAGCTCGCGCAGGCGTCCGCGCGGACTTCGAGGGCCGCGTAGCCGCGCATCGCCTCCTTCTCCGCCCCGTAGTCCTCGAAATACATGCGTTGGCGAAGTACGTCGTGGATCGGGACGCCCTCCGGGCAATGGTCGAGGCAGGCCCCGCAGTGTGGCAGGCAGTGGCTGCCACGAGTGAGCGCCCGATACCGCTCGAGGATCGCGAGATCCTCGCGGGTCGGGACCTTGCCCGAGGCGTAGAGGAACTCGTCGAGCTGCGCGCGCTCCCAGAGTGAGATCACCAGACACGACACGCTCGGATTGGAGAGCACCCATTTGAAGGCGGCCTGTGTGTAGGAGTCGCGCTCGGTGCCAGTGAAGGGAATGCCTCGATGCTTGGCGCCGCGCAGGGTCTTCATCGCGACGACGCCAATGTCCCTGGCGGACGCGCGATCGATGATCTCACCGATGTTGGGCCATGCGCCGTGGTGGTAGGCGAGCATCAGCACGTCGAAGCGATCGCTCTCGATGGCGGCGCTGGCCACCGTCTCGAGATCCGGCGTGTGGGTGGAGACACCGAGGAAGCGGGCCTTTCCCTGATCCTTCAGGCGATCGAATGCCTCATGCACGTTCTCGTCGAGCAGCCGATCCACCGAATCGCACGAGTGGATGTGCACCAGGTCGACCCGATCCGTGCGCAGGCGCCGCAGCGAGCCGTTGACGGCCTCCATGTATGCCTCGACGGAGGTCCCCGGACCGAGGTGTCCTTGCGGCGAGCAGAACTTCGTCGCGAGGAAGCCCTCGTCACGAACGCCCGCCATGGCCTCACCGAAGCGCATCTCCGAGTCTGTGGCCGCGTAGTCCGGCGCCGTGTCGAAGTAGTTGATGCCGCGTTCGATGGCCTCGCGGACGACATCCGCGGTCTGCCGCCCGCCGGTGCCCGCGCCGCTTCCGATGGAGATGTCCGAGACGCGCACGTCGGTTCGCCCGAGGCGTCGGTAGCTCGCCACCTGCGCGCCGGCCCATTCGGGCTTCGCGCGCTCGGCCGCGTAGGGGGGCTTCACCAGGAAGATGTGCTTGCCCGTGGTCTGGTACCAGCCGAAGTTGCGCGCCACGGCGATGGCGCCGGTGGCCAGCGTCCCGCCACCGGCCGCGGCCACGCCGAGCAGGAATCGGCGCCGCGGCCCGGCCTCCTCGGATTCCTCCGAGGCGCTCGCCGGGCTCTTGGCTCGGAGTGCCCAGCGGAAGGTGAGGGCGACGCTGATCAGTACGGCTACGCCCGTCGCCATCCAGGGCAGGGGCGAGACGCCTTGCAGGTCATAGCCCTCGGCCACCTTGCCCAGGTAGCCCCCGAGCGCGGCGTATGAGAGGAGCAGCGTATACGACCAGGCGGTCAGGACGAGACGGCCCATGGCTGATCCTCCTCTCTGAGTGGGGCGCGGCCACCGGAGAGCGTAGCTCCCGTCCCCCGATCCGCCGCCGGCCTTCGCCGAGGTCCTCAAGGAAGGGCCCCGGCCCTCCGATCCGCTCCCAGGGCTTGATCGGGGGAGGAGAACTCGATCGGGGAGAGGAGAGCTTGACCGAGGAGAGCTTGATCGAGTGGGCGGGCCCCGCGATTCTGGCGGGCCAGGTGGTCTTCGGCGTGGTCGGCCTGCTCGTCGGTGCCGTGCTGGTCGGGGAGGTTCGGCGCCAGCCGAAGCTCGGCATCCACGCGCTTGCGCTGGCTGCCATCTCGGTCGGCGGTCTCGGTCTGGTGATGATCACGGCCGGGCAGGGCATGGCGCCCGGGCGGGTTGCGGTGGCCCTCTACTTCCCGGGCGAGGTCATCATGCATACCGGCATGGGATTGCTCGCTGCCTTCGTGTGGAAGGCCTTCCGGCCGAAGGGGATGCTCGGTGCGACCCTCTACTCCATCTGCATCGCCGTGCTGGCTTCGTCGACCACCTGGGATCTGCTCACTCAGCCCGACCCCTTCGCGTACGACGACGCACTGCCGGGAGCACACCTCAACCAGATGGGCGTGGGCCTTCCCCTGCTCTGGGGAGCGGTCGAGAGCCATCTCGAGTGGCGTGAGGCGAGGAAGCGCCATGCGCTCGGACTGACGAGCCTCGGCGCATGCCGCCGCTTCATGCTCTGGACGCTGGCCTCGAGCTGGTTCGTCGGGATCACGGCCCTCGCCGTGCTGGCGGGCGTGCTGCGCGCCTCGGGCCACGAGGCGTGGGCCGCACTCCTGCAGATCGCGCGCACGGGCCTCTATCTCGGGGTCTCGTCGGTGATCCTGATCACCTTCTTCCGGCCGCAGTGGATCGAGGCGGAGCAGTCGTCGCCGCACGCGGGTTGAGATTCAGAAGCCCAGCGCCGGCCGGATCGCTCGTCCGAGCACCACCAGCGCGGCGAGGCTCGCGAGACCCAGCACCGCCGGCCGTAGACTGCGACCCCGAAGCCAGTGCACACCGAAGCGCGAGAGCCCGAAGCCGGCCGCGATCCCGGGCATGAGCAGGAGCGAGAGGCGCAGCTTCTCCTCGTCGAAGTGGCCCGAGAGCCAGAGCGCGGCGATCGATATCGTGCCCCCGAAGAGCAGCTGCATGGCCAGCGTGGCGCGAAAGCGCGGCGCATGCGAGCTCTGGTACGCCAGCGCGAGGGGCGGGCCACCGATGGACGAGAGCGTGCCCATGAAGCCGGAGGCCACGCCAGCGCCGAGCAGCAGCGGCCGCGTGATCCGCGGGCTCCCGGAGGCGAAGGAGAGCGCGACGGCAGTCAGCACCAGCACGCCGAAGATCGCGTCGAAGGTGGCGGCCGACGCGATGCCGAGGAGCAGGATCGCGGGGACGGTTCCCGTGACGCGCCCGGTGAGCATGAAGCCGAGGCCGCCCCAATCCACGTCGCCCCACTCGCGCCGCGCGACCAGCAGCGTGAGCAGGAGGTTCGCGGTGATCATCGGTCCCGGTGCGA
Organism: uncultured Spirochaetaceae bacterium; assembly: GCA_964594405.1. Classification (GTDB taxonomy): domain Bacteria; phylum Myxococcota_A; class UBA9160; order UBA9160; family UBA4427; genus CAZQMY01. The sequence continues at coordinate 20,660 of CAZQMY010000032.1, read as the reverse complement.
AGCGCGCGTCGATCAGGAGCAGCAGCGGACTCGCGATCAGCGCGCTGCCGAAGCCCACCGAAGCCTGCACGAAGGCTCCGGTGGCGACGATCAACAGCGCCACGGCGGCCTCGAGCGGGGGGAGGGGGAGCATCGGCGCTCAGCCGTACCGCCCGGCGGTCTAGCCCATGCGTCCGAGCAGATCCACCACGCGGTTGGAGTAGCCCCACTCGTTGTCGTACCAGGTCAGCACCTTCACGGTATTGCCGGACGTGCGGGTCAACGGTGCGTCGAAGATGCACGAGTGCGGATTACCCACGATATCGATGGAGACCAGGGCTTCCTCGTTGTACTGCAGGATCCCGCTGAGCGGCCCCTCCGCGGCCTCGCGCATGGCGGCGTTGATCGTCTCCCGATCCGCCGCCTTCTCGAGCCTGACCACGAGGTCGACGATGGAGCCGACGGGTACCGGGCCGCGCATGGCCATGCCGTCCAGGCGCCCGCGGAGCTCCGGAAGCACCTCGCCGACGGCCCGGGCGGCGCCGGTGGTCGTCGGGATGGTGTTCTCGCCGGCGGCGCGTGATCTTCGCAGGTCCTGATGGGACCAATCGGCGAGCCGCTGGTCGTTGGTGTAGGCATGCACCGTCGTCATCACGCCGCGCTCGATGCCGAACTGGTCGCTCAACACCTTGGCGACCGGCGCCAGGCAGTTGGTGGTGCACGACGCGTTGGAGACGATGCGCGCGTCCGGGGTGATCTGATCGTCGTTGACGCCGAGCACCACGGTGGCGTCCACGGGGTCCTTGGAGGGGACCGTGAGCACGACCTTTCGCGCACCCGCCTTGAGGTGGTCTTCGAGCTGTGAGCGCTTCCTGAAGCGCCCGGTCGACTCGACCACCACGTCGACCCCGAGCTCGCCCCAGGGCAGGTCCGCGGGCGATCGCTCGGCGACCAGCCGACTGCGTTGGCGACCCGCGACCAGGGTGTCACCCTCGAGCGACACCTCCTGGTCGAAGACCCCCATCACGGTGTCGAACTTCAGGAGATAGGCGAGGGGCTCGCTGGGCGCGAGGTCGTTGATGGCGACCACGTCCATGTCCTCGCGCTGCGACAGGATCCGGTAGACGCTGCGGCCGATCCTGCCAAAGCCGTTGATTGCGATCTTCATCATTGAATGGGCCCCAGTTGACGGATCAGATCGACGATGCGGTGGGCGAGCCCTCCGCCCTGTGAGTACCAGCCCAGCGTCTTGGTCATGCGACCATCGACCACCATGGTCGCGAGCGAGTCGAAGACGCAGGAGGCGGGCGAATCGGAGACGTCCGAGGAGACGATGGGCTCGTCCGTCCACTCGAGCACTCCGTCCATGGTGCTGTGCGAGGCGCTCTTGAAGACGGCGTTGATCTCGTCGGGCTGCACGTCCTGGGCGAGCGTGGCCACGAGATCGACACAGGAGCTGTCCGGCACGGGAACGTTGAGCTTGAGGGCGTGGAAGCGGCCTTCCAGCTTCGGGAAGAGCTTCGGGATCGCGTAGTCGCACCAGGTCTGGACCGGTACGATGTTCTCCACCGCGGCCCGGGAGAGCCGGAGGTCGTTGCCGGTGGGGACGTCGATGAGGCTCTGCTCCGTGGTGTAGGCGTGCACGGAGGTCATGAAGGCCTCCTCCACCCCGAAGGCCCGATCGAGCACCGCGAGCATGATGGCGACCGCTCCCGAGGTCGACGAGCCGGCCGCGATCAGTCGGTGAGAGCGGGCCAGCTCACCAGTGACGCCCTTGATGTGGATGGCGTCGAGCTCGTCGACGGGCGGAGTCGTGAGGATGACCCGATCGGCGCCGGACTCGAGGTGGCGCTCGAGCTCCGCACGCTTCCGGTAGCGGCTCGTCGCCTCCACCACGACGTCCACGCCGTAGTCGTACCACGGTGCGCCGGGCCCCTCTTCCTGGAGCAGGGGAATGCGCCTTCCGTTGGCGTAGAGGTACCCGTCCATGCAGTGCACCGGCTCGGGAAATCCACCGTGCAACGAGTCGTAGCGCAGCAGGTACTCGAGGGACTTGGGCTCGGCGATGTCGTTGATGGCTACGACTTCGATGTCGCGCTCCGTATAGAGCGCGCGAAAGAGATTGCGGCCCATGCGCCCGAAGCCGCTGATCCCCACGCGAATGCTCACCGCAGATTCCTCCATCCTGGATCGGTGCGCTCCGGTCGCCCGGAGCGCCCACATGAAGTCTGACTCGGGCTTCGACGCCCGCTCGAACTCGCTCATCGCGCGTGCGGAGCGGGTGCTGCGCCCGTGGCTTCCTTCGTTCGGCCCGAATTCACGGGAACTGAAGCTCTACAATAGGCGCGCAGGCGTTGGCCTGTCCAATCCGCGCGTCCGTCATCGGACCCGATCCGTGTTCATCACGAAGGAATCGACTCGATGGCCCGAGCTTGGGAGGGAAAACCCGCCGCTGCGGGGAGGGAGTCGCCCGCTTGTGCCGCCCGAGGTACAGCGTGCTCCGTCACGGTCCGTCATGAGAGGAGGGCTCTGCGAGGAAGGGCGCGCCTTCGATCTCGGCCCGGTGTGAGCGGGTGCGCGAAGACGATCCCGAGAAGATTGCGTAGGGTGATCACCCTGAGTCGGCATGGCCACGACGCCGGGTGCGAGCGTCGTACCCGAATGACTCGGTCCCTGCCCCTCACTCCCCGGAAGCGACCGCGATCCTCGGAACGGCGCTGGCGGGCAGGCCGCCCGTCTCGACGAAGAACCGGTACACGTCCGCGAGCGTCTGCTGGGGCGGCCGCCAACGGATGCCCAGCGGCTCCAGCGCGGATGAGTCGGGGATGGCCTTCCAGCGCGTGGCGATCTCCATCGCCTCGCGGCTCATTGGCAGGCTGCGCCCACTGAGCCGGCTGACGATGTCGGAGAGCCCGCCGACCAGGCGGAGCAGTCCGGCCGGGGCCCGGATGCGGCCGACCTTCGCGCCGGTCACCTCCTCGACCAGATCGATCAGCTCGGGCCAGGCGAAGTAGGGACCGGCCGCCACGACGCCGCCGCGATATCGTGCACCGAGCAGTGCCTCGATCAGCATCGCCAGGTCGCGGGCGTCGACGAACTGCGTGCCCCCCGCCGTATCGAGCATGGTGCGGACGAAGCCGCGAAAGGCGCTCATGGACTCGCTGCGGCCGGGATCGTCGGGTCCGAGGATCGCGCTGGGATAGATGGTGGCGATCGGCGCGCCGCCGCTCACGAGCTCGCGAACGAGGGCATCCGAGCGGGCCTTCGACTCGCCGTAGCGGGAGCTGCTCGTGACGAGAGGCGAGTCGGCCGAGATCGCTTCGCGCTTCGGGTCGAAGATGGCCGTCAGACTCGATACGAAGACGCAGTGCATGCCACCCCGCTCGCACGCGCCACCGATCACGTTGCGCGTGCCCGTGACGTTCGCCTCGAAGGCCGCATGGTCGGCGCCTGCCTGGACCGATACGGTGGCGGCGGCGTGCACCACCCGATCACAGCCGTCGAGCGCCTTCGAAACGGCCCCTCGATCGGTCATGTCGCCCTGGACCAGATCCGCATGTGCGACGCCCAGGGGAGCGAGCAGGTGCTCCGCCTTCTCGGTGCTGCGGACCAGCGCGCGGACGCGATGCCCCTGGGCGCGCAGGTGTCGGGCCACGTGCCAGCCGGTGAATCCCGTGGCGCCGGTCACGAGAACGTTCATCGTGTCGGAAGGCGGCCTCAATGCGTCTCTCCAGGTCGAGCCGATGATCGCATAGCCGCCGGATGACTTCTCCCGGCATCCCTCGAAATAGCTGGTCGCCATGCCTGCGGGTGTATGATGGTGGGTACGAATGCCACGTCGCGCGGGCCCACGCGGAGCGGGTCGGCGCGACTCGAGATCGGGAGGCCCACACCATGAGACTCGATTCCTTCGGCACACGGATGGCCCACGTCGACCTGTCCGCGAGGCGTGTTCGCCTGCAGCCGGCTCCGCCCGAATGGGTGCAGAAGTTCATCGGCGGACGCGGTCTCGGCGTTCGCTACGTCCTCGAGAACGGACCCCAGGTGGATGCGCTCTCTCCGGAAAACATCCTCTGCTTCATGAACGGGCCGCTCACCGGAAGTGAGGCCAACATGAGCGGGCGCTGGGCGGCGGTGACCAAGTCGCCCCTCACGGGTACCGTCACCGACAGTCATCAGGGCGGCTGGTCGGCGGCGCGACTTCGATGGGCGGGATTCGATGGACTGGTGGTCGAGGGGCGGGCAGATGCGCCGGTCTACCTCCTCATCGAGCATGGCGAGATCCGGATCGAGGACGCCGCCGATCTGTGGGGCCGGGGGATCCACGAGACGGTGCAGATCCTTCGGGAGCGCCACGGCGAGAAGGACCTCTCGGTCAACGCCATCGGCCCGGCCGGTGAGAACCTCGTCCGCTATGCCGCCTGGGTCAACGAGGACGACCGCGCCTTCGGACGCGGTGGCACCGGCGCGGTCGGCGGGAGCAAGAACCTGAAGGCCATCGTCATCAAAGCGGGTCGGCAGGGCAGTGAGGTGGCGGACGGCGAGGCCTGGAAGCAGGCACGTCGACGGGCACTCGACGGCATCCGGGACGAGGGGAACATCACCAGCCCGAAGAAGGGCGGCCTCTCGGTCTACGGCACGAACGTGCTGATGAACATCACCAGCAGCATCGGCGCACTGGGGACGCGCAACAGCCAGCTCACCACCTTCGGAGAGCGCGCCGAGGGCATCTCCGGCGAGCACGTCGTCGATGAGCTGCTCTCGAGCAATCCCACCTGTCACGCATGCCCCGTGGCCTGCAAGAAGGAGGTGGAGGTGAAGGACGGCCCCTACGCGGGCCTGAAGATGGAGAGCGTCGAGTACGAGCCCGCCTGGTCGCTCGGCGCGAACTGCGACAACGGGGACATCCGCGCCATCGCGAAGCTGATCGATCAGTGCAACGACCACGGGATGGATCCGATCGAGCTGGGCAACGTCTTCTCCGCCTACATGGAGGCGAGCGAGAAGGGATGGCTCCGCGAGGGCGAGCCCGGGCTGGAGTGGGGAGACGAGGCCGCCATGGTGGCGCTCACGGACAAGATCGCGCTGGCCGAGGGCATCGGGCAGGCCCTGGCAGGCGGAGCCGCAGCCGCGGCCCTCCACTTCGGTCACCCGGAGATCGCGATGGCGGTGAAGGGGCAGGCGGTTCCCGCCTACGAGCCCCGCGGCATGAAGGGCATGGGCCTGGGCTATGCCACGAGCAATCGAGGCGCCTGCCACCTTCGCGGTTACGTGGCCGCCAGTGAGCTGCACGTGGTGCCGATCCAGACCGATCCGCTCGAGTGGCGGGGCAAGGGCGAGCTGGTGAAGACCTTCCAGGATCTGGCGGCATTCTCGGACAGCATGGATCTGTGCAAGTTCAGCGCCTTTGCGTATGGCGCGGACGAGTACGCGGAGCAGTACGCCGCCGGGATGGGCGTGGCGTTCAGCGCCGACGACGTGATGGAGGCGGGCGAGCGCATCTACAATCTGGAGCGCTACTACAACAACCTCGCCGGCTTCGGTCCAGGCTCGGATACGCTGCCCGATCGCTTCACCCGGGAGCCCTCGCCGAGCCCCGGCTCGGAGGGACACGTCTGCGAGCTCGATCGGATGCTCGCCGAGTACTACGCCGTGCGGGGCTGGGAGGATGGGGTCGTGCCGAAGTCCAAGCTGCAGTCCCTGGACATCCTCTGAGTCGAGAGCGGTCTCGCGAGCCTGCGTTCAGCCGCCGGCGATGGCCGGGAAGACGTCGATCTTGCGGGCGCTCGAGATGGGGGTCGCCAGGCCCCGCTCCAGGTAGATGACGCCCCGGCCGTCGAGGAAGACGTGGACCTTGCGAGAGAGGCGCCCCTCGTCGTCGAGGATCGCGGCGCGGAGGCCGGGGAAGCGTTCGACCAGGTGGTCGATCAGCATCTGCACCGTGGCTTCGCCGGGCAGGTCGACCTCAACGCTGCGGCCGCCCACCAGCGGCCGGAGCGTCGCGTAGAAGCCGACTTCGATCGCCATGGCCGATCCTCGGGAGCGCAGGCTCAGGTCTCGATGCCGAAGCGCTCGGTGTAGGGCTTGAATCGCTCTCGCACTTCGTCTGCGGACAGCCCCCACTCCTCGAGGGCGTACTCGTGCTTGCCGTGCTTGTCCTTCGGGTTCTCGTCGATGTGTGTCTGCATGAGGGACTCGACCTCGGGCGTGAAGGCGATGCCGAAGTGATCGTAGATGCGCCGGGCCACACCCATCGAGTCGGCGACGAACTCGTCGTGGGAGACGTCTACGAAGCGCTCGGCCTCGGCCCGGTCGCGCATCTGGAGGCCGCGCTCGAGCGAGGTGGCGTAGAAGTCCATCACGATCGGCCCGAGCGTCGTCTTCTCGATCCGGAGCGCGCCATTCGGAATCGCGTAGGTCATGCTGCAGATGGAGGCGATGCACGCGAGGGGGTTGCGATGGCTCCAGACGATGCAGACGTCGGGAAAGGCCGCGATCAGCTCGTCGATGGCCCACATGTGCGCGGGGGCCTTGAGGAGCCAGCGCTTGCCCGGACGCTGCCAGTTGAGCATCTGCAGCGTCACCTTGTAGTAGTCGTACATGGCCGAGAGATCCTGTTCCCGGTACCACGACGCGTAGGGCTCGAGCATGGGCTCGACGCCGACGTGTACGCCATTGAAGCTCAAGGCGTGGATGAGCACGCACTCCTCGGGTGTATCGGCGCTGGCATCGTGGATCTTCGTGAACTCGGGGTTCTTGACCTTGGCCGATTCGAAGTGCGCCTTCACGAGCTGATAGCGCGGATCCGGATCGCCGGGCTTCGCCCCTTCCGGCGGATCGGGGAACTGACTCTCCCAGAGCAGGAGGGGGCGGGCGTCGGGATCCATCGCCAGCAGGTTGAACTGTGCCGAGGTGCCCGATCGGGGCAGGCCTGTCAGCACCATCGGCGCCACGATCTCCTCCTCCAGGATCTCCGGGTGCCTCTTCAGGGCTTCGTGCATGCGCAGCCGCGTGCCGAGCAGCTGGATGACCCGACCCCGGTTGCGCTTGCGGCCCTTCTCGTCGAAGGGGCTGCGCTCGTAGGTGTCGCAGAGCACCGCGAGGGGCTGGCGGAAGTCGTCGGGGCCGAAGTCCGAGAGGCCAGAGGCCTGCATGGCTTCGTCCATCAATGTTCCTACGTCGAAATCCAAAGCGGGGCTCCTCGCGACCTGGGCGGCCAGAAGCTGATCCTAGCAGGCATGCCCGGCTGAATTTCCAGTGTCGCTGAAGGAGGAGCGGGGCACGCAGTGGGGTCGCTCTACTCGGGCACCTCCTGCGTGACGTCGAAGCGGGCGAAGGCCCGGGAGACCGCGAGGACGACCGGCACGCAGGTGATGGCGAGCGCCTGGAAGATCACCACGCCAGTCCTCAGCGGCGTCGGCTCGATGATCCTGAAGGCGAAGATCGTGACGAAGTAGCACGTGAAGAGGACGGCAAAGATCGTCAGCAGCTTGCAGACCATGATCAGCGTGAGCCTGCCCATGAAGCTCGACTCGCCCGGATCCTTCGTCCGCGGCCGATGTGGGACCAGCAGGAAGATCAGGTTGTCGATGGCCGACGTCAGGATGGCGAAGGGCGGCACCACCGAGAGCAGGACCAGCAGAGAGGAGCTCGAGAGCCCCCCGGTGACGCTGGTGATGACCGCGGCCCCCACCCACATCCAGAAGCAGAGCAGCATCGCCGTGGGAACGAGCTGGCCTACGGCGACGGCGAGGGGGGAGATGGGCAGCGCCCGGATCGAGGCCATGCGATCGAGGTCGCGCCGGAAGTCGGCGCCGTCGACCATGAGCGGCAGGATGATGGTGAGCGCGATCAGGAATGCGAAGGCGAGATGGGCGGGCTGCGCGCCGGGATCGAGGGCGCGGACGATGTAGACCGGCGCGATGGCGAGGAGCCCGAGCCCGCCTCGCAGCGCGAGAGAGGGCGTGCGCGCGATCTCCTGGATCTGGCGCCAGGCCAGGGGGCCCGCGCCGGAGAGTCGGGGAAGGCGGGCAATCGGGATGCGCAGGTTGCGCGCCCGCCCCGAGGCGGCGTGCCGTCTGCCGGCTCGGGCGCTGCGGCCCTCGCCACCGCGACCGGACGTGGCGCGGGAGAGTGCATCGATGCCCGACCCGTCGAGGCGCACCACGGCGCAGGCGATGAGGCAGAGGAGGGTGGCCGCCGCCACGCTCCAGCCCAGCACCAGCGCCGCGTCGTCTGCGAGGAAGATCTCGACCACCGGGCGCGTGATCCAGCCCGCCGCGCGGACGGTCGGAGCGTCCGCGACCCGGGAGAGCGCGACGAGCGTGCCGCGAGACCAGTCGCCGGCGATCGAGACTGAAACGAACGCCGGTCCGAGGATGAGTGCGGCGAGCGCGGGGATGAGCACGATCGAGAGTCGTGGGTGGCCTCGCTCGCGAAGCAGCGCCATGGCGGGCCCCACCAGCTGACTCATCAGCTGGTTGAGCGCGAGCATGAAGAAGATCGCGAGGAAGGCGCCGAGCAGCGTGCCCGCGAAGCGCGCCATGAAGACCACGCCCCAGGCGGCGCTCATCACGGCGATCATCAGGCGCGAGAGGATGTTGTAGACGAGCAGCTCGGGCCGTGGGATCGGCGCCGGGAAGAGCCACTGCTCCTCCGCCGGGCCGAAGTAGAGGCGCTGCGCGCGCGTGCCGAGCAGCGCGAAGACCAGCAGCGCCGGCGGTCCCCAGCGCCTCGCGTCTTCAGCCGAATAGGACCGGGGCGCATCGGGTGCCAGGAGGATCTGCGATGCCAGGAGTCCGCCGACCAGCACCAGGACGGCGAGCAGCAGCGCCTTGCCGCTCGGGCCCTCGAAGCGCCGGCGGAGCTTGCGAATGCCGCCGTGGATGCGCCGCTCGATGAGGTAGCGGAGCGCGGGGCTCACGGCGCGCCTTCCCCGGACGATCCGCCGCCCTGCTCGGTGGCATGAAAGAAGACGTCCTCCAGGGAGGCGTCGCCGCCGATGTTCGGGAGCCCCGCCTTGATCTCCTCGAGGCTGCCCTCGAGGACCCGCCTGCCGCCCATCACGATGAGGAAGCGATCGCAGAACTCGTCGATCTGACCCAGCAGATGCGTGCTCAGCATCACCGCCGCGCCCGCAGCGGCGCGTTCTTCGAGCGCTTCGTAGAGGGTTCGGATACCGCGGGGATCGAGCCCGGTCAGCGGCTCGTCGAGCAGCAGGACGTCGGGCTCATGGAGCAGCGCCGCGCAGATCATCACCTTCTGGCTCATTCCGAGGGAGAGCTCGCTGGCCAGCTTGTCTCGGGAGCCGTCGAGCTCGAATCGCTCGAGCAGCGCGTCGGCGCGAGGCTGACAGTGCGGCGGCGCATAGACGCGCGCAGCGAACTCGAGGTGCTCCCAGACCGTGAGCCCGTCGAAGAGGTGGGCCACGTCGGGAATGAAGGCGAGCCGCTTCTTCGCCTCGATCGGATCCCGAGCGACGTCGTAGCCCGCCACCCGGATGCGTCCGCGGGTGGGCGGCAGGATGCCGGCGATGGCGCGAAGGGTGGTCGTCTTGCCTGCGCCGTTGGGCCCGACGAGCCCCACGATCTCGCCCTTCGTCACACGAAAGGTGAGATCGTCCACCGCGATGCCGCCCGCGTACTGCTTCTGGAATCCGTCGACTTCGATCATCGCTGCACCGGAGACCACTCTAACATGGGGCTCCGGCGAAGAGTGACGCTCCCGATCGACCTGCCCCGCAGGCCGGGACGCCTCGCGCGGCTCAGGCGAGGCCGAAGTGCTCGAGGGCCGCCTTCGCGATGGGCCCGCCGTACTCCTGGACGAAATGGCCGGCTTCGGGCACCTCGAGCGGATCTGGACAGCCGCGGATCATCTTCTGCAGCTCACCCATCACCGGTGCCCCGAGCACGTTGTCGCGCAGTCCCACGGCCATGAAGCTCTCGCCGGCCCATGTCCCGGAGAAGAAGGCGCGCGCCCGCTTGCCGTGCTCCGCACCGGCCATCTCCGGCTCCACGGGCACGAGCTGCGGAAATCGTCGCACGCCGGCCTTGTAGCGGTCGTCGGGGTAGGGGGCGTCATAGGCGATGACGTCGAAGAGGTTCATCGCGCCGAGGGCGTCGTTTCCGATCAGGCCGCCGACCGGGACGTCGCGGACGAGCCCCGCGAATCGCTTCCAGGCCATGAAGCCGTCCGAGATGAACTCGCCGATCGGGATCGCCGTGTTCATCACGAGCAGGCGGGTGAATCGATCCTGCATCTCCATCGGCAGGCTCAGGCCGATGATGCCACCCCAGTCCTGACAGACGAGGCAGACGTTGCGTAGATCGAGGGACTCGACGAAGCGCAACATGGCGTCGCGATGGAAGTCGAAGGTGTAGGTCTCTTCTCTCGTGGGCTTGTCCGATCGGCCGAAGCCGAAGTGGTCCGGGGCCAGCACGCGATGTCCCGCCGCCGTGAAGACGGGGATCATCTTGCGATAGAGATAGCTCCAGGTGGGCTCGCCATGGAGGCAGAGGAAGGTCACGTCGGCATCGCCGGGACCCTCGTCGACGTAGTGCATGCGGAGGCCCTCGTATCCGGGTAGGTCCTCCACGTAGTGCGGCGTGAAGGGAAAGCCGGGGAGGACGGCGAATCGTTCGTCGGGCGTGCGGAGGGCGTCGATGGTCATGGGGAAGATTCAAGCACCCGGCAGGGCCGGCTGCACCCCGGCCTGCGCGGCGGGCGCCAAACGCCCTGCCGCCGGACGTCGCGCCCAGAATGACCTGCGGCGCCGAGCACTTTGGTGCCCGGTCTGCGCGTCTTCGGTCGCCCGGGCCGGCTTGCCGCCTGGGCGGAGCGCTCGATCGGCACTCGAAGCCGGGCGTGAGGGCGCCCTTTGTCCTCGACGTGGCCTCGAGACCCGCCGATGAAGAGCAGCATGCCCGCCCTGCGCTCGGCTGCGGGGTGGCCCCGAGGAGGATCGTCTTGGGAGAGATCAGCGGGAGACCGACTCAGCGCCCCGCGGCTCGGCCGCGCCCGGGCTTCGTGACGCGACTGCTCTGGTCGTGCGCCGGGGCCGACGCCTCGATCCTGGCGCGCTGTCCGCAGATCGATTCGGTGAAGTTCCAGGGCATGGGCGGAGTGGTGCTCGCGACCGCCGTCCTCGCCTTCGCCTCGGGCTCCTACGCGTTCTACACGGTCTTCGAACCGCGAACCGGGACCGCGCTCTCGCGGGAGATCCACCTGCCCACCGTCGTGATGGCGGTGCTCGCCGGTGCCGTCTGGGGCCTGGTGATCTTCAACATCGATCGCTTCATCGTCTCGAGCACCGGCAAGGGCGACGGCACGGAGCGGATCACGCTCCAGGAGCTCGTGCAATCCCTGCCGCGCCTGGTGATGGCCATCCTGATCGGCGTGGTGATCTCCGCGCCCCTCGAGATCCGCATCCTGAAGCCCGAGATCGATGCCCAGCTCGAGCTCGAGCAGCAGGAGTACCTCGCCCGGCTGAACCAACACTCCGAGCAGATGCACCAGAACGAGAAGGCGGAGCTGCGCAGCAAGCTCGCTGCGGCGATGGATCGCCTCGACGAGCGCGAGAGCTACTTCGAGAAGCGGAGACTCGAGATCAACGAGCAGCGGCGGCTGCTCGAGCTCGAGGCCGAGGGACGGACGGGGAGCGGGCGGGCCGGCCGCGGCCCCGCCTGGCGAGACAAGCGGGACACCCTCGATCAGATGGTCGCCGAGCTGGAGCGCGATCGTGCGCGGGAGACGGCGAAGAGCCAGTCGATCCTGACGGAGATCAGCCGCTGGAAGGCCGAGCTCGAGTCCATCGACGATCGCCTGGACGCCGCGAAGCAGAGCAACCTCAAACAGGCGCGGCACCTCGATGGCCTGATGAAACGCATCCAGATCTCGCACGAGATCGGCGGCGTCGTTCCCTGGGTGATCCTGCTGCTGCTGCTCGCCATCGAGACCGGGCCGATCTTCTTCAAGATGATGCTGCGGCGAGGCGCCTACGACTATCTGCTGGAGAACGAGCTGCGCCTCGCCACCGCTCGGGCCGGCATCGAGCTCGACGCGCAGATCTACGAGACGGAGTCCGGCGAGGAGATCCGGGTCGACGTCTACCATCAGGCTCAGGCCGCGATCCGCGAAGCCAGACAGCGCATCCGATCGTCGGAGCGCGCGCGCAAGCCCGGGGGCGCGCCGAGCCCAGAGCTGCGCCGCGCTGCGCCCGGGGAGTAGCGCTTGCCGGGCTGGAGCGAGTTGGAGGGGACCGGAGGCGGCTGGGTGCGCGGTCGCTTCGAAGGCGTCTACGTGGGGCGCCGCGTGGCCCGGGCGGCGGGGGACGCGCCCGGTCGGCACTTCGAGATCGAGATCCGATCGGGGCGGCTCCTCGACGCGGAGACGTGTCCACCGCCGAGCGACCGGATCGGCTGCGCGGACGAGGGCGCCGAGGTCCGGGCACTGCGCGAGCATCGACAGGCGCGCATCGAGCGCGTCTTCCTCGGAGCGGACGACGGGGGCCACGCTGCGAAGCCGCGGCGCCTCTTCGACGTTCGCATCGACCATTTCGAGCTCGGACACCCCGCCGAGCGGCACGGCGTCGCCTACGGAACCATCGTCGGCGCGCTCTGCGCGAGCCTCCTGCCGACCGATCTGGAGGCCCTCCCGATCGCGCCGGTCGAGCCGATTCGCCAGGCGCCGCGAGACTCCGAGCCCTCGCCGCCCCGGAATCTGCGCCCCGCCACGCCCCGACCGGTGCGCCACGCGCAGGAGGTGATCGCCCCGGACGCCCACGTGGTCTATGCCCGCCTGAAGGGGGTTGCCGTCACCCTCCTGCTGGCGGCGCTCGGTCTGCTGATCGCCGGGAGGTGCGGGCGTGAGACCGCCCTGGTCTGGGCGGCGCCGCTCGTGGGTGTGATCCTGCTCCGGTCGATCACCCGGCGGCTGCAGGTTCGCACGACGTGGCTGCAGCGGATGATGGGAGGGCTGATCGTCGCCGTGCACGCCTCTGCCGTCGGTCTCGCCTTCGAGAGCTGGTGGGCCACGGGTTGCCGCGTCGCCATCGACGGCGAGCTCACGCTCTTCGCGGCCCCTGTGATCGCGGCGGCCTTCGTGCGCGCTCGCGCAGCGCTGGTCTGCACCGGGCTGCTCTGGACCGCGCTGCGCTGCAGCTGGTGTGGGCAGCTCGGCGGCTCGGCGTGCGTGCCGGTCGCGGCGTCCGCTGCTGAATCGATCGCTGCGTCGGCCGGGGCCGACGCCACGACGATTCCGCGGCCCGGTACGGCGCCGCGCACCGATTCGAGCGGACGCTGGCCCGCCATGCCACGCGCGCCCATCGGCCCCGGTGGTCTGCCGGCGGGCGAGGGGGAGATGCGAGTGCCCGCGCCCGGCGCGGTCGAGCGGTCGCGGGCGCCCGTCGGCCCGTCCAGTGACGGGGGCTCAGGATCGGCCAGGGGGGCGCGCGAGCCCGCCGGGCCCCTGGATGGGTTCCGGGCGGCTGAGCCATCGAACGGATCCGTCGCCGACGCCGCCGCCTCGCCGGCACCACCCTCCGAGCGCGCACGCCAGATCAGCGGGCCGTCGAGCCAGGCCTCCCGAAGTGCCGCCGCGAGCCCCTCGGTGCCCGGCGGCTGGGTGGCGCCCGACCACAGGCGCGTGACGCGGGATCTCTTCCTGATTTCGCTGGAACACGCCAATCGCGTGCCCGCCGACTTCTACGAGGCAGCCGGCGAACGCCGCGTTCACGTGCCCACCGACGCGCTCTTCGAGCCGGGTGGCTCTCAGCCGAGCGCGCGCGGTGAGCTGCAGCTGGCGCGGCTCGCTGCGCTGCTGAGCCTGCGACCCGAGCGGCGCGTGGTGATCGACGTGCACACGGATGCAGGGGGCAGCGCCGAGGCACAGCTCGCGCTCTCGCGACGTCGGGCCAGCGCCGTCCAGGACTGGCTGCTGGCGAGGGGGCACGTCGACGGCGGTCAGTTCAGGGTGGTGGGCGTGGGGAGCAGCCGCCCGCTGGTGCCACCCGATGGAGGCCGAGGCGCCCAGGCGCCCAATCGGCGTCTCGAGGTGCGACTCGTCGCTCCGAGCGGAGACGACGGAGGCTAGCACGCCGCGCCCAGGAACTCCTCGGCGCCGAGGTCGAGCGCGTGGCGGGCATGGCGCCGGGCCATCGTGACGAACATCTCGTCGCCGCGCTCGGTCTGCACCACCATCATCGACGCCACCACCGTGACGGCGAAGCCCGAGAACGTGCCGCGGCGGTAATCGCGCCAGCACGCATCCCAGTCGTAGTCCTCGATGCCGGCCTCGCCGAGCGCCCGGTGATAGCCGCGGACGATCTCCTCCTCACCTCGGCGACGCTCCTCGGGGACGAGCCCCGCCCCCATGAAATAGGCGACATCCGAGAGCGGGCTGCCCAGGGTAATGCTCTGCCAGTCCACCGTGTGGATGCTCGGCGGGGACTTCGCCGTATCGATGAGCAGGTTGTCGAGTCGGTAGTCGACATGGACCAGCGAGAAGGGGTGCGGCAGGAGCGTGAAGGGCGCGTCCGTCGACTGCGCGACGGCGCTGATGATGCCCGCCTCGTCCGCGGCCAGCCGATCACCATAGCGCGCGAGGAAGCCCGGGAGCTGCGCGCCGTAGAGCGCCCTTCCGAGCTGGATCATCGGCTCGGTCGGCTCGCCCAGCCAGTCCACGCCGCGCAGCGACTCGTCGCACCAGCTCGGCGCGTGCAGGCCCACCAGCTCGCGAACGGAGGCCTCGGCGATCTCCAGCGTGGTGCCCTTCAGCTGATCGCCCTGCTCGGCCGGGGCGAGATCCTCGAGGAGCAGTGCGAACTCGGGCCCCTCTCCCTCGATGTCGGCGAAGTAGCAACGGGGCGTGGAGATCGACAGGCGCTGCTGCAGCTCCTGGTAGAAGCGGACCTCCTTGAGATAGTTGCGGAGCTGCACGCCGGTCTGCCGACTCGTCGGATCGTCGGAGGCGAACTTGCCCACGAGCGTCCGCGGTGCCGCGTCGTCGCCGTCGACGTCGAGCGTGTAGCGAATGCACCGGCCGATCTGGCCCGTGCCGATCGGCACGGACTCGAAGTCGCGCACGCTGGCGTCGACGTGACCGGCGGCGTGCAGCTGCGCGCCGAGCCAGCTCGCGTCGATCTCCTCGGCGCGCGGGATCCGGGACATCGACTCAGACCTCCCGGCAGAGGTCGGTGCGACTGCGCACGCCATCGAGGAGCTCGAGCCCCCGCTGCTCGAGCGGATAGCCTTCGGGATGCGGAGGGCGCCCGGGCACGCCGATGACGTCGAGCACCCGAGGATGGGCGTAGTAGGCGCCGTAGCCGTGGAAGACGAGACTCGACACCAGCCCGGGCAGCTCGGGGTCTGCCTGCCTGAGCAACGCCTCGCGCGCCTCGGCATCGAGCGCGCTGAAGCCACCGGCCTCGTGCGCGCGCGCGTCGAGGGCCGCGAGCGCGTCGCCGATGGCGGGCGTCGCCTCGCCGAGCCTGGTCGCCACGGTCTCCGCGCCGCCGAGCTCGCCCGCGCCGCCGAGTGCATGCTCGGGTCGAGGGGGGAGGAGCGTGTCCAGGACGGCTCGGAGGATCTCCATCTGCTCGGGGCTCAGCTGTGTCGTGCTCATCCATGTCTCCGCTGTGGTCCACGGGCGGTGGCGGACGGGCGGCCTGGGGCAAGTGAAGCCACGGGCTCACTCGTCGAAGAGGCTGTCGAGATTCTTCTTGATGTAGTCGCCGACGAAGAGCGAGAAGGCCTGGATCGTGTTCGTGGGATTGACGCCCGCCGAGGTGACGAAGACGCTGCCGTCGACCAAGAAGAGGTTCTTCACGTCGTGGGCGCGGCCGAAGCGGTCGACCACCGAGCGCGCCGGATCCGCTCCCATCCGCGCGGTGCCCATGAGATGCCAGCCGGCTGGAGCCAGCGGCGCTTCGTGCCAGCTGTCGACGGCACCGCATGCCTCGAGCAGCTCCTTCCCCCGGGCCACGGCGTGATCGAGCATCCGCCGACTGTTCTCCGAGAGCGTGTAGTCGATCTTCGGTGCCGGGATTCCGTCGGCGTCGACGAGCTCGGGGTCGAGGGTGACGGTGTTGTGCTCCTCCGGGAGATCCTCGCAGATGATCACCATGCCTGCGGTTCGATCCCAGAGCTTCTCGTAGGCCGCGTGGTGTCCGGCGCCCCAGGGTATCCGTCCTGTGGACATCCCGAAGAGCGCCGTCGAGGCCGGCCCCATGCCACGCAGGGTCTCGAAGGTATAGCCGCGAACGAATCCACGAGAGGGGTCCGTCTCGTAGAACTCCTGGCTCAGGATCCCGCAGCCCGTGGGTCCTTTGTATCCCTCGAGCGCGTCTTCGAAGAGACCGGTCACCATCGCATAGGGGTGGAACATCAGATTCCTGCCCACCAGACCGCTGGAGTTCGCGAGACCGTCCGGGAAGCGGTCGGAGCGCGAATTCAAGAGCAGGCGCGGCGTGCCCACGCCGTTGCAGGCCACGATCACGATCTCCGCAGGCTGGTGGACCTCGTTGCCCTCGGCGTCGATGTAGACGGCGCCGCTCGCCAGGCCGCCCTCGTCGACGGTGATCTCGCGGACCCGCGCACGCGTGCGGACCTCGACGCCCTCTCGCACGGCCGCTGGCCAGTAGGTGACGTCCGTCGAGCCCTTCGCGCCCTGGGCGCAACCCATGATGCAGGGGCCGAGGTTGATGCACTTCGCCCGGCCGGCGTGCTCCACCGTCGCGATGGCGCTGTCCGAGGGCCACCAATGCCAGCCGAGCGCGTCGAAGCCCCGGGCCAGCCGCTCGCCCAGCCTGCCGAGGGGCACCGGAGGCAGCGGCGGCTTCTTGGGCGGATAGGCGGGATCGCCTTCGAGTCCGGCCACGCCCATCATCTCTGCGTTCAATTCATAGAAGGGCTCGAGGGTCGCGTAGTCTATGGGCCAGTCATCGGCCACGCCATCGAGGCTCCTCACGCGGAAGTCCGAAGGGTGCATGCGGGGGAAGTGAGCGGCGTAGAGGATCGTGCTGCCCCCGACGGCGTTGAAGTTCGAGATCTTGATCGGAGAGGCCGAGTCGTTCACCGGATAGTCCTCGCGCCGCCCGCGCCCGTTCGGAGAGAGGCCGAAGGCGCCGAAGCGCTCGCCCTCCCAGTCTGCACGCGTCGTGGGATAGTCGGCGGGGTTCATCCAGTCGCCCTGCTCCAGACAGACGATGCGCATGCGCGTCTCGGCCAACGACCAGGCCATGGCGGCGCCGGCGGCGCCTGCGCCAATGATCAGAACGTCGACGGGTTCGGGCATGCGGAGTCTCCGGGGCCGCTCGGTGAGCCGAGCGGTCGGCAGGTGGAAGCGCCTGCAGCGGCCCTCTATGCGGCCACGGTCCGGCACCCGACGAGCATAGAACGATCGCCCCGTGTCGCGCGACGTGCCCGGGTCAGCCGGGCAGGAGGCCTGGTCGAGGTCCCGGAGCGCGCCCGTCGCCCCTGACCACCGGGGATCAGGGCTTCCACCCGAAGACGAAGCGGATCGTGCCCGGCGCGTCGGCGGGACGCTCGATGCGGACGTCGCCGTCGGTCTGGCACAGGCGGAAGAGCGCCACGAGACCGGCGCGCAGGGAGTCGAGCCACTGCTCGTTCCCGGCGATCACGTCCGGCATACCGTCGCACTCGAGCCAGGCCTCGCCCTCGTCCTCCCGCTGCGCTCGCCAATCCCCGCAGTTCTTGAAGGCGATTCCGTAGGCGCGCGGAACCCACTTCACGAGCGAGCCCGGATCCAGCCCGAAGATGCGGACGGCCCCCTCGATGAAGTTCTTCCAGAGCGGCGTCTCGAACTGGCTCACCACCATGTCGACCAGGAACTCATGCGCCCGGTCATCTCCCATCTCTGCGTAGACGGCGCGCACCATCCGTACGTTGAGATCGATGGGGAGCCAGCGCATCCGCCCCGCGGCTTCGACCTCTTGGAAGAGCTCGGGGTCCCGCCGCAGCACGGCCTCCCCGATGCTGCCGGCATCGCGGAGGAATGCCGCGACATTCTTCATGTATGTGGACTGAACCGATGCAACGGAGCTCAAGTGGGGTCTCCTCGTAGGGCCCGCGGTGCGCCGCCCCGCTCCTTCGATCGGCGACCCGGACGGCGCGCTGAAGTGCGAACGGCCGGGGCGCGGAGAGGGCGATGCGGCGGATCGGCCGGGTGTGGCAGATGGACGCAGAATGCCCTCGTCGGCTACTCGCCCTCGCTCGCGGATCCAGCGGCATCCAGCCCGTCGAAGACTTCGCTCGCCGCGGCGAACCCCTGGATCGCCGTAGGGAACCCGGCGTACACCGCGATGTGAAGGATGGTCTCGCAGATCTCCTCGCGTGTGAGTCCCAGGTTGAGGCCGCCGCCGATGTACGCCTTGAGCTGCTCTGGCTTGTCCAGCGCAGTGAGCACCGCGATGGTGATCATGGCCCGCGTCTTCGGGTCGATGGCTTCACGCCCCCAGACGTCGCCCATCACCGTCGAGATCGAGAAGCGGTTCCAGCCGCCCCTGATCTCCTCCGGGTACTCGAAGGCCGGAGGCGCCGAGCTGTTCGGGGGGAAGAGCTTGAGGGCCGTCATCAGGCCCTTGCTGAATCGATCGTCGGCGCCGTCGCTCACCCGTCCCGCCTCTCGGTGATCTCGAAGACCATGAACTCGCGATCGCAGTACTTCTGGAAGTGCCCCCAGAGCGGAAAGAAATCCGTGAGCTTCGGGAAGATCGCCGCGCGCTCCTCGCCCTCGATCCTGCGCGCGATGCCGGGCCACACGTCGGCCTTGATCTGGACGGTGACCTCCGGGTTCGCATCCATGTTCAGCGCCCACGCGGGGTGATGGTCCAGGCCCGCGATGGAGCCCACCACGTACACCTTCTCACCGTCGGGCATGAAGTTGGCAGGTGAGGTGTGCTCGTCGCCGCTCTTGCGTCCGATGGTGGTCACCAGCAGGGTCGGACCGCCCTGCGTGTAGAAGGTCGCCCCCTCGCCCTTCGTGTCGCGATAGGACTGCACGTGCGCCTTCGCGGCCATCTTGATGATGGCGGGATCGCGGGTGCTGATGAGCGCATCCCACGCTTCCTGCTCCATGAAGTCGGGCTTGGGGACATCCTGAATCGCCATGGTGTTGCTCCTAGATGCTCCTGAGGATGATGGCGCGGCGCCGCCCTCTGGCCGCAGGGAGAGAGCACTCCCGAAAGCTATACGAAATCGACGTCGTATGCCGGCACGGCCGCCGATTGCCCGCCGAATGCCCGATCGATTGCATGGAGTATCCGCGCGGCGGGAACGAGGAGCGGCCACGCTGGTGGTATTGTGCACAGCGGTCGAAGGAGTGGACATGACGCCTTCGAAGCGATCCGTATATGCGGGGACCCGGGGGCCGAGGTGACTCCTCGATGGGGCGCGCGTGCCCGACCTGGGCGCGCTACCCGGGCGAGCGGGCGCAGTGGACCGGCGCCCGACTTCGTGGTCCGGGAGGGTTGGCTCGGGATCGCCTCGCCGCCGCCCGACGCGAGCGTGGGCGATCGGGTGGATGGCGGCCCTTGGCGACTCTGCGTTGCGCCACTCGAGCCCGGTTCCGTTGCCGGCGTGCCCGAGGCGGAGACCGTCCGATAAGGCTGGGCGGAGAGCGGGGTGGCTCGCTTCGAGGCTGCTGCTCAGAAGATCGAGTAGCCGCCGTCCACGCGGATCGTATCGCCCGTGTGGAAGCGCGAGGCCTCGGAGGCGAGATAGATGGCGATGCCCGCCAGATCGTCGGGCTGTCCCCAGCGCCGCGCCGGGACCCGGGCCATGATCGTCTTGCTGAAGTCCTCGTAGTTGACGGCGGGCGCGGTGGCGTCGGTCTCGACCCAGCCGGGCTGGACGGCGTTGACCTGCACGTCGTAGCGGGCGAGGCGCACCGCGTAGGAGCGCACCATCGCCTCGAGCCCGCCCTTGCTGGCCGCATAGTGGGGCTGGGCCGGCGTGCCGTAGAGGGCGGAGATGGACGAGATGGCCACGAGCTTGCCCCCGCCCTCGCGCTCGCTCATGTGGCGGCCGATCTCACGGAAGGTGAGGAAGACACCGTCGAGGTTCACCGAGAGCAGCGCGCGGAACTCGTCGAGGCTCATCTTCAGAGCGTCGGCGCCGCGGCCGTAGCCCGCGTTCGCGAAGCCCGCATCGATGCGCCCGAAGCGATCGAGCGTCGCCCGGGTGGCGCGGACGACGTCCGCCTCCTGCGAGACGTCGCAGCGGACCGACTGCACCTCGATGCCCAGCGGCTCGAGCTCCGCGCGCGCCACCTCGGTCTGGGCCTCGTCGCGCGCCCAGAGCGAGAGGTCGGCGCCAGCGCTCGCCAGCCCGCGGGCCATGCCGAGCCCGATGCCGCGGTTGCCGCCGGTGACGACGATCGTCTTGCCGCGCAGATCGAAGGGGTGGGCGGGGGCGTCGATCATGGCGGGGATTCCTCTCGCGCTTGCGCTCGCCGCGGCTGGCTTCGCACATTCCGGGGCACCGGGTGGTCCGATGCAGGAAGCGAGCATAGCGGTCGCGCCATGGCTCGGAAGCGGGCGCGCTGGGTATGCTCGTCTCGGTTCTCGAGCCGATCGGCAGACCCCCCTCCCCCGTCACCGCAGGAGCGCCACACCAAGACTCATACAACGGAATCCATCCACATCGCCGAGCCCCGGCCCGGTCGCT
>CAZQMY010000031.1:0-27466 GCA_964594405.1 uncultured Spirochaetaceae bacterium | reverse complement strand
TGCTCGCCCAGGTAGACGTCCCGCACGGCCTGGATCGCCGTCACCTCCTCAGGCGTCCCCTGGTCGAGAACCCGCCCGTCCTTGATGATGTATGCACGGTCACAGATGGCGAGGGTCTCGCGCACGTTGTGGTCCGTGATCATGACGCCGATGTCGCGGGCGCGGAGATCGGCGATGATCTTCTGGGTTTCGATCACCGCCAGGGGGTCGACGCCCGCGAAGGGCTCGTCCAGGAGCATGAAGGCGGGCTCGAGCACCAGAGCGCGCGTGATCTCGAGCCGCCGCCGCTCGCCGCCCGAGAGCGCGTCTGCGCGGCGATCCGCCTTGTCGCTGAGACCGAGCTCGGCGAGCAGTGCGTCCAGGCGCTCGCGCCGTCGCAGCCGGTCGCGCTCGACGCCTTCGAGGACCGCCATCACGTTGCCGGCCACGCTGAGCCGGCGGAAGACGCTCGCCTCCTGCGGCAGATAGCTGATCCCCATGCGGGCCCGGCGGTGCATCGGGAGCGCCGTGATGTCCTGATCTCCCAACAGCACGCGTCCCTCGCTGGGCCTGAGGCTGCCAGACAGCATCTTGAAGATCGTGGTCTTGCCTGCGCCGTTGGGTCCCAGCAGACCCACGACCTCGCCGCGCGCGAGCATCAAGTCGACCCGGTCGACGGCGAGCTGGCGCCGGAATCGGCGAACCAGGCCCGTGGCACGGAGCCGCAGCGGCCCGGCTCCGCCGTCCAGCGCGCTCACGGCTGCCTCCCGCAGCCGGCGCCGGTCCCGGCCCCCCCGATCTCGACACTGGCGGCTCCCATCACCCGAGCGCGATCCGCGCCGAGGTCGAAGTGGATGGCCTGCCCACGAACGACATCACATCCCGAGAGGAGCTCGGCGTCGCCCTCGCAGATCAGCATCTCCGAGGCCCGCTCGTATCGGGCCGTGCGGCAACGCGCGCGACGCGCCCCCTCCTGCACGCGGACGTCGCCTCTGGCGATCAAGCGCTCCGGCTCGCCGCCCTCGGGTCCGTAGCGGGCCTCGAGGCGGTCGGCCTCCAGAGAGAGCGTGCCGCGGCGCACCTTGACGGCGCGCGCGAAGAGGAGATCCCGCCCCCCGCCGGGACGCGGCCTGAGCTCCAGGGTCTCCGCGTCGATTCGAAGCGGACCTTCTCCGGCTGCGAGGCCGAAGATCGGCGGGTGATCGGCAGTCGCCCCCGGCGCCGCCACCCCCGGCAGGGAGACCGCTTCCGGAACCAACCGGGCCGCCAGCATCACCGCGAGCTCGTCGAGCGCGGCAACCGAGCCGACATCGGGCAGTCTGCCCCGCTCGAGAGCTCCGCCGCTGTGCCCCGAGTAGAGCACGAAGCGCTCGGATGCATTGTCTGGCTTCGGCGAGGGGATGACGAGCAGCGCTTCGAGGTCGGACTCGAAGGCCAGTCGGCGCAGCGCCCGGGGCGCGGCGGGATCGCCGGCGATCTCCGCGAGCGGCACGACGTCGGCTCCGATCCGCTCAGCCACGCGCGCTGCGAGTGCGCCGAGTGCCTGGTCGTCCGCTCCGTTCGCGCAGACTCCGAGCCTCGGCCGGGCCACCTCGACCGCCTGGGCACCCACGGCGGCCACGAGGGCCATGGTGACCACTGCGAGTCGCCCGCGAGCGCTGCTCATCGCACCTGGCTCCGGAGCTGTGTGCCGCCGAGCAGTCGGAGCGTCCGATCGTTCATCGAGTACTCGAATCCTTCAGCCGCAGATACCTGTTCTCCCTCACGAATCGGTGACCACAAGAGAACGGCTTCCTCGCCGCGCAGGCACCGGCTCTCGGCCTCGTAGGCAACGGACTCGGTCGTGAGGAGCCGGCCGTCGGGCAGGCGGGCGCGGATCCCGCTCCGAAGCTCGAAGGCGTGCCCCCCCAGCTCGAGTCGCCCCGTGCCGGCGCGGATCTCGATGGCGGCCCCATCATCGGAGGGCACGCTGAGGTGCACCTGCTCGAGCGCGGCGACCTGCGCGTCGAAGTCGACCCGAGCCCGTTCGGCCCAGAGCGAGAGCTGGACCTGACCGCCCTGCGCAGCATTGAAGGTCAGCCCGTCGACGATCAGGCTCTGGCGGGGACCGTCTTCCGCCATTGCCGGGAGCGCCACGGCGACCCAGAAGCAGACGCCACCGCCCACCAGGCGGACGATCAGGGAGCGTGAGCGACGGCTCCGTCGGCGTCGCGGCGCCTCAGTCCTGTCGACCGAAGAGGCTGTGGAAGGGCTCATGAGAGCCCACCCAGTACGCGGGCCTCATGATGAGGTAGTCGAGCGTCACACCCACGGGGTGCACCACGTAGGCGATGATGCGCAGCGGATTGCCGGCCTCCATCGGGTCGTAGTTCTCCATCGCACGGTCGGCAGCCGGGGCCGCGCCAGCGGCCAGCAGCACGATGGTGATCAGTCCGGCGGTGCAGACCGACAGTCGCGGGCGTGCCCGGTCGGGTCGCTTCGCGGCGTCGCGGGAGATCCTGGATCGCAGCAGCATCAAGGGCACCTCTCGATCCGCCCGCCGGGTCGTCGACGCTGTCTCCGAGGTCGACCCGGCCAGGGCGCTCCGATTCCCCGGCAGGGTATCGCGTCGATCGGCTCGACGCCCACTGCGGGCAAGCGGGATTTTGGAGAATCGGCAGGTGCATCGCTGGCCGAGTGTGCCCTAGACCCTCAGATCCTGCGCTCGGCGCTTCGCTGGATCGGAGCCGAGGGCCATCACCTGAGCGCGCACTGCGGCGCGATCCCGCAGCAGTCGGCGGTGGGCGCTCTCGGCATCCACCTCGCGGTAGCCCATCGAGCGTGCCAGGCCGACCTGTGCCTCGCGGGTCTCCGGGAAGAGCGTCGAGGCGCCCTCGTCGGCGAGCTGGAGAAAGTGCTCTGCCCTGCGCAGCCATCCGTAGGCATCCAGCAACGAGCGCGCATCGTACTCGTCGAGCAGGCCGCTGCGAGCGAGCGCCTGGATCACATCGCAGATATCGCCTCCGCGGAGGGAGGGCTCTCGCGCGCCATGACGCATGGCGAGGCCGTAGACGAAATACTCGACGTGCCTGATACCACCGCAGCCGTTGCGGACATCGAAGCGCCCGTGGACGGCGGGCTCGTCGGCGTCCTGTGCCCAGGCCGTCCCGTCGTCGGTGGGCATGCCCTGCAGGCCATAGAGGATGCCGCTGATCCGCTCGACGATGGCTTCGCCGGCGCCGGTCGGGTCCAGGACCGGCCGGGCGCTGATCAGGCGTGTGCAGATCGCCATCGCGTCGGGTCGGTCGACGATGGCCCTTCGACACCACCCGGCCAGCGCGTTCGGGCCACGAACCGGATCATCCAACCCGCCGCAATCCGGCAGACCGAGGCCGATGTCCAGGATCGGACCCCCTGCCTCGTCCTTCTCGACACCGACGCGGAACGCCTGCAGCAGGCGGAGACGCCCATCCTGCGCGCCCCTTCGCCCGGCTTCCGCCTCGTCGTCGGGCGCGACGACCAGCAGATCGAGGCGGCTCGAGAGGCTGAGTGTCCGCGCGCCGAAGCTGCCCAGCGCAAGCCAGCTCATATCGACCGGGGTGTCCGCTTCGAGCGTCGCGCGCTCGACGGCGCGGACCAGGCAACGCTCCATCAGGTCGGAGAGCTCGGTGAAGATGTCCTGGATCGGACAGCCGATCAGCTCGCGCGCCGCACTGCGCAGCAGGCCACGCAGCTTGGCCTCACGGATCTGCGACCAGTCGGCGCCCTCCATGGGCTCGTAGCGCTTGGGCGGTGCGGGCGGGTCGCCGCCGAGCTCGAGGGCCAAATGGGGGTGCTCACTGACCAGGCGCCCGAGGTGCTCACTGGCGCCGAGCAGCAGCGGCAGGGTCGGTGCCTCCAGGGGGTCGAAGCGGTGCCCGCACTCGTCTCGAAGTCCGTCCAGCAGCTTCAGGAAGCGAAGCGCACCCCGACCAGGCTGCGCGGTGAGCAGGAGGGCCGGCAGCCAGGACGAGCGACCGCTGCGCATCTCGGAGCGCAATGTCAGGCGGTGGAGCGCGTCCGCGGCCGAGGGCGGGTCCGGCTCGCCGACCGCCTCGAGCAGCGACAGGGGCAGCGCTTCCTCACGCTGCGCATGCGCGAGGGCGGTCGAGATCAGACTCTCCAAGCCGCTCCTCCCCTGATTCGTGCCTGTGGCGCACCGTGCCGCCGCCCTCCATTGGACGTTTCGATTCGAGCAGCGCGTCCGTTGGAGGCGGGCGACCCGCCAGGCCACATGAGTGGCCGATCGGGCCACCCCGATTCTGCTCGTCTCTGCTCGTCGCTGATCTTCCCGCGCCGCGAGCGGCTTCGCAGCGGGAGAAGGGGGCACGCCGCCCAACTAAAAAACTCCATCGCTGGTCCGGGGTTGACCTAGCCGATTGCACGCGGGCGAGGTGTGGTCTCGGCGCGATGGCCATGATCTGGACAGAGAGCGTCGGCGTGCGCTGCATTCGGATCGAAGAAGCCGCCTTTCTGAACCCGGGCCAACCAGCGTGCGGCCTGATTCGACCTCAATCGGCCCAGCTTTCGATCCATCGCGCCCTCTGGTGGCGACTTTTCGATCCAATGGGCGCCTTTTTCATCCGATCTGCTTTGTGAGGACCCGGAAATATGAGATTATCCTCGAAGTTGGCCCCTGATCGGGTCGCCATCCCACCCGGATCCCGAGAACCCCTTGCGTGAGGCGCGAAAGATGGAGACCAAGGTGCCGACCGGCGCGGAAAAATTGATCCAATGTCTCGAGAGAGAGGGGGTGGAGTACATCTTCGGGCTCTCGGGAGGCGCAGCGATCCCGATCTTCGACGCTCTGGTCGACTCATCCATCCAACTCGTGCTGGTTCGACACGAGCAGGGCGCCATCCACATGGCGGACGGCTACGCGCGGGCCACCGGGAAGCCGGGCGTGGTGCTCGTGACCTCGGGTCCGGGTGCGACCAACACGGTGACCGGCCTGCTGACGGCGCACATGGATTCGGTCCCGGTGATCGTTCTGGCGGGACAATGCGTCTCGGGGATGCTGGGAAAGGACGGCTTCCAGGAGGCAGACGTCACCGGCATCACCTACGCGGTGGTGAAGCACAGCTACCTGGTCCGCCAAACCGAGAGCATTCCGAGGATCGCGCGGGAGGCGTTTCACCTGGCCACGACCGGGCGGCCCGGGCCGGTGCTCATCGACCTTCCGAAGGACGTCACCCAGGCCCCGTGCCATGCGCCCTTCCTCGACGAGGTGGACCTGCCGGGCTACAGCGTTCCCGGCCGCGGCGACCCGGCCGACATCGAGGCCGCCGCCGCCCTGCTCAGCAGCGCACGCCGTCCGGTGCTCCTGACCGGGCACGGCACGGTGATCGCGGACGCGGGCAAGTCGGTGGTGGCCCTGGCCGAGAAGCTCCGGGCGCCCATCGCCACCACGCTGCTGGGCAAGGGCGGCGTCGACGAGACCCACGCCCTGCACCTCGGCATGGTCGGCATGCACGGCACCGCCTACGCGAACAAGGCGCTCGATGCCTGCGATCTCATCATGTCGATCGGCTCGCGATGGGACGACCGCATCACGGGAAAGCTCGACGAATTCTGTACCGGCGCGCTGAAGATCCACGTGGACATCGACCCGGCGGAGTTCAACAAGATGATCATGCCGGACGTGGGCATCGTCGGCGATGCGCGTCTCGTGGTGGAGGACCTCCTCCCGCTGGTCGAGGCTGCGGACACGGAGGAGTGGCTCGCCGAGATCGAGAGCTGGCGGAGCCGCTACCCGCTCAAGTACAAGAAGCAGGGTGGACTGCGCGCACAGCACGTGACCGATCGGCTCGGCGCCCTCACGGACGGACGCGCTATCTTCACCACCGACGTGGGCCAGCATCAGATGTGGGCGGCGCAGTTCTGCAAGGTCAGCGCCAATCGCCACTGGATCAGCTCCGGGGGGGCGGGGACCATGGGCTTCGGCTTTCCGGCGGCCATCGGCGCCCAGTTCGCCCTGCGCGAGAAGCAGGTCTGGGCCATCGTCGGTGACGGCGGCTTCCAGATGACCCAGTCGGAGCTGGCGACGGCTGCCGTGCACAAGCTCCCGGTCAAGTGCCTG
Source organism: uncultured Spirochaetaceae bacterium (assembly GCA_964594405.1). Lineage (GTDB taxonomy): Bacteria > Myxococcota_A > UBA9160 > UBA9160 > UBA4427 > CAZQMY01. The sequence continues at coordinate 21,390 of CAZQMY010000031.1, read as the reverse complement.
ATCGTCAACAACAACTACCTGGGCATGGTGCGCCAGTGGCAGGAGCTCTTCTTCGACAATCGGCTGTCGGGGGTGGACCTCGAAGGCAACCCCGACTTCGTCAAGCTCGCCCAGGCCTACGGGATCAAGGCCTTCCGCATACGGCGGCCAGCGGACGTCGATCGGATCCTCAGACAAGCGATCGAATACGACGAGGGCCCCTGCGTGGTGGTGGCAGAAGTCGTCAAGGAGGACAACGTCTTCCCGATGATTCCAGCCGGCGCGCCCATCAGCGGAATGGTGCTCGAGACGCCCAGGGTCAAGCTCGAGAAGCCGTCGGGGAGTACGTGAGATGAGCGCAACACAGATCACGACCCGTCACGACCTCCCGTCCGATCCGGTCCACACCATTTCGCTCTTCGTGGCGGATCAGCCGGGCGTCCTCGTGCGGGTGGCGATGGTCTTCTCGCGGCGTGGCTACAACATCGAGAGCCTCGTGGTGAGCCCCTCCAACCGGCCTGGCTTCTCGCGAATGCCCATCACCTGCTCGGGCGACGCGTCCATCCTCGAGCAGATGATCAAGCAGCTCTCGAAGCTCGTCGACGTCGTGCATGCCATCGATCACACACACGATCAGGCCTACGAGACCGAGATCGCCCTGATCAAGCTGCAGTGTGGGCCGGAGGATCGCGCGGAGATCCTGCAGATCAGCGAGCACTTCAACGCGAAGGTCGTCGACTATGGGCGCAACAGCCTGATCCTTCGGGTCTACGGCGGCAGCAGCAAGCTCGACGCGATGATCGCCCTGCTCGATGGCTATCGCATCGTCGAGCTCGTGCGCTCCGGCAAGATCCTGATGGCCCGCGGCATCGAGACCACCTGAGGAGCTGGAGACAACGCGCCTGGCGGCCGTCCACCCATCGCCTACAGCCCGTCTGCCCATCGATAGGCGGCGAGTCGAGCGGCGTTCGCCACATCCATGCTGAGGTCGAGATCGGCCAGGATCTCTTCCACTCCAGCTGCATCCCCCGCTTCACTCCGTTCGCAGAGCTCGAGCATCCGTCCGATACGACCGCGTCGATGCTCCAGCGGCTCGCGGATCTCGTCGACGAGGTTCATGGTCGCGATCGCACGCTCACGCGTCATACCGAGCTGCGCATGGACCAGCGAGAGCATGCCGACCAGGAAGGCCTGCTCCGCCCGCTCCTTCGCCACATCGGGCGCCAGAGTGGGATCGCCCTGCGTCAGCAGCTCGAGCATCTTGCCCCGGGTGGTCGCGAGCCGTAGCAGAGGGGTGGACGTGCCCTCGTCGTCTCCACCGGCGAAGAGCATCAGGTTCAGCCACCTCGAGAGCCCCTGAGCGCCGATCATCATCAACGCCTGCTCGACCGAGGCGACCTTCTGCGACCGCGCCAGCTGCAGGCCGTTCACCAGGCGCAGCAGGTTCACGCCCAGCATGGCGTTCCGCTTGAAGGCATTCGCAATCCGCTCGAGGTCGCACTCGCGTTGGACCTCCATCAGCAGATCGATGAGCACCGCGCGCTCTGCGTCGAGCGCTTCGCTGTCTCTCAGGATCGGCTCCGCGAAGTAGTAGCCCTGGAAGAGCTGTACGCCATAGTCGATCAGGTTGTGGTACTGCGCAGGGGTCTCGACCCGCGAAGCGACGATCGAGACGTTCATCTTGCCCAGTCGGCGCGCCAGCCGACGCAGGTCCGCTTCGCTGGTGGCGAGCGCGTCGAGCTTCACGTGAGTCGCGGCTTCGAGAAGCTTCTCGCGCGGATCGCGGCGGCGATAGTCGTTGAGGCAGATTCGGCGCCCTTCCTGGACCACCTTCTGGCATCGCTTGAGCAGGGCATCGCTCATGGCGTCGAGATAGGGAATCTGGAGCACCACGCGGTCTTTGGGCAGGATCCCGAGGACCTCGCTGTGAAGCAGATCCTCGTTCACGGTGAGGAAGCCCGTCGTGCTTCCGAGCAGCTCCTCGAGGTCGACGTGCTCGAAGAGGTGCTCGAGCAGGAGGACGCTCTCCTTCGCCTCGGCGCGAAGCGCGTCATAGCGGACGTCGGAGACCCCCTGGATCATGAGATCGTGTCCGATCACCGTCTCTCTGGTGTTCATGATCGGCTGGCGGCCGACGAAGCCCTGGCTGGTGTCGTTCATGGCTCACTCTCGATCCGCGCGCTGCGGCTCTCGGGTGCAAGGGGGAGGTTCCCCTGCATCGGTTGCCCGCCTCCGCGCCTGAACGCGTCGATCCACGCGCCGAGCGGCGCGGGCCGTCGTTGCCGAAGAGCTGCGTCGGGCTGGGTGTCGAAGGGCCCCCGGTCTTCGACCCGGGGCGGCTCTCCCTCAAGGGGGCACGCCATCGATCCGATGCGAAGGGCCGATCGCAGCCGGCCGATCGGCCTCGCTGGAATGCGAGGCGTCTGCGGGTGAACGCGGAGGCAGGATGTCGAGCAAGCTCGTGGGGAAGACGCTGGGCCAGTTCGTCGTGGAGGCGGAGATCGGGAGCGGCGGCATGGGTGTCGTGCTTCTGGCGCGCCAGAGCTCGCTGGATCGGCCCGCGGTCCTGAAGCGCATCCGCAAGGATCTCGGCGACCACCCCGAGCTGCCGGAGCGATTCGCCCGCGAGGCGCGGGCGGCGGGCCGGGTGCATCACCAGAACGTGGTGGCGGTCTACGATCACTTCACCTGGCGCTCGGATCAGTACATCGCCCAGGAGTACGTCGATGGAACCGACCTCTCGACGCTGATCGCCAGGATCGGCGACCTGCCCCCCCGAATCGCCGCGCTGATCGCTCTCGAGGTCGCTCGCGGTCTCGAAGAGATCCATGATCAGGGGACGGTCCACCGGGACCTCAAGCCCGCCAACATCCTGCTCGGGCGAAGGGGCGAGGTGAAGATCGCCGACTTCGGCCTGGCACTGGATGCCTGTGCGGAGAAGCTCACGGCGCCGGGCGTGATGATCGGCTCGCCCACCTACATGCCACCCGAACAGATGCTGGGCGAACGCGTGGATGCCCGCTGCGATCTCTTCTCCCTCGGAGTGATCCTCTACGAGATGCTCGTCGGCTCACCGCCCTACCAGAGCCCCCTCGCCCAGGACGAGGGTCAGGCCTCGACCGCGACCGTGCATCACGAGACCGACTCGCTGCTGACGCGCATGCAGAAGGAGCGCTACAAGAGGCTTCGAAAGGTGGCCCCCGGAACGCCGCACGCGATGTCGCGGTTGGTGCGGCGTTGCCTGAAGGGCCGGCCGAGCAAGCGCATGGAGTCGAGCCGGGCCCTGCGGCGAGTCCTCGAGAGGGGACTCGGAAATCCCTCGCCCGCCGACGCGCGAAGCGAGCTCGCCGCCTTCTTCTGGGAGCGCCAGCTCTTCGAGGTCCGCGAGCACGAGACGGTGGTGCGGATGGCGCCGGTCCAGGGCTCCATCGACACCTTCTCCGTCTTCGACCGCTACGCGCTCCCGGTGCTCGCCGTGACCCTGGCGGGCATCGCCGTCGCGATGACTTTCGTGCTCGAGTACGGGCCGCGTCTGCCCTGAGGGTCGAAGCGCTCCTCAGGCGCCGTCGCGCGGATGGTCCAGGCTCGCACCGAAGTCGGGCGGCAGGTTCAGGATCTCGGACGGGAACGACTCCACCAGGTACTCGACCACGTCGCGCACCGAGATGACGGCCACCGGATGACGATGCACGTTGACCACCGGAACGTGTCGGAAGCCGCCGACCGACATCATGTTGAGCACCCAGGCCACTCGAGCGTCGGACTGCAGGAATTCGGGGTCTGGGCTCATCACCTCGGCGATCGGAAGCTCGAGGGGATGAGTCCCGCAATCGATCACGCGGAGGAGCACGTCGCGCTCGGTGAAGATGCCCGTCAGCACCGAGTTGGCCGTGCCGTCTTCGGTGATCAGCACCACCCCGCGATGCTCGGCCTTCATGGCGCGCATCACGTGGGAGGTCGACGTGGTCCGCTGGAAGATCAGCGGAGAGCGCGTGCTGAGCACGGTCACGGGCTGGTGCAGGAGCCTGACGTCGAAGGAGTTGCCGCGGCCCGTGCCGGACTCGTCGAAGTACGCCTCTTCCATGCGCCCGAGCAGGGACGACTGGATGTCGCCGGGTGTCTCATCCATGCGTATTCTCCTCACTGGCCGGCGCGATGGAGATCTCTACGCGCTCGACCTTCCCGATCCGGTTCGGATATACCCGTCCCCATCATCGCCGGCCGCCTCCAGCCAGGGCCCGGACCTCTCGAGGTCCCGGGGTGGACCGCAGCTGGCGTACGCCGAGCGATTGAGGGAGAGACCGGTCGGCGATCCGACGTGGTCTGGGGACGCTTGCAGTGTCCGTCTCGCGACGCGGCTTGCCAAGGGGCGTTCGCCTGGGAGCGCCCGAAATCCGTTCCCGGCACGAAGGGCGCCCCTCTGGGTGGCACCCGCCGGTCGGGCTTGATCCCGACAGCGGCCTGGGGAAAGGGCCGAAGGCTCAGCGGAAAGCGCGGGGGACTCGCTACGTGATCGTCGTTCCCACGCGGCGTCGGACGACTGCTGCCGGGGACACGAATGGCGCGGGTGGGGCCCGGCTGAGACGGCGCTCCACGGCAGTGCGCTCCTCGGCTGGCGAGGCGTACCGGGTGTGTGCACGGGTCCGGACGACCTACATCGTGGGTGATCCGATCTGGCTCGGCGGCATCCCGTCAGCCGGTGAGGATGACCGATCGCGAGTCCGCCCGACGAGCGACGTGCCATCGAGTCCCTTCGGAGCTTCGAGGCCGAGCAGATGCATCAGTGTCGGCGCGAGATCGACAGTGAACGCCCTGCGCGGATCATTGCCGGCTGCGAGGCCTGGACCGCTGATCACCAACGGTATGTCGCGATCGTAGGCATAGGGGCTGCCATGCGTGGTCCCGGCATTCGAAAGACCGAGCAGGCAGCCCGCCTGGAGCTGCAGCATCAGGTCCCCGCTGCGCTCGGAGTCATACGAGTTGCGATAGAGAGCGGCAATCGGCGACGTCGAGCGCTCGAGCTCGTCCAGCGTCCAGGCCTTGGCGATCACGCGCCGCTGCTCCAGCCACCGCTTCGCCGAGCTGCGGATCGTCGCGAGGTCGTAGTCACTCTTCGCCAGGAGATCTCGATCGATGGTGATGCCCGTTCCGCTGAAGTTCGCCCACACATCCGGATAGGGCACGAGGGGTCCGAACTCGAGGTGCAGATGAGCGAGCAGCCTCGCAGCCATGGGGATCAAGCCCGTCCGACCGCTCGGAAGACCGCAGGTGCTGCGTCCGGTCTCCACCAGCCACTCGGGCAGCGGCAGGACGCCATGGTCGGACGTCAGTGCCAGGAGGAGGTGGCTCGCGCCGACCCGGGCCTCGACGGCTTCGATCCAGACGCCGAGATCCGCGTCGAGCATCCGAAGCGCGTATTCGGCCTCGGCGCTCTCGGGGCCGTAGGCGTGGCCGATGTAGTCGGTGCCCGAGAGCGATACGGCGAGCAGATCCGTGACCTCGTCCTCGCCGAGGCGTTCCCGCTCGGCGAGCTCGAGTGCGAACTCGAGCGTGATCCGATCGAGGAGAGGGCTCGCCCGCAGGCTCGAGAGCCGATCGTGCTCGTCGAGCGTTCCATGGATGGCGTGCGGGCTCGTGCGACCGTGCGCGTCCCGCTCGGCCGCGTAGTCGTCGGGGCGATCGGGATGAGCCTCGCTCCTGGGCGGATGGGTCCAGTCGCCTGGAACGCCATGGATCAGCCCGTCGCCGCTACGGGTATTGAAGTCCTCGATCCAGCGCGGCAGGGCCTCGCGGTAGTAGGCGCTGGTGGTGAAGCGCCCTCCCCTGGCATCGTGGATCCACCAGGCGCCATGGGGACGCCGACCGCCGAGCATGATCGCCGCGCGGTCCTTGCCCGAGACGGCATGGACGCGTCCGCGGGGATCGGCGGCCCGTAGCCAATCACCGATCGCGTCCACACGAAGCTGACGGGGTGAGCGACCAGAGTCGACAGGGGCACCCAGGACTCGGGCGCCGGGGGCCGGGTCCTCCGCGCAGTAGCGGCGCTCGCCCGTCGTCCGAGCGATGTGCAGGTTCGAGGGGATGCCCGCCGGCCCCGGATGACGCCCGGTGGACAAGGCCGCGTGGCCCGGACAGGTCTCGCTGATGGCGTGAGCCAGCTGCGCCCGCGTGTATCGACGCCCTTCGCGCATCACGCGCCCGAGCCCGCCCGGAAGCTCGGGGCCGAGGCGATCGCGCCTTAGCTGATCCACGACCATCAGCACGACGAGTCGGGGCCGTGTGCTCGCCGTACGCTGCGCCGCGCGTTCGGTGGCCTGTTCACGGCCGGCGATGGCGGGCGCCGCGAGCCCCGCCGCGAGGATCGCAATGCCGATTCTGCGGAGCGGCCGGATCGTCCAGCCGTGCTGGGCACGCGGAGCGCGGGGCATCGGGCGAACGTAGCAGCAGGCCCGCGAGATAGGGCTAGAATCGGTCACGCGCCTCGCCCACTTCGTCGCGCATCCACCCGCCGCCCGGAATCGCCGCGTCACCATGTCCTCGTCCCCGGCCGCAGAGCTGCCCGCTGAAGCATCACGCTGGCTCGATTACCCGGGCGCTCGCCTGCCCGATCGACGCCGTCGCGTCCTGCAGAGCGGGCTGGCGCTCGCGGTGACCGAGTGGGGAGACGAAGCTGCGCCGCCCCTGCTGCTGGCCCACGGCGGGTTCGACTTCGCGGCCACCTTCTCGGTCTTCGCTCCGATGCTCGCGGATGCGGGCTGGCGGGTCGTGTCCTGGGATCAGCGCGGACACGGCGACTCCGATCACGCGGCACTCTACTCCTGGGGCGCCGATCTCAGAGATGCGCTCGCGGTGGCCGACAGCATCGGGTCCGCGCCGATGCCCCTGGTCGGCCATTCCAAGGGCGGCTCGTTGCTCACGCAGTTCGCCCAGGCCTTTCCCCATCGCGTGACCCACCTCGTGAACATCGACGGCATGCCCTCACGCCGGCGGCGCCCCGACGTCTCCGATCACGAGCGATCCAAGCTCCTCGATCGGGAGCTGGTGAGCTGGCTCGACCACCGGCGGGCCAGCGCAGAGCGCCGGCGCAGGCCCGATGACCTCGAGCGGCTCGCCCGGCGCCGCGCCCGCATGAACCCGCGACTCAGCCACGAGTGGCTCTGCTTTCTCGTCACCCAGGGCGCGCGCAGGGACGAGGACGGCTGGCGCTGGAAGATCGACCCGAGCATGCGCTTCGGCGGATTCGGCCCCTGGAATCCCATCTGGGAGCTCGAGCGACTCCCCGGCCTCTCGGTTCCTCTGCTGGGCCTGCTCGCGTGCATCACCGAGGTCATGGGCTGGGAGACCCGAGAGAAGGACGTGGCCCCTTATCTGCCGCGCAACGCCCGCATCGAGTCATTCGAGTCGTGTGGGCACTTCATCCACATCGAGGCGCCGCGGGCGGTGGCCGACCTCGTCCTGGACTTCATCGAGTGAGCCGGATGATGACGCACATCCGCCACGGAAAGATCGAGCTCGCGCTCCACGCGCTCGCGCCCGCCCGCGACCATCGGGTGCAGCCCCTGCTCCTTCTCCACGGGCTCGGGGAGCGCACACCGCCGTACGTCCCCGAGCCGATGGATGGATGGCCCGGTCCGGTCTACGGCCTCGACTTCACGGGCCACGGGGCCTCCGACTCCGCGCCGGGCGGCGGCTATACCGCCGAGGTGATGATGGCTGATGCCGACGCGGCCCTGGGGCATCTCGGGACGGCGACGGTATGCGGTCGTGGGCTCGGCGCGTACGTCGCCCTGCTGCTGGCGGGCGGGCGGGCCCGCGGCGTGCTGGGCGCGATCCTCTGCGACGGACCGGGGCTCGCGGGCGGAGGGGGAGAGCCGAGCAGCCCGCGGGTCGTCCATCCCGATCCGCACGCCGTCGGGCCGCCGGATCCATTCGCGCTCGTCGAGCTCTCGAGCGATCTACGCCCCCCGGACTACGCCATGTCCTACGTTCGTCAGGCCGCCCATCTCGGCCCACTCGAGCGCTCTCTCTTCGTGTGCGCACGACATCGGCCCAGCTGGCTCGCTGCGGTGGCGAAGGCGACAGAGGCGGAGTGCGAGACGCTCGAAGAGGCGCTCGACCTCTGTGCGCAGGCCGGCCGTGCCTTCCTGGATCACGAGTCCAACGAGCCCGCCGCACACTAGCCGGCTGCGCGCAGCACAAGCGAGGGCGCAAACGCGCGGGCGAGCGGACAGCCCCAGGAGACGAGAACATCGCCTCTCGAAAGCATCGACCGTCGAGAATCCGGGTTCTCGCCCTGCGCTGAAGGCCCGCACTCCATCGGGCCACCCGAGAATCGGGATTCCCGCGATCCACGGACCATCGTGCCTGCAAGGAGCGAGTCTCGCGCGAGCGTCGCAGAGCCCGTCGTACAGGTCGATCGCGTGAAGTTTCATCCCCGGCCCCTCGGCGGCGCGTGTCGTCCAGCCCATTCCCGATCGGCCGAGCTAACCTCCGCCTCCTTCGATGTGAAGATCGATGGGAAGAGCGGGTCGGCGAGCCGTGCGCCTCGTAGCGACTTCGTGGAGGATGCATGCGCGTCGGAGCCGACATCGGTTCGATCTGTCGGAAATGCGGCGACGTCTGGCACGTGGTCGTAGCGGTGGCCGACGGTCGGATCGCGAAGGTCGAATGCAAGCAGTGCGGCGGGCGCCATCGCTACAAGCCGCCGGAAGGCGAGGCGAAGACGCGGGGGACGCGTCGGACGTCGGGCGGGGCCGCCGTCAAGAAGGCTTCCGCGAGATCGCGCGGGCGGAGCCTGGGTCCGGTGGTCGAGCCCGATCTCTCGAGGCCGGTTCGTGACTACCGCCCCAGCGAGACCTTCGCACCGGGCGATCGGCTACGACATCCCATGTTCGGAGAGGGCGTGGTGCAGGTCGTCGCCGGTCCGACCAAGATCCAGGTCCTCTTCGACGCCGAGCAGAAGACACTGGTGCACGGGCGGGGCTAGCGCCCGGATCAACCCGGGATGTGTCGGGGTCTGGGCGCCGACACGCTCCGCTGCCATCGGATCGGTTCAGGCGGATGAGCCGTGGCCTCGGTCATCGAGCCGCTGGCCAGGGAACGCTCGGCCCGCTCGATCAGCTCGGTGGCGTCACCCGCGTGCGCCCGTCGGGGTGCCAGCCCGACCCGGAGACTCAGCGCACACGGCGCTTCTGCGCTGCCCCAGCTGCGCCGCTCGATGGCGCTGCGCAGTCGATGGACCGTGCCGAGGGCCTCCAGCAGTCCGGACTCAGTGAGCAGAACGAAGAAGCGACCGCCGCCTTCGGGGCTACAGAGGTCCGACGCGCGGAGTCCACGTCGAAGCTCGGCGGCGAGCTGTGCCTCGACGCGCTCGGCGCCCTCGGCCCCGTGCTCGGACATCAGCGAGGCGAAGTCGGCGATCTGAAGCAGCGCCACGCAGAGCCTTCGGTCGTAGCGGGTGGCTCGCGAGAACTCTGCCTCGAGACGCTCGGCCGTCGCCAATCGATTGAAGGCGCCGCCGATCCGACTCTGTGGCGTCGTGGGAGCCGGGTGGCCGTCCTCCGCAGCCGATGCGGCCATCGCAGGCTCCCCGATCCGCGCGGCGTCGGTGGGCCGGCCCGTCGGCGATCGCGGCTCGAGCTCTGGCGTGAAGCCCATCGGCGAGTCCCAGGGCTCGAGCAGCGACGGCCTGGGCGGATCGGAGTCCGGCCCCGTGTCGCTGGCTTCGTGTTCGAAGGACTCGGTCGCGAGCGGTGGCGTCAGCGGCGCCTCCATCTCCGCAACGCCGGGCCGCGCGATCCGCTCACGGGATGCGATGACGTCCCCCAGTGCAGCCAGCTGCGACTCCAGCTGATCTGCATCCAGAGGCTTCGAGACGTAGGCGACGGCGCCATGACGCCAGGCATCCGCCAGATGCGAGGGATCGTCGTAGCTCGTGACGAGAACGGCGGGCGGGGCGTCGATCTGCTCGTCCTCTCGCCAGCGCTCGATCAGCTCGGGTCCGGAGAGCTCCGGAAGCTCCCACTTGACCAACACCAGGTCGATGGCCTCCTTGCGCAGCTTCCGCGTCGCCTCGGCCGCGCTGATCGCGTCGTCCACGCGGTAGCCGGCCTGCTCGAGGTAGCCGCGCAAGAGCATGCGCTGGCTGACGGAATCCTCGACGACGAGGACCCGAACGCTTCCAGGACGCAGGGGGCCCTGCCCGTGAGGCTGGCGGTTCCCGATGCCGGTCGATCGCGATGAGGCCATGATCGCTCCCCCCGATGTGGTGGTCGGCCAATGCATCGGCAACGCGTACGCAGCGATTGAAGCCGAAGCGGCGGTGCTTTCAGATCGCAAGCCGCTCCACGACGATGCGAGGTCATCGCTTGGAAGGCGAGCGTGAATCAAGGAGTCTTCCCAGCGACGCCTGCGGTCGATGCCGGAGGGTCCCACGCGTCCGACATGCTACGGTCCGACCCCGTCGCCCCCCTCATCCAGGCGGCCTTGCCTGCCCAGCCGAGTCCTGCGAGAGGAGTAGATGGCCACCATTGCCGTGTGGAGCGTGAAGGGGGGCACCGCGAAGACCAGCGTCGCCTTGAATCTCGGCGCTGCACTGGCCGAACGGCGCCGCAAGGTGCTCCTTCTCGATCTCGATCCGATCGGCTGCTTGCTGCGCGTCGTCGGTCGACACGCCCATGTCGGACTCTCCGAGGCCCTGCTCGGTGAGCGCAGCCTGTCATCAATGGTCGCGCCCACCGAGTTCGCCGGGCTCCACGCGATCTCTGCCTGTCCCGAGCTTCACGCCGCCGACGTCCTTCGCGCGGAGCGACGCACGCCCGAGCGCCTCCTCGCCGAGGCGCTGGATCGGCTGGAAGCAGGCCGCTTCGACGACGTGGTGCTGGACTGCGGTCCCGGTGTGAACCTCCTCACGCTCCTCGCCCTGGCGGGGGCCGACCTCCACCTGGCCCCGACCGATCCCGACGCGCTCACGATCGGCTCCGTGCCAGCGACGCTCGACCTCGCGGAGACCGTACGAAAACGCTTGAATCCGGGCCTCCGCCCCACCCGCATCCTGCTCAGTCGCGTCGGACGGGCGCCGGCGTCGCAGCTGGCGTGCGAGGCGCTCCGCGACCGCTTCGCGGAGGCCCTGCTGCACGCGGAGATCCCGGAGCGCTCCGCGATGGCCGAGGCGACGGCGAGCTTCGAGCCCGTACTCACCTTCGAGCCCGACGACGCCGCGACCGAGGCCTTTCGCGCCCTGGCCGAAGAAGTGCTCGAGGGCATGCCATGAGCGACGAGTCGAGAAGGCGCCTGACTGTACGGCCGCGCCAGAGGCCGAGCCGTGCCGGGGCCTATCTGGACATGCTCGAGGTGCTCGCGCAGGGCGAGCTCGCGGCGGCCGAGGCGGGGACGAACGCGATCGCGGAAGAGAACGCGGTGCCCGCAGGCGCCGCTTCCCATCCAAGGCCTCGGCGCCCGGCTTCCGGGGCGGCGACCGAGGAGCGGCCTCGAGAGTGGAAGCTCTCCGCACGCCTGGACCACGAGCTGCTCTCGGAGCTCTACGGCGCCGCGGAGCAGCTCGCCGATCGCGGGGCCACGGTCTCCGCGATGGTCGAGGAGGCACTGCGCCGCTACCTGCCCGAGCTGCGCCGCGAGCTCAACGACGGCGCGCCCTTCCCGCCTGCCGGACCGCGGACGCGAAGGACGACTCGCCGAGGTGTGCTCGGGACGGATGGCTCGCTCAGCTAGAAGCGGTGGCCACTCGATCCGTTCCCGAGAATCGGCGGATCATGAGCCACCACAGCTCGAGTCGAAGCCGCTCGCGAAAGGCTGGATCGGCCGGGTCGTCTGTCGACGACCCATCCAGGAACTCGAGCAGCTCGTCGGCTGACATCAGGGCGTCCTCCTTCGGTCGTCCGCCCTCGCACGGAACCGATGATGCCTGGCGGCGCGGCCGGGACGGCGCGTCCTTCATCCTCGTGTGGCCTCCGCGCCGCGCAGGAGGAGCTGCTTCACGCGATAGAGGCTCGAGCGGATCGAGTCGCTGGAACGCGAGGTCCGTTCGGAGATCTCACGGATGGACAGATTCTCGAAGTGGCGCATCTGGAAGATCTCGGTCTGCCATGCGGAGAGCTCGCCCAGCTCCGTCCTGACGATCTCGGCGTAGTCTGCGAACCGCATCTGGGCCTCGGGCGTCGCGCTCTCGAGGCTCGGCTCGGGCGCCAGGCGCTCGGGCTCCAGCTGTCCGAGCCGCGTCCGCTCGTTCTGATTTCGCCGGATCATGTTGTTCGTGAGGTTCTTCGCGATGCCGAAGACCCAGGAGAGCAGCGAGGCCTGGCCACGGTAGTTCTCGATCGAGTAGAAGACGGTGGTGAAGGTCTCCTGGACCACCTCTTCAGTATCCGCGTGATTGCGTACCCGGCCATGAACGAACGCGTAGACTCGATGGAAATAGCGCTCGTAGAGGATCGCGAAGTGCTGCTCGCTCCCCGCGCGAACGAGATCGAGCAGCTCGGCATCGGAGAACGGGCGGCCACCCTCGGGCGCCATCGCTTCGGCCGGGCCATGGCCTGACCGCGATCGCGGTGCGGCGGCGCCCACGGGGCACGGCTCGGCGTCGGAAGGGGATGGCCTCGACGCCGCGCCTGTCCAGCTCTGCGCGTCGGTATGTCGGGGCAACGCAAGCTCCTCGCGTCGTCCCCAATCCCAGAGATGAGGCCGAGCACCTCGCTCGGCGGCTCGTATTGGGAGTAGCCCGAAAGCCCCAGGCGTGGCGCATTCTTTCGCGCGGGGACCCAGAAATCACCCTCAGCGAGGAGCAACTCCTCGCGAAAGAGCCGGTGGCCGGGCCTACTGCAGGAGCGAGAGCGCGGCCTGAGTGGAGACGTTGGCCTGCGAGAGCACTGCGATGCCGGCCTGCTGGAGCACCTGATTCCTGGTCAGCTCGGCCGTCTCCGAAGCGAAGTCCGCGTCGCGGATCCGGGACTCGGCTGCCGCCGTGTTCTCGACCGCGACCTGCAGCGAACGAATCGTCGACTCGAGCCGGTTCTGCGCGGTACCGAAGTTGGCGCGAAGCTGGGCCACCGTGCTGATGGCGCTGTCGATGGCCGCCAGCGAGGAGAGCGCGGCGCCGCCGCTCGGACCGCCGATCGAGAGCGACGAAGAGATGCCGATCCCGGAGGCCGTGCCCACCACGCCGCTGACGGTGATCTGGTCCTGGCTCGTGGCGCGGGTCCCGATCTGGAAGGTCACCGGACTGGTGCTGCTGAGGATCGCCGTTCCGTTGAACTGCGTCACTGCTGCGATGCGATCGATCTCGTCGCGCAGGGCGACGAACTCCTGGTTCAGCGTCGCGCGCTCCGCGGTCCCGAGGGTTCCGTTGGCTGCCTGGATCGACAGCTCGCGCATGCGGATGAGAATCGAGCTCGTCTCGTTGAGTGCGCCTTCTGCGATCTGCAGCAGGGAGATGCCATCGTTCGCGTTTCGCTCGGCCTGGATCAGGCTCCTGACCTCGGCTCGAAAGCTCTCCGAGATCGCCAGTCCCGCTGCATCATCGGCCGCGCGCGTGATCCTCAAGCCCGAAGAGAGGCGCTGCAGCGACTTGCCCAGGCGCTCCGTCGTGGAGACCAGGTTTCGCTGTGCGTTGATGGATGAGATGTTCGTATTGACCCGCAGACCCATTGAAGATTCCTCCGGCGCGACCTTCGCTCGCTGGCGACCAATCCCTGGCCGTTCTCTGTTCGGACCGAGGCGACTCCGTCGCGCCGTCCGTAACCGGGAACTTCCCCGTTCCCTGGTGCTCTCTGTCCTCTGCTTGCGAACGGTCTGCGCATTGCCTGCCGTCGCGTGACGATGTCAGTGCAATCCTGATGCCATCGGGACGCAAGTGTGGTGCCAGCTGCCTTCGGATCCATGAGAAAGCGAGCAGCGAGGCCATCTGGTGCGTCTTGGTTGCGTTTCGGCCTCGCAGATTTCCTGCCTCTGCGGCCCGTCGCGCGCCTTCGCCTCCTCGATTCCGGCTCGCATCCTTGCGCGATGCAAGGTCGCGTTTCGATCTGCAAACGTGGTCCCGGAAGAATCTGCCGGTTCGCAAAGGGGTGCACGCGCACTCGGAGAGGTCGTCAAGTTCTGACGGCGGACGCCGCTAACGCGGATGCGACGCCCTGGCCCCCAACAGGAAGGACCATCATGTCGACCAGGCTACTCGACGACATCGACGACTTTCCGACCATTCCCGAGGTCGCCACACGCGTGATGAGCATGCTGGACGATCCCGACTGTGACCTGGAGCAGTGTGCGGAGCAGCTCTGCCGTGATGCCATCCTCTCCGCCCGCCTCGTCGGCTTCGCCCGATCTCCGCTCTTCGGCGCCCGCGCCGGCCACGAGGAGCTGAGCGTCCGCGACGCCATCATGAGACTGGGCATGAGGGAGACGCGGGCGGTGGTCGTCTCGGTGGCGGTGATGTCCTCTCTGCCCTGCCTTCCCCAGCCCCTCGAGCTGCGGAACTTCTGGACACTCGGACTCGGGAGCGCGCTGGCGGCCCAGCATCTCGCAGAAGAGCTCGAGCATGGGCGGCCCGAGGAGGCCTACCTCGCCGGCCTCGTCCACGCCGTCGGTGATGCCTATCTCGCCATCAATCATCCGCAGCGCTTCACCCTCGCTGTCGAGAAGGCCCGCCACGGCTCGCTTCCCCTCGAACGCGCGCTCCACGAAGAGTTCGGCGTGTCCCCTTCCAAGGTCACCGCAGCCGTGCTTCGGCATTGGGGAATGCCTGATCCCGTCGTTTCGGCTGCGGAGTATCAATTCGATCCCGAGAAGGCCCCCGACGATCCTCTGCTGGCGGGCATCGTCTTCGCCGCCGATCGCATCTGTCGAGACCTGCGCCTGGCGCCGGACGATCGCAGCTACGTGGACCGACGCTGGATCGACGACATTCCCCGCCGACTGGTCGACCGCATCGAGGCGCTGGGCTACCCGGACATCCGCTACTACGTGACGGAGCACAAGGGCTTCCTCGAAGGTGTACGGAACACCGTCCAGTCCACCTTCGCCTGATCCCGGGCGTGCAGACACCTCTCGAGTCAGAGCACCCTTCCTTGTCGGGAGACGGAGCCCCTGCCGAGGAGACTCGTCCTCCCCGCTCATTCATTCTCCGGCTCTTGCTGGTCCGACGTCGGACGTCCGACGTCCTCCGCACCGGCGGCCTTCGATTCGATCCGTAGCCGCGAGGCCAGGGCGATCCGGAAGAGGTGCTACCCGGCCGGGCTGCGCAGATCCCTCGGAAGCCCATAGCCGCGCTCGCCGATGATGTTGAGCTGGATGTTGCTGGCGCCGCCCGCGATCGCCGGCCCCAGCGAGAAGATGTACGCCTCCACCCAGCCGGTCCTGCTCTTGCTCCGGGCCCAGCCCTGCAGATCCTCCTCGGTCGGCGCGAGCATGCCGTCCGCATCCAGCAGATCGTACGCGGCCTTCTGGATCATCTGCATGACGTCGGTCGTGTACAGCTTGTTCATCATCATCGGTCGCATGACCTTGAGCATCTCGCCCTTCACCGCTGCTGTGAACTGGCGCATGTTGGAGGTCTCCGCCGATCGGACGTAGCCCTCGATCTCCACCAACCGCTGCCGCACGCCGGGGTCCTCGATGGCCGGGCGTCCCCCACGCAGAGTCGAGCGGGCGAGCTCGAGCAGATCGTCGAAGGTGTCTCGCATCATGTTCGGATTGCCGATCAGGTTGCGCTCGTGCACCAGCGTCGCCCGCGACACGGCCCAACCCTCGCCGCGTGCTCCGACGATGTTCTCCTTGGGCACGCGAACGTCGTTGAAGAAGACCTCGTTGAACTCCGAGCCCCCGGTCATTTCCTTCAGCGGGCGGACCTCGATGCCGGGACTTCTCATGTCCACGAGGAGATACGAGATGCCTGCGTGCTTGGGCGCGTCGGGCTCCGTGCGAAAGAGACCGAACATCATGAGCGCTTCGCGGGCGTTGCTCGTCCAGATCTTCTGTCCGTTGATCACGAAGTCGTCGCCGTCGTCGACCGCCGAGCATTGCAGCGAGGCCAGGTCGCTGCCGGATCCCGGCTCACTGTAGCCCTGACACCAGCGCTCCTCTCCGGTGAGGGCCTTCGGGATGTAGCGCTTCTTCTGGTCCTCGGTGCCGAACTCGAGCAGCGTGGGGGCGAGCATGCCCGCGCCCTGGGTCGTCAGGTTGTAGGGCGCCCCCGCAGCGTTGAACTCGTCGCGTGCAATCTGCTCCTTCAAGCGATCGGGACTCTCTCCAGCACCGCCGTAGGCCTTCGGGATGTCGCGGTAGACGTAGCCCGCCTCGATGGCGCGGGCGCGAAAGAGCGCCTCCTGCTCGACCAGCGGTAGCTCGGCCTCCGCCCCGCTCAGTGGCCAGCCGTCCAGGAACTCGCGCACCTGCTGGCGATAGGCCTCGTATTCCTCGCTGTAACGCAGATCCATGTCGTACTCCTGCCGCCTGGCCGATCAGCTCGCCGACCAACCCGAGAGCGAGGCGCAATGCTCACGCAGGGCTTCGGGGGTGCCCAGGAAGCTCCGATCGAACATCGCGCGCTTGAACCACATCTGGACGTCGCACTCCCAGGTGAAGCCCAGCCCGCCGTGGAGCTCGACGGCCATGCGGGCGGTGTTCATGGCACGATCCGTGATGTGGGCCTTGGCGAGCGCGCAGGCGTGTGCGGCTTCCCCGCGCAGATGATCGAACGCGTAGGCGGCATACCAGTAGAGGCCCCGAGTGGGCTCGATGTCGGTGCCGAGTCGGGCGAGCTGATGCTTGACCGCCTGGAACTGACCGATCTTCATCCCGAACTGCTCGCGGGTCTTCGCGTACTCCACCGACAGATCGATGAGCGAGAGCGCTGCGCCGAAGGCGTCCGCCGCCAGGAGAGCCCAGGCTGCCGCGCTCAGATCCGCGTAGAGCGCGTCTCCAGCGGCTTCGAGTGGCTCGGCGGCCGTGGCGTCGAAGCGCACGCGGGAGATCGGTCGACTGCGATCGATGCCACCCTGGTCCTCGATCTGCACACCCGGAGTCGAGTGCTCGACGACGGCGAGCCCGCCTCCATGCGTCGCGACCACGAATAGCCCGGCTTGCGCGGCGTTCGGGACGAACTGCTTCTCGCCCTCCACACGACCGCCCTCGAGCTTCGTGGAGAACGAATCGGCAGCCCAGCCGGCCGCGGCCTCCTGGAGCGCGATGCCGCCGACCAGCTCACCTTCGGCGAGTCGTGGGAGCCAGCGCGCCTTCTGCTCCGGGCGACCACCGCGCATGATGGCCAGGCAGGCCAGCGAGTGGCCCAGAAAAGGGGCAGGCAGGCACGCCGCCCCGAGCACTTCCGAGACGAGTGCGAGGTCGAGGAGCTCGAGTGCCGCGCCTCCATGCTCCTCGTCGACCACCAGGCCGGCGATGCCCATCTCGGAGAGGCCCGACCAGAGTGCGGGGTCGTGCCCTTCGCCCGCATCGAAGATTTCACGGAGTCGGGGCGGCGGACACTCGTTGCTCACGAAGCCGCGGACCGTCTCCTGGAGCATCTCCTGCTCCTCGCTGAGTCCGAAGTCCATTGGGGTCGCTCCATCCCTGAAGATCGTCGGGCCCAGTCGCGCTCGAGGAGCGCTTGCGCGTCACACCAGGACGGAGGGCGGCCCCGACGAGCGGGCGAGATTAGCGGCTATGGCTCTTCGGTGAAGACCCGCCCGACAGGAACCCCGGCCGCGCTCGCGCACACAACGCAGCTGCGTCCGCAAGAGCGCTCGAAGCGTACGGCGTCGCTTGATGAAGCAGCGAGGCATCAGGGGCTCACTTCCACGGATAGCTTTCCGCGGAAGCGATTCGGATCAGCGGGACTTCATCGGGCCTTCAGCGGGCCTTGTCCCAGTGGCCTTCGCCGGTGACGAACTCCGCCTGGTTCTTCACCATGGCGGCGAAGCCGGTGCCGCGCTGCGCGAGAACGATTCGGCCGGCCTCGTCGGTGACGCAGCTGAGAAAGGGATACTTGAGGCGCGTGAGCTGCGGACACTCGGAGACCGGCGCCTCTTCGACGCCGCCGGGCACCTCGATGCCCTCCACGGCCAGAGCGACGGGTGCCGCCAGTGTCAACGCCAACGTGCTGGGCAGTGAACAGATCCGTGCGAGCTTCGAACCCCTCATCCTCTTCATCATCTTCACCTTCATCCTCATTCGAGTTCCGCTGCTTCTGAAGGCGTTCTACCATGCGGCAAGCGCGAGGGTCAACCCCCTCAGCTCCTGAGGCTCACGACCTGTTGTCTGCTATTCGCTCAGCAGCCCCTTTCCCGGCACATGGTTGATCTCGAGACGAATCCCGTCCGGGTCCTCGAAGAGGCAGGAGTAGTACCCCGGTGCCCAGCCACCTTCCTCGGGCGGATGCACGATGTGTGCGCCCAGGCGGGAGACGAAGTCGTGAACAGCGTCGACGTCTGCCCGCTCCCGCGCGCGGAAGCAGATGTGGTGCAGGCCTACGCGCTCCTGGATGAAGCGCTCGCCGTCGTGCTCGGCCGACGCCGCGCGGATCCCCACGGCGGTGCGCCCGCCGACGCAGTAGTAGAAGCCCTCGCCATCCAGGACCGCCTTCATGCCGAGAAAGGGCAACAGCTCGCCGTAGAAGGCCCGCGCTCGCTGGAAGTCCGAGCTCGTCAGGAAGGTGTGGGCGATTCCGTTGATCTCGGGCATGGGCACTCCTCCGGAGCCATCGTGAGGCGGAACTCGAGCGCCCCGCGTGCGAACACCGGGGCCACCTCGAGACGCTAGCCGCACCGGATCGTCCCGCCATACACCCGCTTCAGCGGCCCCGGCAGAGCGCCGAAGCGAGAGAGCCGGGTGGGCGCGTGTCCGGGGCCCGCCGATCTCACGCGAACGCCCTGTCGGGGGAGCGCGCCATCCCGTGGACCAGCCTCGCCGCATCCTCATCATCGACGACATGGAGGCGATCCATCGGGACCTGAGGCGAATCCTCATCTCGCCCGTCGACGACGGGCCGGAGCTGGACAGCCTGGACGCCGAGATCTTCGGCGAGCACCATGGCGGGCGCTCGGAGACCCGGACCTCGCCCATCTTCGAGCTGGACTCCGCATTCCAGGGCGAAGCCGGATACCGGATGGCCGTCGAGGCCTTCGAGTCCATGGAGCCCTACACCCTCGCCTTCGTCGACGTGCGCATGCCGCCGGGCTGGGATGGCCTCCAGACCATGAGGCGGATCATGGAGGATGAGCCGGACGTCCAGCTCGTGATCTGTACGGCCTACTCCGACTATTCCTGGGAGGACATCTTCGAACGATGCGGGAGCACGGATCGGCTGCTCATCCTGAAGAAGCCCTTCGATCCCATCGAGGTGCGGCAGATCGCCTACTCGCTCTCCCAGAAGTGGTTCGCGGAGCGTTGCGCGCGCCTGCAGATGAACCTGCTCGAGGACATGGTCGAGAGCCGGACGGAGCAGATCCGCCTCACCAACGAGGAGCTGCGCCGGGCCCGGGAGACAGCGGAGCGAGCCAATCGCGCGAAGAGCGACTTCCTCGCGAACATGAGCCACGAGCTGCGCACGCCCATGACCGCGGTGCTCGGCTACGCGGAGCTCATCGCACATGGCGAGGGGACCGGGATGACGCTGGAGGAGCGTCGTCAAGCGCTCCAGATCATCCTGGACAATGGCACCAGCCTCCTCCATCTGATCGACGAGATCCTCGACCTGTCGAAGGTCGAGGCCGGCAAGCTGGAGGTCGAGGCGCTGGAGGTCCGGCCGGCTGCGATTGCCGAGGAGACCGAGCGGCTGCTCAGGATGCGCGCCGCGGAGCGCGGCATCGACTTCTCGCTGACCGTCGAATCGGGTGTGCCGGCGCAGATCACCAGCGATCCCGTGCGCATCCGGCAGGTGCTCATCAATCTCGTGGGCAACGCCATCAAGTTCACCGACGAAGGCAGCGTGGCGCTGCGTGTCTCGCCGACCGAGCGGGACGGCGAGCCCTTCATCGCCTTCGCCGTGTACGACACGGGCATCGGCCTCGACGAGGAGCAGCTGGCACGACTGTTCAAGCCATTCTCCCAGGCCGACAGCTCGACCACCCGCCGATATGGGGGAACCGGACTCGGCCTCTCACTGAGCCTGCGCATTGCGGAGCTCCTCGATGGAGGGCTCAGCGTGGAGAGCGAGCCGGGCATCGGGAGCTGCTTCACCCTGCGCGTCCCGGCAAGGAATGCATGGGTAGCGCCCGGCTCGCAGGCGGAGCGGACGACGCCCGAGGCCAGCGCAGCGCCCGCGGCCCGCATCGGTCGCCCGATCCGACTCGACTCGCGCGTACTCGTGGTGGACGACGTCGCCACCAATCGCATGCTCGTCTCGACGATCCTGGAGAAGGCCGGCGCGACGGTCGACACGGCCGAGAATGGAGAGAGGGCCGTCGAATCCGTGCGCCTCGCGGATCAGAGCGAACGACCGTACTCGGTGATCCTCATGGACATGCAGATGCCGGTGATGGACGGCGGCGAAGCGACGCGCGTGCTCCGAGCGCAGGGCTACTCCCGTCCGATCATCGCCTTCACGGCCTTCGCCATGTCCGGGGACGCCGAGATCTGCCTCGAGGCGGGCTGCGATGCCTACCTGTCCAAGCCGGTGGATCGCACGCGGATGTTGCGCATGATCGCCGACTTCGAGAGGAAGCTCCGGCTGGCGGACCCGGCCGACTGATCACACCCGCGGCCCCTGCGGGCTTGCACCAACGCCCGCTCCCCGGTCCCCGCATCTCGCGAATCGGCAATCAGGGCATCTCTGGGAGCGACATACTGATCCCATCGGGGGTGCAGGTCGCGCGGCTCTGCTCCACGATCTCTCCGACGGCCACTTCCGGCGGTCGATGAGGAGGGAGGCGCGATGAACCTGAAGGGCGAGCCCGCCACGGTCGGGCGGTTCTGCGGATCGAGGACGCACGCAATCACCCGGGAGGTCGTCGATTTCTACGCAGATGCACTCGATCACCAGAGCCCGCTGCACGCGCAGTACGCCCCGCCGCTCCTGCACCATTCGGAGTGCTACGCCTTCGTCGGCGAGTGGTACCTGAAGAACCTCTTCGGGAACCTCCACGCACAGCAGGACTGGGAGCTCTTTGCGCCGATCGGCATCGGGAGCCGGGTCCGCACCCGCTCGACGATCATCGACCGCTACGACAAGCGCGGGCGCAACTACGTCGTGAACGAGACCGACGTCGTCGAGGCCGACTCCGGTCGCCTGCTGGTGCGGGGGCGCACCCACCAGTCCTTCCTGCCGCCGGGGGAACGAGAGGGCGGGGCAGGCTTCGTGGTGGACGAGTCGTCGGCCCGGAAGAAGACGGCGCGGGCGCCGTTCCCGACGGCGACGGGCGCCGACCTCGCCCCGGCGAAGAAGGTCGTGGACGCGCGCCGCTGCTG
>CAZQMY010000030.1:5577-27885 GCA_964594405.1 uncultured Spirochaetaceae bacterium | reverse complement strand
CGGGTGAGCCCACCCGCTCGCTCTGCAGCCTTGAGGATCTCTTCGGCGTCATCGCGGCCCGAGTGGTCGGTGCCCAGCTCTTCGAGCAGCAGATCGCAGTAGCCGATGATGGCGGTCAGTAGATTGTTGAAGTCGTGGGCGATACCACCCGCCAACCGGCCGATGGCCTCCATCTTCTGGGCCTGCCTCAGGCGATCTTCGGACTGGCGCAGGGCATCCTCTGCACGCCGCCGCTCGGTGACATCCCGGGAGATCAGCACGCTCATCACCTGTCCCTGCGCCGTGCGATAGGCCCGAGCGGTGCTGTCCACCCAGCGATAGCTGCCGTCGCGATGACGCACGCGGAAGGGCGCGTGGAAGGTGCTCTCGCTCGAGACCGCCTTGCGGAAGTATCGCCCCACCTCCTCCCGGTCTTCGGCGGGCAGGAGCTGGAAGAAATCCCGGCCGAGCAGGTCCTCGGGTGAATACTCCAGAATGTCCCCGAAGTTCGGGCTCACGTAGACGAATCGCCCCTCGCTGTCGAGCTCCGAGATCAGGTCGTAGGGATTCTCGGCCAGCATGCGATAGCGCTCTTCGCTCTCGCGCAGACGCTGCTCGGCCTGCTTCATGCCGGAGAGGTCCCGGCAGATGGCGGCGATGGCAACGGGCTGGTCCGCCTGCGGATCATCGACCAGGAAGAGCGTGGCCTCCACCGGGAGGATGCTGCCGGTCTTCGGGTTGCGGAGCTGGATCTCACCCTGCCAGCGCTGATTTCGATGCACGGCGGGCATGATCTGGTATCGCATGCGCTCCGCATCCTCGCGGCCGAGGAAGTCGAAGATGGTCCGTCTGCGGGCATCCTCCTCTCTGGCCAGGCCGAGCGCATCGTGCCCCGTCGCATTGAGGAAGCGCAGCCCTCCCGTCACCGACGCGAGCAGGATGATGTCGGAGCTGTTCTGCGTGATCGAGACCAGCTGCTCGCGATTCTGCTCGGCGCGGATGCGCTGCGAGATGTCGCGACACAAGGCGACGACACGGACCTCTCCCGTCGTCGATGACAGCCTCCGGTAGGTGGATTCGAGCCAGCGCCAATCGCCCTCGCGGTGCTGGATGCGTATCAGCACCTCGCCCGTGTCCTCGTCGTGCAGGGCCATCCGCAGGGCATGCTCGAAGGCCGGGCGGTCATCCGGATGCACGACCGTCGCCAGCTCCTTGTCGAGCGACTCATCCAGGCGGTAGCCCAACACCTCACTGACACTCGGCGAGACGTATTCAACCATGCCCTGCTGCGAGATCTCGACGATGATGTCGCGGCTGCTCTCGGAGATGGCCTGGTAGCGCTCCTCGATATCGATGCGTTGGGTGATGGCCTTCGCTCTCGAGAGCTCGCCCGCGGCCCGCTGGGCGAAGATCTGCACCATCGAGCGGGCGAGCTCGGGCGCGGGGAGCGCCCGGTCGTGCAGGACCGAGAAGACGCCCAGCACCTCTCCATCGGCATCGAGCAGCGGAGCCCCCACGTACGCATCCGCGGTGATGCCCGTCGCCTCCTGGAACGCCGGAAAGAGCCGCTGCAGCGCAGCCGGGTAGGTGCACGGCTCTCCGGCCATGACATTCACGCAGGGCGCGCTCGCGAGGGGGTAGGAGAACGACTCGGCGTGATCGCCGTCCAGCCACGCCGCCAGCGTGCGCATGTGCGCCGGTCGTTCGGCGTCGGGGACTGCGATGATGGCGGCATGCAGCTGGAGCGCCTTTCCCAGCTCCTCGACGAGCGAGATCTCGAGGGCGGAGCCGTGCTCCCGCAGGCCCGCCGAGACCGCCTTGAGCGCGAGCTCCACGCCCTTTCTCGCTGTGATCTCATGCATGAGAATGCTGATCTGCTTCGGCCCATGATCGCGGCCGAGCGCACGCCAGCTCGTCTCGAACCAGAGCGTCTCCCCGTCCGGTCGCTGGAATCGAAGATCCAGTCGCGTGGGCTGACCGGTCTCGCAGGTCGTCTGCCAGGCCCGGGAGACCGCGGCCCGATCGCCCGGATGCAGGTGCGCCATCACCGCGCGAGCGAGATCGTCCGAAGGGGGGATGCCGAGGGTCCGCTCGGCGTTGGGTGTGGCAGCCAGCACGCGGCCGTCTTCGTCCGCGATGCCGAAGATCAGATTGGACGTCTCCGCCAGTGCGCGGTAGCGCGCCTCACTCTCGCGCAGCTCCGCGCTCTCCCGCGCGCGCTCCGTGGCGTCGCGGAGGATCGAGACGACCCGATCCGCCTCGCCGTCATGGCCCCGGACGAGCCGGCTGGTGGCCTCCAGGGTTCGCAGCGCGCCCTGGGCGTTGGTGGTCCGCAAGCGGATCGCTTCCCCCGCACCGGTCAGCACGACCTTCTGGAAGCCCTCGAGCATCGCCTCCCGCTCTTCTGGCAGCAGCAGCTCGAGGAAGTGCTTGCCCTCGAAGTAGCTCTCGGGATGCCCGAGCATCTCGCGTATCCCGGGGCTGATGAAGAGGATGCGGCCATCGGCGCCGAGCTCACAGATGGCATCGGCGGCATGCTCCACGAGCTCCCGATAGCGGCTCTCCTCCGCCACGAGATCTCCGCCGACCGCCCCTTCGACCCCACGCGAGGAACGGGAAACACCGGCTTCGAGGGCGACAGCGTGGGAGCGGCCACGCAGGATCGTCGCCTCGAGGGCGAGGGCCATGATCGGCGCTGCGCTCTCCAGGCGCTCCTGGTGCTGCGCCCACACGCCCGGATGGTCTGGCTCCCAGAGGTCGATCCGACCGACGACGCGATCGCCCAGGGCGAGCGGGATCGAGCGGGCGGGGGGCTTGGACGGCTCACCGCGCATCGCGAGCAAGCGATGTCCGCCCCCCGAAACGGGCGCGGCGTCGGGGTCCTCCAGACACGGGTCGACCCAGACGCTCGCATGTACGAAGTCGGCGCAGAGCTCGTCCACGACGCAGCGGCCCAGCTCGTCGAGGCTGCGCGCGTCCATGATCGCGAACCACTCCGACGACGCGGGCGCGGCAACGGTCGCCCGCTCGGGGAAGGCGTCGGGGGCGGCTGCGAAGCAGAGCACACGGTAGCGGACGAAGTCGATGCTCGGCTCGCACTCCACGAGGACCGGCGGGGCTTCGATCAATCGCGGAAGCTCGCAGAGCAGCCCCTGCGCGAACTCGAAGAGCACCGCCAGCTCGTCGGCCCGGCCCGGCCCGAGCGCCTGCACGAGCACGACGCCGGGCTCGGGGGAGGTCGAGGAGAGCGATATCCCCGGGAGCACGCGATCCAGCCGCAGCTCGGAGAGCGAGAGGAAGAGCGAGAGCGGATCATGCGCCTCGGACCAGGGCCCGACATCGCCCGCGAAGCAATGGGCAGCGATCTCCCGGCCGGCCTGGTAGAGCGTCAGCGCCCGTCCACCGATCGTCGTCAAGCGGCGAATCAGCTCGACCAGTAGCTCGCGGTCGACGGGCGTGTCGGTGTGGCGCAGCTCCTCCAGACGGATGGGCAGGCCGAGCACCCAGATCTCGGGATTGATCTCCTCGGTCTCGAGCCAATCGAGCACGCCCGCGAAGGGTGAGGCCACAGGGCTGGTCATGGCCCACCTCGGGCCCGCGCCAGGCCAGACTCCTGGGTTCGGGGCCTCAGAGTCGTGATGCGCCGCGTGGCAGCGATCGACACATCCGTGTGCCCCCGATCAGCTGTTGCTGAAGGCGCCGAGAGGGCCGACAGGCGAGCCGGGTGTCGCCTGAACCGCCCGCTCGACTCCGCGCGTTCCCTCAGCGCCTGCACACTCTGATCACTCTGATCACCGAAATGGTTCATGGGCTCGCGATCTTCGACCTCTATCCCACCGGTACGACCAGCGATCGACTCTGCCTCCGCCCGCTTCAGCTCAGACGCACGACTTCCACAACTTCTGCCACTGGTCCCTGCTCGACTGACTTCGGCTTGTCCGGGTCTTGGAGCTGCCGTCGCTCCCCACGCGACCTGCTCGGCGAGGCATTTCAGCAGGTCGCTCATGAGAATGCGCCCTGTAGGGAGGAGATCGCCACAGCGGAGGTTACACCCCCTTTCTGCACATGGACCACACATTTCTGGGCGTCGACGCAGATGGTTGTCGGACGTGGGGACGACGCCTCATCCAACTGTCGGGTCTCTTTCCGTCGATGCTTCATGCGGGTCAACGGACGATGTCCATGCAAGGCGATCCATGCAGTGGCTCCGGGTGATCACCGCAGGCACTCGGCGAGAAGGGCCGGTCGACGGATCAGTACAAACCCAGCATCCGTCCCGCCATCGCCACCACCGCGAAGACCAGGACGGGTCGGATGACCCGATCACCGCCCGCTACGGCCACATGTGCGCCCAGCCATCCCCCGAGCCCGAAGCCCAGCGTCAGATAGAGCGCCGGCCACCACGCGATCTTCGCCTCGAAGACGAAGACGACGACGGCAACCACGGTGAGCAGGCCGATCACTACGACCTTGATGCTGTTGGCGAGCACCAGATCGATTCCGCTTCGCGAGAGCGCGGCAATGAGCACCAGACCGACCCCCGCCTGGACCGCGCCGCCATAGAGTCCGATGCCGAAGAACACTGCGAATCGCACGGGCGGGGACCAGCTCGGGGCCACGGCGCGTGCCCCTCCTCCGCCCCGCAACATGGGCACCAGAAGCAGAAGCATCACGACGCCGAAGACCTTCTCGAACTCGTCGGCGCTGAGCTTCGCCACGCCGAATGCCCCGACCGCGGCGCCGAGAACGACGGGCAGCAGGAGCGGCCGGGCCTGCGACAATCCCGGCACGCCGCCACGGCGGAAGCCGGCGATCGCCGTGAGGTTCTGCGCGAGAACACCGACCCGATTGGTGCCATTCGCGATGTCGGCGGGGAGACCGACGAAGACCAGGAGCGGGACGGAGAGCAGGGAGCCGCCACCGGCCAGCGTATTGACCACGCCGGCCACGACGCCGACGCCGCCCAGCAAGATGATGTCGAGCCACTCCATCGGGCCGCGAATCTTAGGCCATCAGAGCGGCCGGACATCGCGCGGGTGACGCCGCGGACGGAATCCGGCAAGCTCGAGCAGCCTCGGTTCGAGCAGGGCCGGAGAGGAGGGGGCGGGATTGGCTGAGCGGATTCCCTACGGAGGCTGGCCCTCGGAGATCAGCGCCCACCGCATCGCGCGAGGAACCGTCCGGCAGGGTCATCCGCAGATCCATGGCGGAGAGGTCTTCTGGCTAGAGGCGCGCCCGGCCGAGGGGGGCCGACAGTTGGGCTGCTCGCGCCCGGTCTCGGGCCGGGGCGCGGCGGGGGAGCGCTCGCCCGCCGAGATCAACGTCCGCTCGCGGGTCCACGAGTACGGGGGCGGCGACTATCTCGCCCGCTCGGGTGAGCTCTTCTACGTCGACTTCGCGACACAGCGGCTGTTTCGCCACGGGCACGGGCCGCTCTCCCCCCTCGGCGACGCGTCCACCCCGAATCCCCGCTACGCCGACCTCGACCTCAGCCCCGACGGCCGCTGGCTGCTCGCGGTGGAGGAGCGTCCGTGCGCCGACCCGGGGCGCGAGCCGAGCAATCGCATCGTCGCTTTCCGGCTGGACGAGGGGACGCGAGGCCCTCGAGTCGTGGCGGAGGGGCACGACTTCTACAGCTTCCCCCGCTTCAGCCCGGACGGCCGGAAGGTCTGCTTCACGAGCTGGGAACACCCCGACATGCCCTGGGATCGAACGGTGCTCCACCTGCTCCCCTGGAGCGATGGAGGCCCGGCCGGCTCGGCCCGCCAGGTGGCGGGCGAGGGGCGCGAGTCGATCTTCCAGCCCGGCTTCTCGCCGGCCGGCGTGCTCACCTTCATCTCGGATCGGAGCGGTTGGTGGAACCTCTACCAGCTCCGCGACGCGGGCGTCGCGGCGCTCTGTCCCATGCCGGCGGAGTTCGGCGCGGCGCAGTGGGTCTTCGGAATGAGCCGCTATGCGTTCGAGAGCGAGGGCTCGATGCTCTGCATCCACGGATCCGAGCGCGGCGAGCGGATGGCGCGCCTGGCACTGGAGAGCGGACAGCTCGATGACCTGGACCTTCCCTATCTCGCTCTCGGTGGCCTGCACGTCGAGAATGGGATCGCGTGTTTCTGGGCGGGGTCGGGAAGCCGCGCCACCGCCATCGCCACGCGTTCGCTCGCCGATGGCCGGACCCTGGAACACGCCACGGCGGCTGGATCGGATCCGGTCGCGGAGCCGCTGATCTCGGTCCCCGAAGCGGTGAGCTTTCCCTCGCGCGACGGGCGGAGGGCACACGCCTACTTCTACCGCCCCACCAGCCCGAGCGCCGAAGGCCCGGCCGGCGAACGCCCCCCGCTTCTGGTGAAGAGCCACGGGGGCCCCACCTCGTGTGCGAGCCCGGCCCTCGATCTGCGCATCCAGTTCTGGACCTCGCGTGGCTTCGCCGTCGTCGATGTCGATTACGGGGGATCGAGCGGGCACGGCCGGGCCTATCGCGAGCTGCTGCACGAGGCCTGGGGCGTGGTCGATGTGGAGGACTGCACCGAGGCCGCGCTCTGGCTGGCGCGGGACGGAAGGGTGGATCCGAATCGCCTGGCCATCAGTGGGGGCAGCGCCGGCGGCTACACGACGCTCTGCGCGCTCACCTTCGAGGACGTCTTTCACGTAGGCGCGAGCCACTACGGCATCGGCGACCTCGAGGCTCTGCTCCGCGACACGCACAAGTTCGAGGCGCGCTATCTCGACGGTCTGATCGGCCCCTACCCACAGGCTCGAGCGCGCTACGTCGAGCGATCACCGATCCACCATACCGACCGATTGAGCTGTCCCGTGATCTTCTTCCAGGGCCTGGAGGATCGCGTGGTCCCGCCCAACCAGGCGGAGGCGATGGTCGAAGCGCTCGCCCGAAAGGGGATCGCGCACGCCTACGTGCCCTTCGAGGGCGAGCAGCACGGCTTCCGCCGCGCCGAGAACATCGCGACTGCGCTCGACGGCGAGCTCTACTTCTACGGCCAGGTCTTCGGATTCGCCGCGCCGAGGCCCGCGGCGGTGCAGCTCGTTCGGCCCTCCGGAGCGGATCACTGAGCCAGGCTCGCCCGCGCGCCTGCTCGCCGATGCGCCTGCTGCTTCTGGGCCTCGCGCTCGCAAGCCCCGCATGTGTGCCCGCCGCCGGAGGCTGGTCCGCCGCGACGCTCGCGGCCGGCGGCCATGCGCTGCCGCGAGGCCACCGTCTGGTCGATGGTCCCGCCCATCCTCTGCCGCACGCCGGGGGTGTGGATCTGGTGCTCTGTCGCTGGCGGCGCGATGCTGCCATTCCTGTACGATTCGGAGAGGAGATCTCCTCGCCCGATCGTTCGTTGCTCCGCGAAGCCCTCCGCGCATGGACCGCGGCGGGGCTCGGCATCGCATTCGACGAACGCCCCGCCGGCGAAGCCCTCCCGCGCTGGCCCGAGAGCGACACCCCTCGCGGCATCGAGCTGCACTTCGCGGATCGGGCCGGGCTGGCGCCCGCGCCCAGGGGTGGTGGGGATACCGTGGCGGATTGCGGCGCGCGAGAGCTGCGCTTCGCGTCCATCTACTTGAATCGCGACCATCCGAACCCGTTGGAGCGCGACAAGCGAGCGCTCTCGAGGGCCGAGCTTCTCGGCAACGCCCTCCATGAGCTCGGCCATGCGCTCGGGTTCGCAGGTCACGTGCGCACGGGCCGGTCGATCCTCTCCGGGGATCCCGCCCATGCGCGCTCGGCGGCCGAGCGTTGGCTGCGGGGCGAAGCCATCCACGAGCCGGTCCTCGAAGCGCTCTATCGTCTTCCGAGCGGCGTGCTGGTCGGCCGCCTCGAGCTCTCCGAGGGCGCGGCGGCGCAGCTGGCTGCCCTGGCGGCGGCGGCGCGAGCGGCGGGCTGGCGCGGTCCCTTCAGTCGTGCGGGCGGGAGCCGCGCGAGCTGGCTCTACCGAAGCCGGGGCCGGGTGGCTTCGCTGGTCTTCGAGCCGTGGCCGTGGCCCGATGCGGACGTGCCGATCCCATCTGTCTGGCCGAACGCTCAGGCCCGAGGTCTCCTGGATCGGTAGCCCTCGCGCAGGACCAGGTGGATCATCGCTCGGACGAATCGGCCTTGGGGTCGAGCGCCTTGGCCCGGGCCAGGTGATCGGCGGCCAGCCCCTGCTCGCCGAGGGAGCGGAGCACCATGCCGAAGCGGAAGTGCGTGATCGCGTCGGCGTCGTCGAGCGCCACGGCCTGCGCCAGATGCGCCCGGGCACGATCGGGATTCGAGGGCGAGGCCTTGTAGAGCGCCCAGCCGAGGGCGCTCTGATACGCACACTCGTCGGGCCAGAGATCGACGGCCGGCTCGAGGTATTCGAGGGCGCCCTTGAAGTCGCCCATCCGCACAAGGATCTCGCCCTTGCGGTAGTTCTTCTCCGCCTGGGCAAGCCTGGCCGTATCCACCTCGACGCTCTCACCTCGCAGGCTCGCGTCGTAGCTCTTGCGACGATCCGCGTCGCCGAGGACCTCGAACGCCTCGGCGATGCGCGCGAAGACCTCGGCGGCCTGACTCTTCAGATCGTCCAACCCCAGGCGCGTGAGAGCGTCCGGGTGATAGCGCTTGGCGGCCTTGAGGTAGGCCTTCTTGACCTTGACCGGCGCGACGTCGTGCTCGAGGCCGAGCAGCGCGTAGTGGTCCATCTCGTCGAGCCCGGCGTGGAACTTCTCGATCTCGCCGCGCAGCCCCTCGCCCTCGGCCGCGCGATCCTTGCCGTGTTCTCTCGGCTTCCGAGCGACGGACCGGGCCTGGGCGCGCCTACCTGCACCCGGATCGGCAGCGCCCTCGGTCGCGGCCCCGTCCACCTCGAGCTCGATCTCCGCCCCGAAGTCCACCACGCCTTCGAGGCCCTCGGGTGCCTCCTCGCTGTAGGCCAGCACGCCCAACCGATCCAGGAGCCACGCCGCCGCCAGCGCGCGTGGTGAGTTGAGCGCCGCGCCCATGGCCCGGCCCATGGTCCGACGCCCGTCGAGTCCCGCCAGCAGCGTATGGCCCGCGTCGTCGACGCGGAGGCGGCGCGCCACCTTGTTGAAGCCCGTGACCGGTCGCGGGTAGAGGTCCATCCGCCGGCTCAAGTCCGTCAGGATCCGGTCGACGGGCCAGTGACTCTCCATGCCTTCCTGGATCAACGCGACCAGCTCGTTGCGGAAGGGCTGGACGTCGTCGTCGACGCTCGCCTGGGGATCCAACGTGAAATCGCCGTCGGGCCAACCGAAGCACTCGACGAGCCGCCGCCCCACCTGCTCCTTGAGCGCGAGGAAGAGCTCCTTGGGCGAGACCAGGCCGAGAGCCAGCAGCGCGACGCCCTCCTGGCACCCCTTCTTCTGCATGTGCGCGCAGACGTTCTCGTACTGCGCTCGATCGATCACGCCCTTGTCGATCAGCAACGCGCCCAGCGTCTCACCCGAGAGATTGGACTCGGCCTGGACCGGTGCGCCGGCCTTGAAGACGAAGCGCTTCCTGCGCTGCCCGCCCACGAGCACGAGCGCGCCCTCGAATGCCGCAAGATGCAGATCGACCAGGAGCGCGGGCAGGGGACGCGCTGCGAGGGTTCCCGTCTCGGGGAGTCGGGCAGGCTCGTTGCTCATCGGCGGCTGTCGTCGGAGTTCACGATGGGGCTCGGCACGGCGCGGGCTCGGGTCAGAGGAGATGGCGTTGCGCCTCGGCGATCTGGAAGGCCGACGCGATGGCCTCCGGCAGATCCTTCCGGGTCAGCAGATGCGTGGCTTCGAGATCGCCGACGATGGCCTCGGAGAAGGGCGAGACGCCCGTCAGGATCGCCTCTGCGCCCCAGGCCTCGACCGCTTCGAGCACCTGCTCGAGGCCTGCCGCGGTGAAGCCGTCATCCAGGAGCTGTCCCCGCAGATCGATCACCACGGCGCGAACGCTGCAGGTGGCCGGATCGCGACCCAGCATGTCCACCGTGGCCATGGCCTCGTCGACCTGGGTGAAGGGCAGCACCATCACGGGTCCCCAGATGTGTACCGCGTTGTCTTCGGGATCGAAGCAGCTGGCTTCGGGGACATCCGCGGGCGGACGCGCCACCGGGTACTCCATTCCGGCGACGCCCTCGCTCTGCAGCGCCGTCCGACGGAACGATTGATAGCTCGGGATGCCGATGGGCTCGAGGAAGGCGTGCTCGGGCAACGCCTCCCAGTCCTGGAGCTCGATGGCCTCGAAGCGGCAACGGGGCGCCCCGGCGGCCATGCACTCGACCTCGACCACGAGCAGGTCACGCTCCTGGGTGCCCGAGAGCCAGCCGGCCGTATAGCCGGCGCTGAGGTAGCAGCTGGGTGCGTCGGCGAGGCCCGCTCGGCAGAGCCTGGCCTCGGCCTCGTGGCGCTCGGGCCAGTGCCCGCCCGCCACCGACCCCTCGACGCCTCGACGAGGGTGCGGAGAGCCGAGCTGCATCAGCAGCGCCGTCGACTGGCAGCCCGAGGCCTCCAACCCCTGCGGCCCGCCGGGGGCGAAGGCACCCCGAGCGAGGCGCTCCGCCTCCCGGAAGCCGTGGGCGAGACCGATCTGGTAGAGCGCCGCGCGGCTTCCCTCCGCTCCGAGCTCGCCTTCGAGTTCTACGAGAAGTGCTGCCAGGAACCGCGCGTCGACGAAGAGCTTTGGATCGTTCATCAGCAGCGTATCCGGGCCGAAGCCCAGCGCGCCCAGCAGATCCTGGGCTGGCTCGCACACGCTCTTGATCTTCGATCGAATGGTCATCTCGGGGGGTGGTCCTGGGCTCGGGTTGGCGGGGAATCAGCCTTCGATGAACGCGTAGATGTCGAACTTCTGATTCTTGGAGATGAACGACTCGCCCTCGGCCTCGAGGAGTCGCAGGAAGGCATCGACGACCACGGGATCGAACTGGCTGCCCGAGTACTTGTGCAGCTCGTCCACCACCCTCTCCAGCGGCATCGCACTGCGATAGGGGCGATCGCTCGTCATGGCTTCGACGGTATCGGCCACGAGGATCACGCGGGAGGGCAGGGGGATCTGATCGCCCATCAGGCGCAGCGGATAGCCGCGATCCGAGCCGTCGAACCACTCGTGGTGGTGTCGGACGCAAGGGACGATCTTGGCCAGGAACTCGACCGGCTCGAGAATCTTCGCCCCGATCTCCGGATGCTTCTTGATCTCTTCGTACTCGTCTGCGTCGAGACGGTCCGGCTTCGTGATGATGGCGTCCGGGACGCCGATCTTGCCCACGTCATGGAGCAGCCCGGCGAAGTAGACGCGCTCGATCACGTCCCTCTCCAGGCTCAGCTCGCGGGCGATCCGCGATGCGTAGACGGCGACGCGCTCCGAGTGCCCGCGCGTATAGGCGTCCTTCGCGTCGATGGCCTCGGCGAGGGCTCGGATGGTCTGGATGTAGGCCGTGCGCAGCTCGGTGTTCTTCTGATCGACCTGCCGGGTGCGCTCGCGAACCTTGGCCTCGAGGTTCTTGTTCATGTCCTGGAGCTTGAAGTTCTGCTCCCGGGTCACCTGATTCAGGCGCTTGATCTCCCGCTTCAGGTCGTAGTGGTCGAAGGCCTGGCGCAGCGTCGCCTTGAGCTCGTCGTCGTTCCAGGGCTTGGTGATCAGCCGATAGATCTCGCCCTTGTTGATCGCCTCGACCGCGATGTTCATCTCGGTGTAGCCGGTGAGCATCATGCGCACGATGTCCGAGTGACGCTCGCGAACGCACGAGAGCAGCTCGACCCCGCTCATCTCGGGCATTCGCTGATCCGAGACCACCACCTGGGTCTCGCACTGGTCCAGGATCTCGAGGGCCTCCTGGGGGCGAGAGGCGGTCAGCACCTGCATCGGCTCGTGGCGCAACAGACGCTGGATGGCCTTGAGGATGTTCACCTCATCGTCGACGAAGAGTACGGTGTGTTCCTGCACCAGACAGCATCTCCCTTCGGTGCTTCCCTCCCCGTCCTTGGAGACCGGGCGCACCGAGCTTGATTTCTATCGGCGAACCGACAGGCCA
Organism: uncultured Spirochaetaceae bacterium; assembly: GCA_964594405.1. Classification (GTDB taxonomy): domain Bacteria; phylum Myxococcota_A; class UBA9160; order UBA9160; family UBA4427; genus CAZQMY01. The sequence goes on along the minus strand of CAZQMY010000030.1, from coordinate 15,922 downwards.
TCGTTAGAAAACAGGAGCTTGCGCTGCAGGTGCAGGAGGACTGCAGGGCCCGGAGAGGTCGCACGGCCGCAGCGGGATGCAGCCCTCCTGCAGATGGATCGCAACCTGCACGTGGGCTGCACGCCGCGGAGCGCGGCCGACTCCAATGCCACTGCATCTCCCGGCGCGCGAGGCTGCGAAGGGGAGGGCGGACGAAGGCCCCGGAGCCGGAGCTAGATGTAGTTGCCGCCCTTGGGCGACTTGATCCGCTCGCGGGCCTGGTTGTAGCGCGAGACCTCGTGGCGCAGGTCGGCGGTGCTGACCGGCGCCATCGCCTCGCCGGCTGCCTCCTGGCGCGCCTTCCGCCGCAGCACGCCATGGAGGATCCGCACCCAATCCCCCATGCCCGGCTCTCGGCTGAGGCTGACGATCTCCTTCCAGTCGACGTCCACGAAGAGCGTGCGTCCCGATCGCGCCTCAGCGGTGCGGGCGTGGATGCGCAGCGCTTCGACGACGTCGTCCGGATGATTCGGCGTCACCTCGACCACGCGCTCGAAGCGCCCCGGCCGCGTGAACGCGTGACGAAGCGTGTCGGGATAGCCGGTGGCACCGACCAGGAGATGAGGTGTCTCGCAGTGCGCGGTCCGGTCGATCAGCTCGAGCAGGAAGTCCATGATCGGGCCGACCGGGAGGTCGGGCCGTCGCCCGCCGAAGTCATAGGCCTGGCTGAACTCGAGCTCATCGAAGTAGACCGTCAGCGGCGGCATCTCCTCGAGCACCTGACTCCAGCCCTGCACCAGCTCGCCCACCTTCGAGGCGCCGTGCACGACGTCGAGCACCATGCGCGGCACGTCGACGCGGAGGAAGGAGGTATTCGTGCGACAAGCGAGGGCCTGGGCGAGCAGGCTCTTCCCGCAGCCCGGCGCGCCGATCATCATCAGGCCGCTGGGCGGGAACGTGCCCCAATGGGAGTAGACCTCGGGATTCGTGGCCGCGCACGCGTAGGTGAGGATCTCGTCCTTGGGACCGGCCAGCCCACCGATCTGGTCGAAGCCCAGCTGCGGATCGGCCGTGAGCACGGCCCCGCGACCGAGCGGCTCCACGCGGCGCACGAAGCTCGTCCAGAGATTCTGCCCCCGTTCGATCTGGACGCTGCGTTGCTCGTTCCTCACCATGACCCGGGAGTCTACCGGGCCTCGCGCGCATCGTCCGATCGGGACGGAGCCGGCGCAGGGCCGCCGCACGGGGTAGCCTCGCTCCATGTCCGTCGGAGCGACTGCACGTCTCGACGAATCGACGTTGCGCAAGGCCCAGCGCCATCTGCGACGGGCGGATCCGCGGCTGGGCACCCTGATCCGCCGCGTCGGCCCCTGTCGCCTCGAGCCCGACGATCGTCCCTATGAGGCACTCCTGCGATCGGTGATCCACCAACAGCTCGCGGGCAGCGCGGCCCGCGCCATCGAGCTGCGCTTCAAGACGGCTCTGGCGGGCCCGACGCGCTATCCGCGTCCCAAGGTGCTCGCGAGCGCGTCGCTCGAGGAGCTTCGCGCCTGCGGCCTCTCTCTGCGCAAGGCGGAGACGCTGCAGCGGATCGCCGCGGCCTTCGCGTGCGGTGAGCTGAGCACCCGGCGCCTGCGCAGCGGCGACGAGGAAAGCGTGATCCGCTCGCTCACCGCACTGAAGGGCGTCGGCGACTGGACAGCCCACATGCTGCTGATCTTCAGCCTCGGACGCACCGACGTCCTGCCCACCGGTGACTACGGAGTCCGAAAGGGCGCCTGGGCCCTGTACGAGCTGGACGCCCTGCCGGGCCGCAAGGAGCTGGACGCCCTGGCCGAGCCCTGGCGCCCCTACCGCAGCGTCGCGAGCTGGTATCTCTGGCGGGCCGCCGACGAGGCGGGGCGACTGCCCACCCAGGCAAAGACCTGAACGAGCAGAGGGGTGGCGAGCGCGCTCCTGTACGTCATACTCGGGTGACCTGGCTCGCATCGGCGAACCAGGCCGGTCCGCCTCGCGCCGACCCCGGAGATGCGTCCCCATCGTCTAGTTGGTTAGGACGTCAGCCTTTCAAGCTGATAACACGGGTTCGAATCCCGTTGGGGATGCCATTTTCGCCTTGGATTCGGGGGCTTGCGGGCCAGCGGCTCACGCATACGCGAACCGCAGCGGATGCTTGTCCCGGTCGGCCGAAAACCTCCGAGTCACTGGCACCTGCTTTCGAGTGGACCCGAGAGCGACCTTCGACGGGCGGATCCCGGGCGGTCGACTCCTCGAGTCGCCCTGAGCGTGATTCTCAGCCCACTCGATCCGGTTGACCTCATGGGGAGCGGCGCGGCGTGAATTGTCGATCTTGAGAGATCGCCAGGGCCACACCTGCCATCGCGAGAGCCAGCAAGAGTAGGTGGCGGCCGGATAGAGCGGGCACGTCTTCCTGTGTTTCGCAGGCGTCGCCGATTCCGTTCCCGTCCGTGTCCGTCTGATCGGAATTGCTCGTCTCGGGACAGTTGTCGCAGACATCCCCGACCTCATCCGCATCGGTGTCCAACTGGCTCGTGTCACAGAGAGAGCCATCGCAGTCAGCAATCGAGATGCAGGCCTGACCTTTGAAGGGTCCATCGACACAGCCGCCATTCAACGGACCGTTCGGCTCGGCGGCACAGTTGTCGAAGGTGTCCGGCACACCATCGTCATCAGAGTCCGAGATCTGAGCGTTGAGCGACAAGGGTGTTGCGATTGCGAGGCACAGGATCCCCAGAGCAAGCCTTGCGAACGCGGCTCGACGCGGCATGAATCCCTCCAGTCGTTTCCTTCAGCGGGTGGTCGTACGCAATTCAGGGCTGGTTTCGTTTCGCCCCTTCCGTAGGTCCGGCCATGATTGCACCCTTGACGCAGCTGGATCAACGCGGAGTTCGCTTGCAAGATTGCGACGTTTCGGTGTCGCGGGGGATCGTCGCCGTGCCCGGGATAGACGAGTGCACCGTGAATGGCGTCGCGGGGGGCCCCGTGCGGTGGTACTCCACCTCCGATCCGCGTCGCCTGGCTGGGTCGACGCAGGCCGGCCCGGAGTCGAGAATCAGGACGTGCTGACTGAGCGGCTCGTCCCGGCGGCTCCGAATCTCGCTTCGGATGACATCCCGTCTCTCCTTCATGGTCACACATGTCCGATCGTGCCTGCGCCCAGTTGGCGCCCGGGTCAGCGGGGAAGGGCTATCGTCGGCGGTCATGTCCAGATCCGGCCCGTGCCTGTTTCGCTACTCCTCGCGCCGCCATCGCCGATCCCCGTGCGCCCCGAGCCGGAGCCGCGACGTGTTGCTCGCCGCTCTCGGTGCGTGCCTCGTCGCGGCCGGGTGCAGTGAGGCCGAGCGGCCGTCCAAGCCGCGACCCTCGAGCCCGTCGACATTCCCCGAGGTCCGCCACCGCGCGATCCCCCCCGACCCCGAGCAGATCCACGCCGCCGACTGGCCCGTCGCGCAGATCGGAAACGAGACGCGACCCGTCCTCGGGACCCAGCGCGCCCATGTGCTGCGCTCGAATGAGCGGGTCACGCTCGCCGAGGAGCTGGTCGTCGAGACCGAGCTGACCGGCGCTCTCGCCGCGGCGCCCGGGCTCCGGATCGACCATCGGATCTCGCTGCGCGATCCCTCCCTGCCCGCCGACTCGCTCGCCGAGCAGGTGGCCACCCGCCGAATCCGCTTCGTTCCCGATCCGCTCATCGTGCGACGGGTCGCCGGGGCCGCCCACCGTGTCGCACACACCATCGAGATTCCCGAGGAGATGCAGGGCCATCCGGCGATGCTCAGCGTGATCGCGCGAGAGCTGCAGAAGGGGAGCGTGACGCGCTACGAGCTCGGTCCCTGGAGCGTCCCGGCTTCGGGCCGAGCGACACTCGCGTTCGGATACGGCATCGAGGAGCCCGGATGGGACAGCGGAATGCCGCCCGTGCTCTTCCGGGTCAACGCCATCCCGGAAGAGGGAGATCGGATCCCGATCTTCGAGCGCCGCCTCGACCCCGCCCGCGATCCGCGCGATCGCCGCTGGTTCGACGCGGCCATCGCCCTCGATGAACGAGGTGGAGAGACGCTTCGCTTCGCGTTCGAAGCCGAGGTGCTGGGCGAGGCAGAGGGCGTCGCCCACGACTTCAGCTTCCCGTTGATCGCAAATCCGCACCTGGGGCCGCGCGAACCGGTCGATGACCGCCCCAACATCCTGCTGATCTCCCTCGACACCCTGCGTGCGCGCAGCCTGGAGGTCTACGGCAACCCGAGGGCGACGATGCCCGCGCTGACCCGCCGACTCGCAGAGCGCGGCGCTGTCGTGCGCGCCGCGGTGACCCCGGTCCCCTATACCCCACCAGCCCACATGACCATGCTCACGGGTCTCGAGCCCTGTGCGCACGGCGTCATGGATCGGCACGGGGTGCTGGCGCCGGATCGCCTGACCCTGGCCGAGATCCTGCGCGGCGCGGGCTATCACACGGCAGCCTTCACCGAGGATGCCTATGTAGTGGCGGGCGCCGGCTTCGCGCGGGGCTTCGACGTGTACACCGAGTACCGCAGCGAGGAGAACGCTTCGCCGGGCTTTGCGAGCGAGACCTTCGGCGCCGCAGCGGACTGGATGCGAAAGCGCGCGCTCGAGCCCTTCTTCCTGTTCGTGCACACCTATCAGGTGCATGATCCCTACATTCCGCCGCGCGCCTACGACGGCTTCTTTCGAGGAGAGATCGAAGAGGGCCAGGGGCCTGAGTACACGGAGCCGCTGCGCCTCTACGAGCGCGAGATCCGCTATACCGACGACGTCCTCGCGGGCCTCGTGGATGCCGTCGAGAGCAGCGGGCACGGCGAGGATACGATCATCGTGGTCACGTCGGACCACGGTGAGTCCTTCGGCGAGCATCGGATGGCGGGACACGGCTTCACGCTCTACGACGACGAGCTGGTGGTGCCCATGATCCTTCGCGCACCCAGTCTGATCGCAGCAGGCCTCCGTCTGGAGATGCAGGTGGGTCTGGTGGATCTGGTCCCCACGCTGCTCGACCTGATCGGCGTCCGCGCGCCCGCGATGATCCAGGGCCGGAGCTTTGCCGCGCAGCTGCGGGGCGAGGACACGCCCTTCGAGTCGCCCGCCCACGTGAGTCGGCTGGCCAACCTCGATCGCTGGAGCGTTCGGACGTCGACCCACAAGTACATTGCGATGCGCGGCAAGGCGGATGAGCAGTACAGGGAGTTCCTCTTCGACCTCGCGCGCGATCGCGCAGAACGCAAGAATCTCGTCGCGGCGCCCGAGATCGCGAGCGTGCTGGACGAGGCACGTCAGCGGCTGGCTCGGCACACGGCTGCCTGCGAGGCATGGAACGAGACCCATCCGGCCGGCCAGAGCAGCCGATCGCGCGCCGAGAGGCTGCCCGGCTGGTTCCTCAATCGTGACGAGATCGAGGCGAAGCTCCGCTCCCTGGGCTACGTCGAATAGGGCGCTGCGTCGTTCGCGGCGCCTCGCCGTGCCCTTCGATCGGGCATCATCGGCGCGGACTGCGTCTTGGATGAGCAGCGGCCGGAGCTGTCGCCGCCCCTAGCGGCCCCTCGTGGCCGTGCGAGGCCTGGCACGAAGCTTGAAGACGTAAGGGCGACCGGGCGCTCCGCCATGATGTGCGGTCGAGCCTTCGGAAGACCACCTCGGGCTCCCGACGGGACGGGATCGGCAGCCCGGGTCGAACCGACGAGACAACGGCGTCTCTTCCAAGCGCAAGTCGCGCGCCTTGGGTGGGGCGCCTTTTTTTTTGGCGCATCGAGATCGTCGACCAGGGGCCCGGCAGGGCGAGCGGGGAAGTCATGAATACGAAGGCGGCAGGGCGGGAGCGGGTTCTGGTCGTAGGCAATGGAATGGTGGGCCATCGCTTCTGCGAGCGACTCCACGAGCTCGATGCGTCCGGGCGCTACGAAGTCGTGGTGCTGGCCGAGGAGCCGCGCCCCGCCTACGACCGCGTCCACCTGAGCGAGTACTTCAATGGTCGGGGGGTAGAGGCGCTTGCGTTGACCTCTGAAGAGTGGTACGGCCAGCGAGGCATCGATCTCTACCTCGGCGACCCGGTCGTCTCCATCGACACGGCGGGCCGATTCGTCCGGACCGCCGCCGGCCGCGGGCTCGGCTTCGATCACCTGGTGTTCGCGACGGGCTCGACGCCCTTCGTTCCTCCGATCCCCGGGACCGGGCTCGAAGGGGTCTTCGTCTATCGCACCGTCGAAGACCTCGACGCCATCCGCACCTGGGCAGAGGGCGCGGAAAGGGCCGCCGTGATCGGCGGCGGTCTGCTGGGCCTCGAGGCCGCGAAGGCGATGCTCGACATGTCCCTCGAGACGCACGTGGTCGAGTTTGCCGAGCGACTCATGCCCAGGCAGCTGGACGATCGCGGCGGCGCAGTGCTGGCATGCGCCATCGAGGCGCTCGGGGTCCAGATCCACCTCGGCGCGCGGACCGAGGCGATCCTCGGCGAAGGACGGGTCGCGGGCCTGCGCCTGTCGGGCGCAGAGCCCCTGGACGTGGACATGGTGATCGTCTCGGCGGGCATCCGGCCGCGAGACGAGCTGGCGCGGGAGGCGGGCATCGCCGTGGGCGAGCGCGGCGGCATCTGTATCGACGATACGCTGACGACCTCCATCCCGGGTGTCTACGCGATCGGCGAGTGTGCCCTGCATCGCGAGCTCGTCTACGGGCTGGTCGCTCCGGGCTACGAGATGGCCGAGACCCTCGCAAGACGGCTGACGGACCAGTCCGAAGCGGCCTTCGAAGGCGCCGATCTGTCGACCCGGCTCAAGCTGCTGGGCGTCGACGTGGCGTCCTTCGGCGAGGCCTTCCCCGACCGCCAGGCCAACCCGGGAATCCGTGACCTCGTCTTCCACGACTCTCATCGAGGGGTCTACCAGAAGCTCCTGATCGATGAGGGCAAGGACCGCTTGATCGGCGGCATCCTGGTCGGCGACGTCGAGCCCTTCGGCATCCTGACGGACGCCGTACGCCGGTCCGTCCCGCTGCCGGAGCGGCCCGAGAGCTGGCTCTTCGGCGGGCTGGCTGGGGAGGGGGACGGCGCCGGGATGGCGCTCGACGATGCGGCCCAGGTCTGCTCCTGCAACGATGTCACCGTGGGCGCGGTCCGTGAGGCCATCGCCGAGGGCGAGCTGGAGAGCGTGTCCAGCATCAAGGCCTGCACCCGGGCCGGAACCGGCTGCGGGGGCTGCGTACCGCAGCTGGCGAAGATCCTCGAGCAGGAGCTCGCGGAGGCCGGTCGCAGCGTCAGCCAGCACCTCTGCGAGCACTTCGCCTACACCCGTCAGGAGCTCTTCTGGATCGTCAAGCTCGGCCGCATCGATCGCTTCGATGCGCTCCTCGAGAGTCACGGCCAGGGCGATGGCTGCGAGGTCTGCCGGCCCGCCATCGCCTCGATCCTGGCCTCGACCTGGAGCGATCTCGTCCTCGATCACGCCTCGATCCAGGATACGAACGACCGATTCCTGGCGAACATCCAGCGCGGCGGAACCTACTCGGTGATCCCGCGCGTCCCGGGTGGCGAGATCACGCCCGAGAAGCTGATGGTGATCGCCGAGGTGGCCAGGAAGTACGACCTCTCGTGCAAGATCACCGGCGGACAGCGAATCGACCTGTTGGGGGCCCGCATCGATCAGCTGCCCTCCATCTGGGAGGAGCTGGTGCAGGCCGGCTTCGAGAGCGGACACGCCTATGGCAAGGCCATGCGCACGGTGAAGAGCTGCGTCGGCTCCACCTGGTGCCGCTACGGCGTACAGGATTCGACGGGCTTCGCCATCCGGGTCGAAGAGCGCTACCGGGGCATCCGCGCCCCGCACAAGCTCAAGTCGGCGGTTTCGGGATGCATTCGCGAGTGCGCGGAGGCGCAGAGCAAGGACTTCGGCATCATCGCGACGGAGAACGGATGGAACGTCTACCTCTGCGGAAACGGTGGATCCAATCCGCGACACGCAGACCTCGTCGCGACGGACCTCAGCGACGATGAAGCCATCCGTCTGATCGACCGCTTCCTCATGTTCTACATCCAGACCGCCAAGCCGCTGCAGCGCACGGCTCGCTGGCTCGAGGAGCTCGATGGCGGGATCGCCTATCTGAAGAGCGTCATCATCGACGATGCGCTCGGCATCTGTGAGCAGCTCGAGGCCGACATGGATGAGCTCGTCGGCCGCTATCAGTGCGAGTGGCGGAGCGTCGTAGAGGATGAGACGCGGCGGGCGGAGTTCAGGCACTTCATCGACTCCAAGGAGGCCGATCCGCGCATTCGCTTCGAACGGGAGCGCGGGCAACGCAAGCCGGTGGACTGGCCGTCTCCCGAGCCGCTCGAGATGCGCAGCGATGCGCCCTCGGAGACCGAGGCGGACTGGGTGCACGTCGGCCGGGCCTCGGAGGTTCCCCGGGACGGGGGCCGCGCCTTCGGCTACGCGGGCACGCAGATCGCGGTCTTCAACTTCACCCGGCGCGGCGAGTGGTATGCGACCCAGAACAGCTGTCCGCATCGCAAGGACATGGTGCTCGCGCGCGGGATGCTCGGCACACAGGGCGAGGAGCCGAAGGTCGCCTGCCCGATGCACAAGAAGACCTTCTCCCTGCTCAGCGGAAAGGGGCTCGCCGATCCCGTCTACGCCGTCCGCACCTTCCCGGTGGAGATCCGCGATGGCGAGATCTACGTCAAGCTTCCGCCCGCGGACGTCCTCGAGGCCGACCCGGGCTGCATGGGGCGCGGTGCATGAGTGCCGCCCGGCCGCTCGACTCGCAGGGCGTGAGCCTGCTGCAGCTGCTGCTCGACGACGAGGCCGGCTTCTCGGCGGTGGACCGCTTCGCCCGATCGGGCGCCGAGCACGAGCCGCACGCCGATGGCGAGGTCTACGAAGAGCTGATCCCGCGAGGCGTGCCGGACGCCGGGGAGCAGCTGGCCTTCCGCGTGGATCTCGACGCTTGCACGGGCTGCAAGGCCTGCGTCACGGCCTGCCATAGCCTGAACGGCCTCGACGAGGGCGAGACCTGGCGGCGCGTGGGGCTCCTGGTCGACGGCGATACCGCGCTGGCGCCGCAGACGACGGTCACGGGCGCGTGTCATCACTGCGAGGACCCGGGCTGTCTGTCGGGATGCCCGGTCGTCGCGTATGAAAAGGACCCGGTCACGGGCATCGTCCGGCACCTCGACGATCAGTGCATCGGCTGCAAGTACTGCACGCTGACCTGTCCCTACGAGGTCCCGCAATACAATGAGCGGCTCGGCATCGTACGCAAGTGCGATATGTGCACTTCGCGACTCTCGGCGGGAGAGGCCCCGGCGTGCGTGCAGGGCTGCCCGAACGGCGCGATCTCCATCGCGATCGTTCCGGTGCTCGGCGAGGGGGGCGAGGGGCCGCTGCTGCCCGCGGCGGACGGCACCCTCGCCCCTTCTTCGATCACACGCCCGACCACGCGCTACGTGGGCAACGCGGCGGCCAGGCCCGACCTCAGGCCGGCGGACATCGACACGCTCCGCCCCGCAGTGGCGCACTGGCCGCTCGCCCTGCTGCTCGTCGGCGTTCAGCTCTCGGTGGGCCTGCTCACGGCCTCGATGCTCGGACGGATGCTCGGTCTCCCGGGCGTCGTCCCGGAAGCGCTGTCCGTCCTGTCGATGGTCGCCGTGGCCGCAGGACAGGCGGCCTCGTTCGTGCACATCGGCCGGCCCCAGTATGCGTTTCGCGCGCTGCTCGGGATCCGGACCTCCTGGATGAGCCGCGAGATCGCCGTGCTCGGGGCGTACTTCGGGGCCGTGGCGCTGCATGTGCTGGCGAGTGTCGCGCTGCCCGCCCTCTCACCGGAAGGCCTGGCCCGGGTGCCGGATGGGCTCGGCACGCTCGCGGGGTTGGTGGCCGTACCGCTCGGGCTCGGCGTGATCTACACGTCGATCATGCTCTACGCGGTCACGGGCCGACCGCTCTGGCGCTTCGAGCGGACTGCGCACCGCTTCTACGGAACCGCCCTCGTCCTCGGCAGTGGCATGGCTGCGGCGACGACCCTCGCGGCGCGCGGGCCCGTCGTGCCGCTCACCGTGCTGACGGCGCTCGCCGTGGTGGCGGGCACGCGGCTGCTGCTCGGCGGGCGGGCACGGCGGGCCCGCGCTGCCGCCTCGACGGGCGCGGCCCTGGTCCGCCGAACGATGCTCGAGCAGGGCCCGCTCGCTGATCGGGTGCGGCTCCGTGAAGCGCTGCTGGCCGGTGGCCTCGGCGCCCTCGGGCTGGCGTGGGCGGCGTATCTGATCGCCGGGTCGTCCGCCCTCGTCGCGGCCGTGGGGGCGGGCGGGGCCGCGACGCAGGTGGGGGAGGGGGGCGTAGAGCGG
>CAZQMY010000030.1:0-5567 GCA_964594405.1 uncultured Spirochaetaceae bacterium | reverse complement strand
CGCAGAGTCATCACGGGGGATGCCGGGTGTCTGAACAAGGGTCGGATGGTGGATTCATCGAGCGCTTGATGGCGCGGGTGGGCGGGCTCCTCTACGCCTCGGACGGACCGCTCACGCGCGAGCTGCTCCGCACGCCCGGGCGTTTCGGCCTCGGGCAGGTGCCGGACCGACTCGCGCCGGACAGCGTGGCCAAGCTCGTCTGCGGCTATTGCTCGACGGGCTGCGGGCTGGTGGCTCACTTCCGAGAGGGCGAAGCCGCCAATCTCTCTCCGGAGCGCGGTCATCCGGTGAACCTCGGCATGGCGTGCCCGAAGGGATGGGAGGCCCTTCGGCCCCTGAGTGCCCAGGATCGAGTCACTCGGCCGCTGCTTCGGCAGGCATCGGGCGAACTCGCGCCCGTGGACTGGTCGGAGGCGCTCGACGCGTTCGTCCAGCGCTTCCGGGCCATCGTCGATCGGGACGGCGGCGACGCCTGCGCATTCCTCAGCACGGGCCAGATTCCCACCGAGGAGATGCTGATTCTGGGCGTCGTTGCACGATTCGGTATGGGCTTCGCGCATGGCGACGGCAATACGCGGCAGTGCATGGCGACGGCAGCCACGGCGTACAAGGAGTCCTTCGGCTTCGACGCGCCGCCCTTCTGCTACGACGACTTCGAAGAATCCGACGTCATCGTCCTCGTTGGGTCCAACCTTTGCATTACGCACCCGATCATGTGGGAGCGCGTCTGCAGGAATCGGAACCAGCCGGCGATCGTCGTCGTCGATCCCCGCCGCACGGAGACAGCGATGGCGGCGACCCACCACTATCCGATCCTGCCGAAGTCCGATCTGAGCTTCCTCTACGCCGTGGCCCGGGTGCTGATCGAGGAGGGGGGCGTGGATCGAGCATTCGTGGAGGCGCACACGGAGGGATTCGAGGCCTTCGAGGCGCTGATCTCCCCCTTCACCCCGGAGGCGGTGAGTGAAGCCGTCGGCATCGATGCAGAGGAGATCCGCGGGCTGGCGCGGCTGATCCAGCAGGGCCAGCGGGTCTCGTTCTGGTGGACCATGGGCGTGAACCAGAGCCATCAGGCGGTCCGCGTCGCGCAGGCGCTCATCGACCTGGCCCTGATGACGGGAAACATCGGCAGGCCAGGAACGGGCGCCAACTCGATCACCGGGCAGTGCAACGCCATGGGCTCGCGCATGTACAGCAATACGACCGGTCTGTTCTGCGGACGGAGATTCGAGGACGACGAAGACAGGCAGGAGGTCAGCGATCGGCTGGGGCTGCCCATCCGCGTCATCAACGAAGAGACCGGCCTGGCCTACGACGAGATCGTCGAGGGGATCCACGCCGGCCGGATCAAGGGCCTATGGGTGATCGCGACGAACGGTGCCCACTCGTGGATCCACCAGAACGGCTTCATCGAGGCCTTGCAGAAGCTCGACTTCCTGGTCGTCCAGGACATGTACGCGACCACGGAGACCGCACAGCTCGCCGACCTCGTCCTTCCCGCCGCGGGCTGGGGAGAGAAGGATGGCACCTTCATCAACTCGGAGCGTCGCGTGGGCGTGATTCGCAAGATCCGCCGGGCGCCCGGCCAGGCGCTGACCGATTTCCAGATCTTCCGCCTGGTGGCGGAAGCCTGGGGGTGCGAGGGGCTCATCGAGACCTGGAAGACGCCCGAGGACGTGTTCCAGGCCATGAAGTCCCTCGCGGTCGACCGCCCGAACGACATCTCCGGCATCGAGGGATACGACATGCTGGAGCAAGCGGGCGGCATCCAATGGCCCTTCCGCGCCGGCGACGACATCGGCGACAACCAGCGCCGGCTCTTCTCGGACGGGATCTTCCCACGCCCGAATGGCCGAGCGCGCTTCATCGCCGAGGCCCCGGTCGATCCCCCCGAGCCGCCGGATGCGGAGTACCCGATGGTGCTGCTCACCGGACGCGGCTCGTCAAGCCAATGGCACACCGGAACGCGCACGGCGAAGTCGCCCGTCCTGCGCCAGCTCTATCGGGCGGGCACCTACGTCGAGGTCTCGCGGGAAGACGCGGAGCGACTCGGCATCCGAGAGGAGAGCGAAGTCGTGGTCCGGTCGAGACGGGGTGAGCTTCGCGGCCAGGCCCTGATCCGCCCCACGGTCAGACCGGGTCAGCTCTTCATCCCCATGCACTCGGACCAGACCAACCGCCTCACCCATCCCTCCTTCGACCCGCATTCGCGTCAGCCTTCGTACAAGCATTGCGCTGTCCGGCTGGAGCCCGTGCCGTGAGGGACGCTCGTAGCGGGGAACATCCGACCCGGTCGCGAGCATCGGGAGCTGCGACGGGCCAGGGTTCGTCGGTCGAGGGCCGTTGCCACGATGGATGAGAAGCTCCGCGTCATGGTGATCGACGGACGCTCCGAGCGCTCGGACGAGCTGGTCGATGGACTCGAACGGGCAGGATGCCTCGTCGTCAAGCGGGCCACGGCCAGCGCGGGTCTCGAACGCACCATCACCGAGTGCGCACCCGAGGTCATCATCATCGACCTCGAGAGCCCCGACCGCGACACTCTGGAGGGCATGTGCCGGATCGGCGGAGACCAGCCGCGTCCGATCGTGATGTTCGTCGACGAGACGGATCGTGAATCGATCCGCCGCGCGGTCCAGGCAGGCGTGGCTGCATACGTGGTCAAGGGCGCGAGTCCAGAGCGCGTGCGCCCGGTCCTCGACGTCGCCATCGCCCGCTTCCAGGAGCACGAAGCGCTCAAGGCCGAGCTGCGCGAGGCACGCTCGAGTCTGGCCGAGCGCAAGACCGTCGAACGCGCCAAGGGCATCCTGATGGAGAAGCGGAAGATGCCCGAAGACGAGGCGTATCGAACGCTGAGGAAGATGGCCATGACCAAGAACATGAAGCTGCACGCTGTCGCAGAGCGCGTCCTCGAGATGGCGGAGATCCTGTAGCTGGGCAGGCGGAGCGCCCACGCCCGGAAAGGCGAGGGGCCCGTGGCCGCAAAGGGAAGCGAGGGGCGGAAGCATTGAGTAGGACCTGGACGATGGAGGAGATGGACGGCAGCGCAGATCGGCTTGCGGTGGAACGCAGCGAGCTTCGCCTCGGGTTCATCGCTCTGGCCGACTGCGCGCCACTGGTGGTCGCGAAAGAGCGAGGCTTCTTCTCGCGCCACGGCCTCAAGGTCACGCTCGAGCGACAGGCATCCTGGGCGAACATCCGCGACAAGGTCACCCACGGCCTGCTCGATGGTGCGCAGATGCTCGCGCCGATGCCGCTGGCGGCTTCGCTGGGCCTCGAAGGCCTCGCTGCGCCGATGCTCGTTCCGCTGGGGCTGAGCCTCGGCGGCAACGCGATCACGCTCTCCTCCGGTCTGTTGACCCGACTCCACCTCGATCGCGACGAGGGCTTCGACGGCCCGATCGCCCTGGCACACGCGCTTCGCGACCTGATCCGGGAAGACCAGGAGCATGGCCGTCCCAAGCTCCGATTCGCCGTGGTCTACCCTTATTCATCGCACTTCTACCAGCTCTGCTACTGGATGGCCGCTGGGGGCATCCATCCCATGCGCGACATCGCGATCTCCGTCATCCCGCCCGCAGCCATGGTCACTGCGCTGCAGCGTGGCGAGATCGACGGCTACGCGGTCGGCGAGCCCTGGAACCAGCTCGCGGCCGACCGCGGCATCGGCGTGCCGGTGGTCAGCTCGAACGAGATCTGGCAGAGCCCGCCCGAAAAGGTGCTGTCGGTCACCCGGGAGTGGGCCGAGCAGCATCCCGGCACCTTGCAAGCCATGGTTCGGGCCTTGCTCGAGGCCTCCCTGTGGATCGACGAGCAGGCGAACCGCCTGGAGACGGTGCACGTGATCGCCGGCGAGAGCTATGTCGATGCGCCGGTCGACGCACTCCGGGGATCGATGGAGCGGGTGCCCCAGACGTCGGCGAGCGCCGATCGCGCGAAGACGCAGCATGTCTTCCACCGGCAAGCCGCGAACTACCCCTGGGTCTCGCACGCCGAGTGGTTCCTGACGCAGATGTTGAGGTGGGGGCAGATCGAGAAACCGCTCCGAATCGAAGCCGCGGCGGCCGAGGTCTATCGCCCGGACCTCTACGGAGATGCCGCCGAAGCGCTGGGCATCGCGCTGCCCGAGATCGATCGCAAGCAGGAGGGCGCGCACGATCGCTCCTGGAGACTCGACGAGGCGACGCCACCAATCGCCATGGGACCCGACGCCTTCCTGGATGGACGCCTCTTCCAGCCGGAGGATCCGGTCGGCTACCTCGAACACTTCGAGGTCTCCGCGTTGCGCGTCCGACTCGACGACCTGGCGCTCCACAATGCCTAGCGACACCCTCGATCGGCGCTCGCGGGCAAGCGCACGAGAGCATGCCGCCAGGGTGAGTGTGCGAGTCCGTCAACTCCATCGGGACGCATCCGTCGCGGAGCCGAGCGGCACACTTCTCGCCTCGATTGCGTGGGGAATTGCGTGGAGATTGGGCGTAGCCGCCGAGAAAGCGAGCATGGATCGAGGGGGGGGCGCCGCGAGCGGGATCTGAACAGCACGAGGGCAGCTTCTCCGTGTACCCGCGCTTGGCATGGAACTTGATTACTGAAAAGACCGAGGCTCGATGGGGCCTCCGATCCCAAAGGCGGGATCCTGAGAATTCATCTGGAGCTCGGCCGTACAAGCTCCTGGGCAAAGGCGCCCGCGCACGAATCCCTCGTGCCCGGGCGCCTTTTCTCTTTTCGTCGGATCGGAGAAGCAATCGTGAACGAGATCGTGAAGCCTGGCCTGCTGGGCCATCTGTTGATGCTGTGGCTGGCCTTCGTGTCGCCCGCGTCCGCCGAGATGCTCGACCTCGAGAAGGATGAGCTGAAGTTCGGGTTCATCAAGCTCACCGACTGTGCGCCGCTCGTCATCGCCAAGGAGATGCGCTTCTTCGAAGAGGAAGGACTCTTCGTCACCCTCGAAGCCCAGGCCAACTGGAAGATCCTGCTCGACAGGGTGATCGATGGAGAGCTGGACGGCGCTCACATGCTCGCCGGTCAGCCGATCGGCGCGACCATCGGGATCGGGACCAAGGCAACGGTGATCACGCCCTTCAGCATGGACCTCAACGGCAACGGGATCACGGTCTCGAACGAGATCTGGGAGCAGATGAAGTCCCACGACCCCTCGCTCCAGACCGAAAAGCCGCCGCATCCGATCAAGGCCACCGGGCTGGTCCCGATCGTCCAGGAGCAGAAGGACCTGGGTGATCCGCTCCGCATGGGCATGGTCTTCCCTGTCTCGACCCACAACTACGAGCTCCGATACTGGCTTGCCGCCTCCGGAATCAGCCCCGGGTTCTATACCGCGAGCGATACCACCGGCACCACAGCCGCGGACGTCCTGATCAGCGTCACGCCGCCCCCGCAGATGCCCGCCACGCTCGAGCAGGGGACGATCCAGGGCTACTGCGTCGGCGAGCCCTGGAACCAGCAGGCGGTCTTCAAGGGCATCGGCGTTCCCGTGGTGACGAACTACGAGATCTGGAAGAACAACCCCGAGAAGGTCTTCGGCATCACCGAGGAGTTCGCCAAGGAGA
>CAZQMY010000029.1:0-28898 GCA_964594405.1 uncultured Spirochaetaceae bacterium | reverse complement strand
GTGGGCCTGGCGCGCGGCTCCTTCGGGGCGGTGCGGTTGAAAGGCCCGGGGGGGCTCGTCGAGTGGTTCGGCGAGGCCCGCTTCGCCTGTGTGGGCCGTGGGAGGTGCCCGGGGGTGGTGTCTGGCGCGTCGATGGCCGTTTCGTGGCGTGATTGGGGGCCGTGAGGCGTCGGAGGGCGCGGGTGGGGGGAGACAAGGGTCCGGTGTGTGCGCGGCCTCACGGGCCGAATGCGGGCGATTGCGGGCGCGGATTGGGCCCCGTGGCCTCGGATTTTGGCCGCCTGTTGGGACTGCGCCTCGGGCGCCTCCTTTGGGCCGCCTCGTCGAAGAATTCGGATGTTTGTTTTGGGCGGGCCGTTTCGTCGAGGGGCCTTGGCGTGGGCTCGGGCGCCTCCATTGGGCCGTCTCGTTATTGTGTACTACTCGGTATATAAAATATTCTCGGTTTCGACACAAAACGTGTGAAACCCGCGAGGCGCGCCGGGTGGAGGGGTCCGTTTCGGATACATGGGTCACGAGACGGGTCGAGACGGGCTTGTGTGTGGCCGTGGGTTAGCGTTGGGGCGTGGGAGACGAGTCATGAGGCGGGCAGCGCGTATGGATCCGAGAGCGGGGGTGGGCCTGCTGCTCTGCGGGGCGATGCTCCTCGCAGTCCCCGCACTCCTCGCGGCGAGCGCCCGAGCAGCCGACCCGCCGGGCGTCCTCGTCGCCGAGGTCGAGCGCGTGTCCTTCCCCCTGGAGATCGAGGCCGTGGGCACCACTCGCGCCAACGAGTCCGTCGACATCCGCCCCTTGATTTCGCAGCGCATCGTCGCCATCCATCTCGAGGAGGCGCAGCACGCCGAGGCGGGGCAGGTGCTGGTGGAGCTGCAGAGCGCCGAGGCCCGCGCCGAGGTCGCGAGCGCCAAGGCGACCCTGGCCGAGTCCGAAGCACAGCTGCGCCGGGCGCAGGAGATCTACAAGACCCGCGCCGTCTCCGCGTCGGAGCTCGACACCCGCCTCACGCGCCGCGACGCCGACCGGGCGGCCCTCGACGCGGCGCGAGCGCGACTGGCGGATACCAAGGTACGCGCGCCCTTCGCCGGTGTCCTCGGCCTGCGTCGGGTGAGCCTCGGGAGCTATGTCACGCCCTCGACGGTCATCACGACCCTCGACGACATCTCGCTCATCAAGCTGGACTTCTCGGTTCCGGAGGTCTTCATCTCGCATCTCGCGCACGGTCTCGAGGTCATCGCGCGCAGCGCGGCGTTTCCGGATCGGCGCTTCGAAGGGGAGGTGGTCTCCATCGATACGCGCGTCGATCCCGTGACGCGCTCGCTGGCCGTCCGGGCACTGCTCCCGAACGAGCCGGCCCTGCTGCGCCCGGGGATGTTCATGACTGTCACCCTGGTGCGCAGCGACATCGAAGCCCTCGTCGTGCCGGAGTCGGCGATCATCCCGGATCGCAGCCGCCAGTTCGTCTTCGTGGTGGGCGAGGGCGGGATCGCCTCGCGTCGTGAGGTGGAGATCGGCCGGCGGGCCCCCGGTCGGGTCGAGGTGAAGCGGGGTCTCGAGGAGGGCGAAGTCGTGGTGGTGGAGGGCACGCAGAAGGCCCGCTCTGGCGCGCCGGTGCGCGTGATCGAGGCGGGGAGGGTCCCTTCGTGATCCTCTCCGACCTGAGCGTTCGCCGCCCCGTCTTCGCGACCGTCCTCTCACTCCTGCTCTTGATTCTCGGGATGGCAGCGCTGAGCGGGCTCCCGGTGCGCCAGTACCCGGACGTCGATCCGCCGGTCGTCTCGATCCGCACCGTCTATCGCGGGGCGTCCGCCGAGGTGATCGAGACGAAGATCACCCAGCTCATCGAGGATCGGATCGCCGGTATCGAAGGGATCGAGCAGCTGACCTCCTCGAGCCAGGACGAGATCTCGTCGATCACCGTGGAGTTCAGCCTCGATCGCGACGTGGACGAGGCGGCCAACGACATCCGTGATCGGGTGGCCCGCGTCGTGGGCGAGCTGCCCACCGAGACCGAAGCCCCCGAGATCGCAAAGGTCGACGACGATACGCGCGCCGTGATGTACATCAATCTCACCTCGGATCGCCTGACGGGGCTGGAGATCACGGATTATGCGGATCGCTTCCTGACCGACCGCTTCTCGACGGTCCCGGGCGTGGCGCGCGTGCGGATCTCGGGGGAGCGGCGCTATGCCATGCGCATCTGGCTGGATCGCGAGGCGCTGGCCGGGCGTGGGCTGACGGTCGGCGACGTCGAGACGGCGCTGCGCTCGGAGAACGTCGAGCTGCCGGCAGGCCGCATCGAGTCCCTCGATCGCGAGTTCACGCTGCGCGCCGACACCGGCTATCGCACCGAACGCGACTTCGCCCGGCTGGTGGTGGGGCGCGGTGCCGACGGCCGGCTCGTCCGGCTCGGTGAGGTCGCGCGGGTGCAGGTCGGGGCGTCCAGCGATCGCAACATTGCCCGCGCCAACGGGATCGCGGCCGTCTCGCTGGCCATCGAGCAGCTGTCCAAGGCCAATACCGTCGAGGTCTCACGGGGCGTGCGCGCCGAGATCGACCGGGTCAACCCCGATCTGCCCGAGGGATTGGAGCTCCAGCTCAACTACGACCGGGCCGCCTTCATCGAAGCCTCGATGTGGGAAGTGGTGAAGGCCCTCGCCTTCGCCCTGGTGCTGGTGCTCGTGGTGATCCAGCTCTTCCTCGGCAATCTGCGGGCGACGCTCGTACCCGGTGTCGTCGTGCCGGTCTCCATCATCGCCACCTTCATGGTGATGGCGGCGCTCGGCTTCACCATCAACACGCTGACCCTCCTGGGCCTGGTGCTGGCCATCGGCCTGGTGGTCGACGATGCGATCGTGGTGCTCGAGAACATCCATCGCCGGATCGAGGAGGGCGAACGACCGCTCCTGGCAGCCCTGGACGGTGCACGGGAGATCGGCTTCGCGGTGATCGCCACCACCCTCGTCCTCGTGGCGGTCTTCGTCCCCCTCTCCTTCATCCAGGGGGACATCGGCCGGCTCTTCAGCGAGTTCGGCATCACCCTTGCGGCGGCCGTGATCTTCTCGAGCATCGTCGCACTCAGCCTGACGCCGATGATGTGTTCGAAGCTGCTGCAGGCGCACGCGCCCGGCGAGCAGGGGCCGATCGGAGCGCGAACCGACGCCTTCTTCCGCGGCCTCGAGACGCGCTACCGCGGGGCGCTCTCGAAGGTGGTCCTTCATCCGGGCCTGATCCTCGTCGTCGCGATCATGCTGAGCGTGCTCGCCGTCCTGCTCTGGCGTTCGCTGCCCTCGGAGTACGCGCCCACCGAGGATCGGGGCGTCTTCCACGTGATCATGCGGGGTCCGGACGGGGCCAGTATCGACTATACGGATCGCCAGGCGCGTGCGATGGAAGCGATCCTCTCGGGCGAGGTGGAGCGCGGCAACGTGATGCGCTTCCTGACGCGAATCCCCGGTGCCTGGGGAAGCTCGGAGGTGAACAGCGTCCGCGCGATCGTGCTGCTCGAGCCCTGGAAGGAGCGCGACGAGTCCGCGCACGAGATCGCCGCGCGCATCCGCAAGGACCTCTCCGCCGTGCCCGGATTCCGCGCCCATGTGTTCATGCCGCGCAGCCTCGGTGTGGGCGGCGATGCGAGGCCGGTCGAGATGGTGCTCGGCGGACCGGACTACGCGGAATTGCAGACGTGGCGGGACCTGGTGCTCGCCGGGATCGAGTCGGTGCCCGAGCTCACCAACGCGGACAGCGACTACCACGAGCGCAAGCCGCAGATGCAGGTCCGCGTCGACCGCGATCGGGCGGCCGCCCTGGGTGTCTCCCTGGCGACGGTCGGTCGCACCCTCGAGACCATGCTCGGCAGCCGCATCGTGACGACCTACGTCGACCGCGGACGCGAGTACGACGTGATCCTCCAGGGCCAGGACTCCGATCGCGCATCCCCAGCCGATCTCGTGAACCTGCACGTTCGCAGCGAGACCACCGGCCGCCTCGTCCCCCTGGCGAACCTCGTACACCTCGAGGAGGAAGCCGGGCCCGCCGTCCTGAGCCGCTTCGACCGCATGCGGGCCATCACCATCGAGGCGGCGCGCGCCGAGGGCGCGCGGCTCGGCGAGGGGATCGCCGCGCTGGAGTCCAGCGCCCGCGCGGTCCTGCCGCCGAGCGCGAGGATCAGCTGGAATGGCGAGAGCCGTGAGTACGTGGAGGCGGGCTCGACGCTCCTCTACACATTCGGTCTGGCGCTGCTGGTGGTCTTCCTCGTCCTGGCCGCGCAGTTCGAGAGCTTCGTCCATCCCTGCGTGATCCTGGTGACCGTGCCGCTCGCACTCTCGGGCGCGCTCTTCGGCCTCGCGCTGCTCGGCGCGACGGTCAACGTATTCACGCAGATCGGCGCCATCCTGCTGATCGGCCTCGCAGCCAAGAACGGCGTGCTCATCGTCGAGTTCGCGAACCAGCTGCGCGATCGGGGGCAGGACGTGGCCGAGGCGGTGGTGGATGCCGCCGCCGTGCGTCTGCGACCGATCCTGATGACGAGCGCCTGCACGACCTTCGGCGCGGTGCCCCTGCTGCTCGCCAGTGGCGCCGGGGCCGAGACGCGGCAGCCGATCGGCATCGTCATCGTCTTCGGAGTGACGATCTCCGCTGTCCTGACGCTCTTCGTCCTACCGCCCCTCTATGCGCTGCTCGCCCGCCATACGCGCTCACCCGACGCCGTGAGCCGCGAGATCGAGTCCCTTCGCACGCACGAGGACGCGACCGGAGAGGCCTCATCCTCGATTCCGCTCGGCACCTGAGCTCGCGGGCTCGTGGGCGCCGGTGCCCGGCGATACCGACGTCTCGAGCCTGATGCCCTGCTCCAGCTCCCGGATCTGCGCCGCCCGGCGGAAGCCGCGCTGCGCGGCAGTGATCTGCGTCATCACGGCGACGAACCAGATCACCCAGAAGAGCAGCGTGTGGCCGGCAATCGCCGGCACGAAGTCCGTGAGCGCCAGACCGATGCTGATCGTCGCGATGCGTTCGAAGCGCTCGAAGAGGTCGGGGAGGCTCTTCTTCGGATCGGCGGTCACGCCGAGCTGGGCGGCCCTGGCGGCGTT
The DNA here is from genome assembly GCA_964594405.1 of uncultured Spirochaetaceae bacterium. Classification (GTDB taxonomy): domain Bacteria; phylum Myxococcota_A; class UBA9160; order UBA9160; family UBA4427; genus CAZQMY01. The sequence goes on along the minus strand of CAZQMY010000029.1, from coordinate 23,811 downwards.
GTAGCTCGTGGTGAGCGATCCCGCGATGGCGATGGTGCAGGGCAGCCACAGCCCCGTGACCTGCGCGATGGCGAGCAGGATGAAGAAGTCCTTGTAACGATCGGTGGTGGCGTCGAAGTACGAGCCGAGCTTCGAGGAGAGCCCGGTCACGCGGGCCACCGCGCCGTCGACGTTGTCGAGCAGCTCGATGGCGGCCACCAGCAACCCGAAGGCGAGCATGTGCCGATGGAAGACGAAGGCCAGCGCGTTGGCGCCGCAGAGGAGGAAGCCCAGCAGGGTCACGTGGTTCGGCGTCAGACCCGTCCGCGCCACGAACCGACCCAGCCGGTCCCAGAAGAGATCCATCTGGTCCTTGTAGAGTTCGTCGATCACCACTTTCTCCAGAGGCGCTGCGGGGCGCCGATCAGCGAGGGGAGAATGGGAGGAGAGAGGGGATGGATGCCGGGAAGAGGGCGCAGCGCAGGGCGAGGGAAACCCGCACGGATCAGTAGCGATCCGGCTGCCACATGAAGGGATGGCCCTTCGGAAAGAGCACGTCGAGGAGCTCGATGTCCTCGGGCGAGGGCCGGGGCGGCACTCCGGGATCGTCGTCCCCCCCGGAGGCGAGCTCGAAGAGGATGCTCTGGGCGCTGCGATAGCCGAAGACCAGCTGTGCGATGGCCGCGCGGGTCAGCGTGACGTCGAGCTTCTGCTTGCGCTCGCCCTCGCCGTTCAGCAGGAAGCGGGCCTCGCGGCCGTCGCATCGGACGCCCATGTGGACCTGGGTATCGAAGTAGCGCGAGGCGGCGAGGCGTCGCTCGAACTCGGCCTGGAGCTTCGCCAGCAGGCGCAGCGGCTCGAGCACCATGGCCAGGCAGCCGGACTTGCGCGTATACCGGGACTCGATGCGCAGACCGTAGGGGATCGCGGCCGCGACGAAGGGGTGATCGGCGGGCACCGCGCCGCAGATCGTCCGATAGCCCCGGTCCTTGGCCAGCGTTCCCAGCTTTCGGACCGCCCGCTCGTAGAAGGCCGGTCCATTGCCGGCGAGCTCGCGGACCTCGAGCGCCCCTTCCTCGTCCCGCCAACGCACGCCGATGTACCCCTCGTCGCAGATGTATGTGAGCGGTGGCCGGCGCACCATCCAGGGCCAGTGGTCCACGGTGCGGATCATGGTGCCGGTGCGGTCGTGATTGCCGCGGTTGTAGTGGTCCATCATCTCTGCGAGATCGCGCTCCACGTCGAACACCCTGAAGGGATCTTCACCCTCGTGCAGCCGCGGGATCTGGCGGGCTTCGAGCTCGAAGCCGTACTCTGCCATCACGGGCATGGCCCCGATGCGGCGGTAGAAGGCGCCACGCTGTGCATAGCCCAGGAGCACGTCGAATCCCTGAGCGGCGATCTCGGGCAGGGCGTGCATCGCGATCATTCGCGGGTAGCCCTTGTGGTTCTCGTCGGGCTCGGCGGCCACGGCCTGGATGCCACCCATGCGGATCGGCGTCTGACCGATCCGGATCGAGAAGTCGAGCACCTGCCACTTGGCGACGAGGCGACCATCGATCTCCGCGATCCAGCAGTGCTCCGGCTGCATGAAGGGGCAGTCGACGAGCGCACTCCGCATCATCGCGAACATTTCCTCGCGATCTTCATCGTTTCCGAAGATCCGCGCGGTCAGGGCAGCCGCGGCGTCGAACTCGTCATCGCGCAGTGTGCGAATGTTCACCATGGCCGAGAGCTTACCGCCCAAGGGGCTCGCCGCACGTGCTCTCGGCGTGCATCCCCGCGATCGGCGGCCGGCGCTCCCGAGTGGTGTCAGGGTTTCACCAACACTCTGAATTCGAACAGGTTTTGCGGATTCTGGCGACGTCCTGGGCGCTTTGGCGCCGATCGAGCGCGCTGTGATACCGTCCCGCCGAACCGGGCCGCTGCTGGCTTTCCCCCCGAACTCGAAGCCCGCGCAGACCGAGCGAGCCCCACGGCCGTATCCGGACGCGTCCCCGGGGCGGCACGGAAGTGCGCGAATCGACGATCGCCTCGGTCCATCGGACCGAAGTCGGCGGCAGGATGGAGCGATGAGCGAAGAGCCTGGAGATCGGCCCGCCAAGGGCGTGCTCGACGTCTTCCGCGACCTCGGCCCCTTCCTCTGGGAAGCTCGCTGGATCTACATCCCCGGCGCCCTCTTCGCCGTCTTCACGCTGGGTACCCAGCTCCTCCAGCCTCAGCTCGTGCGCATCATCATCAACTCCGGCATCGAAGACGAGGACGCCGAGGCGATCCAGTGGATGGCGTTGGTGATGCTGGGCGTGGCCGCCTTCCAGGCGGTGGCCTGGTACCTGCACACCTACTGCTTCGAGCTCGGAGAGGTGAGGGTGACGGCGGCGCTCCGCTCGTGGCTCTTCGCCAATCTGATGAAGCAGGAGGTGGGCTTCTACGACGCCAACAACAGCGGCGAGCTGATGAGCCGCCTCTCGGCGGATGCCAACACGGTGAGCCGCCTGCTCAATCCCTGGCTCTCCGAGGGCATACGATTCGGACTGCTCGGACTGTGCGTCGTCCCGCTCCTCATCTACACCTCGCCCCAGCTCTCGGTGGCGACGCTGCTGCTCGCGCCGGTGCTCGCGGCGGGGACCAGCTATCTGGGTCGGCGACTGCGCGTCGAGAGCCAGCATGTGCAGGACAAGGAGGCGGGGCTGAGCGAGTCGGCCCTCGAGACCCTGGCCGGCATTCGCACGGTGCGCGTCTATCACACCGAGCGCGAAGAGGCCGAGCGCTATGGCGGCCGCGTCCGGAGCTTCATCAAGGTCGCCACGCGGCGCATCCACATCTCCGCGGCGCTCGAGAGCTTCTCCGAGACGTCGTCGAGCCTCGCCATGACGGTCGGGGTCGTCGTGGGCGGTATGCTCATCGTCTCCGGCTCCCTCGATCCGGGCGGGCTCGTCACCTTCATGCTCTACAGCGGGCTGGCGGTGCGGTCGTTGCGCAACACCTCGCACTTCATCGCCGAGGCGATGCGCGCCCAGGGCGCGACGGCACGCATCTTCGAGCTGGGCCGACGCACGCCGAGGGTTCCCATCGAAGGCGGGCTCGCGCCCGATCGGATCGAGGGACAGATCAGCCTCGAGGACGTGCACTTCCACTACCCCACACGACCGGACGAAGTGGCGCTGGAAGGCGTCGACCTGGTGATTCCGCCCGGCCAGCTCGTCGCGCTGGGCGGCGCGTCCGGATCTGGCAAGTCGACGATCGCGAGCCTGATCGCGCGCCTCTATGACCCCGAGCAGGGCAGCGTCCGCCTGGATGGGCGCGATCTGCGCGATCTCGACCCCGCCTGGCTGCGCCAGCACGTGACGCTGGTGCCCGCCGACGCCACGCTCTTCGCCCGCAGCGTCGCCGAGAACATCCGCTACGGCCGACCCGAGGCCAGTCACGAGGAGATGGTCGAGGTCGCACGCGCGGCCTTTGCGGCGCAATTCGTCGAGGCGCTTCCAGGTGGCTACGAGGCGGACTCGGGCGATCGCGGCGTTCGCTTCTCCCGCGGTCAGCAGCAGCGGATCGCCATCGCGCGCGCGCTGCTCAGACGGCCGACCGTCCTGCTCCTCGACGAGGCCACCGCCGCCCTCGACAGCGAGGGCGAGGCGATGGTGAAGGAAGGCCTGCGCAAGCTGCAGGATCGACCCACCATCGTGATCGTGGCCCATCGGCTGAGCACCGTGGTGGACGTGGATCGCGTCGTGATGGTGGAGAAGGGTCGGATCGTCGCGGACGGACAGCATGCAGAGCTGCTCGCGACATCGCCGGCCTATCGTGCCCTCTTCGAAGATCAGCTGGCCATCGACTAGGGGCCTGGGAGGACGTCGACCGGCGTGCGAATCGGCATCGTCACCGAATACTACCGACCGTGGCCCGGCGGGATCTCCGAGCACGTGCATCACGAGGCCCTGGCGCTCGAGGCACGCGGGCACGAGGTCACCATCGTCACCGGCCCCGCCAAGCAGGCCTGGCGCGACGAGGGCGTGCGTGTGATCCGCCTGCCCTTCGCCTACGAGTTCGAGAGCAACGGGGCGCTCTCGCGGATGGTCTATGGCCGGCAGCTGCTGACCTTCGGAAGACTGTTCCGTCGGGAGCGCTTCGACGTGATCCACGCGCACGCGCCCCTCGATCCCTTCCTGACGCTCTTCGCGCTCGGTGCGGCCGAGTGCGCGACCGTCGGCACCTTCCACGCGAACTTCGAGCCCGGGCCGCTCTGGGAGCTGATCTTCCGCCGATTCGGATTCATCACCGGCCCGGTCTTCAGGAAGCTGCGCGGTCGCATCGCGGTCTCGAACGAAGCACGGCGCTCCATCGCCCACTACTTCCCCGCCGAGTACGAGATCATCCCGAACGGCGTGGACACCGATCGCTTCAGCCCCGAGGTGCCCGTCATGACGGGCTTCGAGACCCCGCGGCCGCGCATCCTCTTCGTGGGACGCAGCGATCCCCGCAAGGGGCTGCCCATCCTGCTGCGTGCGTTCAGCGAGATCCACAAGCGCCTGCCCGGCGCGCAGCTCGTCGTCGTGGGCGCGCGCGCAGAGGAGCTGGCGGCGCCCATCGCCGCGCTCGGCGCGGAGGCGGCCCACGAGGTGCACTTCGCGGGATACGTCTCGCCCGCGGAGCTGCCGCGCTACTTCGCCGCCTGCGACGTGTTCTGCTCCCCCGCCACCGGGCAGGAGAGTCAGGGAATCGTGCTCCTGGAGGCGATGGCGGCCGGGACGCCTCCGGTGGCCTTCGCCATTCCCGGCTACCGCGACGTGATCCGGGATGGTCATGATGGCGTCCTCGTCGGTGCCCCCGAGGCGCTCCCGCTGGCGGATGCGCTCACCGAATTGTTGTTGGATGCCGGTCGCTTGAGGCGCCTCGCAGCGGCGGGACGCGAGAGCGCCATGTGCTATTCCTGGCCCCGCGTCGCCGAGCGGATCGAGGGTGTCTTCGAGCGGGCCCTGGGGGCGACGGGGCCGGCGACTCCGGGGGCGTCGGACCGGGCCTGAAACGGGCTGATCCGGCCCCGTGCCGTTTCGGACGGCCCGATCGAGTGGATCCACGGCCAGGGGAGATGCTGAAGGCGCGCGAGCCGTACGAGTCGAGGCCTCTTCCATCGGCGCCGGGAGAGGGACGAGTCCAGGGAAAGATGACCCTCCACCATCCGACCGAGCAGCACAGCAGCAATGCGCAGAAGCTGAGGGCCCTGCTCCAGAGCCCGAGGGTCGAACACATCCTCGAAGCGCACAACGCGCTCTCCGCGAGCATCGTCGAGGAGGCGGGCATCCCCGGCATCTGGGCCAGCTCGCTCACGCTCTCGGCGGCTGCCGGGATGCGCGACAACAGCGAGCTCACCATGACCGAAGTGGTCGACACCCTCGAGACGATGACGGCGAAGGTCGACATCCCCATCCTCTTCGACGGCGATACCGGCTATGGCCAGTTCAGCCACTTCCAGCAGCTCGTACGAAAGCTCTGCATGCGCAGCGTCGGCGGCGTGTGCATCGAGGACAAGCGCTTCCCCAAGACCAACTCCTTCCTGCGCTCGGAGACCCAGGATCTCGCGCCCGTCGACGAGTTCTGCGGAAAGATCCGCGCCGGCAAGGACGCGCAGACCGATTCCGACTTCGTCGTGGCCGCCCGAACCGAGGCGCTGATCGTCGGCATGGACCTGGAGGCCGCGCTCCTTCGCGCCGGCCGCTACGCCGATGCCGGCGCCGACGCGGTCCTCGTGCACTCGAAGGATCGGACCTTCGCGCCGGTTCGCGAGTTCATGCGCCACTGGGATCGTGACGTGCCCGTGATCGTCGTCCCGACGACCTACTATTCCACGCCCATCGAGGCGTTCCAGAGCGAAGGGATCTCGCTCGTGATCTGGGCGAATCAGCTGCTGCGCGCGGCCATCGGCGCCATGCAGCACGTGGCCGACGAGATCGGCCGCACCGGCAGCGCGAGGGATCTCGAGGACGAGATCGTCTCGGTGCAGGAGGTCTTCCGACTCCAGGATGCCGACGGCCTGCTCGAGGGGGAGCGCCAGTACCTGAATCGGGGCAGCGGCATCAGCGCGGTGATCCTCGCGGCCTCCCGCGGCTCGGGGATGGACGAGCTCACGCAGGACCGGCCCAAGTGCATGATCCCGATCGGTGGCACGCCGGTGCTCGAGAAGGCGATCCACAGCCTTCGCGCCGAGGGCATCAAGGAGATCTCGGTGGTGCGGGGCTACAAGCCCGAGGCCGTGGATCCGGCGGGCTGCCACTTCTTCGAGAACCCCGATTGGGAGGAGACGGGCGAGATCGCGTCGCTCGAGCGGGCCAAGCCAGCGATCAAGGGCGACATGGTGCTGCTCTATGGCGATGTGGTCTTCAAACGCTGGATCCTGCACCAGCTGCTCACCAGCAAGGCGCCGATCACGCTCATCGTCGACGGGACGCGCTCCTTCCTCGAGACCGGTCGCAGGACCGACCGGGTCCGCTGCTCCGCGCCGGCGCCCGAGCGCTACGACGAGTCCGAGTTCCGGCTGCTCGAGATGGGCCCCGACATCCCGGCGGACGCGACCCATGGCGAATGGATCGGCATGATGCGCGCGCAGGGGCCGGGAACCGATCTGCTGCTCGCCGCCCTCGATACGGTCGCGGCGCGTTCGGGTGCCGAGCGGATGGATCTCTGCCCGGTCTTCACGCAGATCGCGACCGACCATCCGGACGCCGTTCGCGTCATCTATGTGGGCGGTGATTGGGTGGACATCAATGAGATGGCCGACGTGGTTCGGGGCAACCGGTAGCCGAGCGATGCCGACCCGACCGCGGATCCACTCTCCGGAGGCAGGTCATTGAGATTGGACCCTGGAAGACTCCTCGGCGCGCTCAGCGGAGCCGGAGTGGGCGCCTTCTATGGGGTGCCGTGCTCCATCCTCGACCCCCTGATGATCGAGGCCGAGGCCTCTCCCGCGGTTGACTACGTGCCCGCCGGGGTCGAGGGCGAGGCCGTGGCGGCGGCGGCCGGGCGCCACCTCGCGGGCGGGCTGGGTGCGGCGATGATGCAGAACTCGGGGCTGGGCAACGCGGTGAACCCGCTGGCTTCACTCTGCCTGCCCTATGACATCCCGGTCATGCTGATCGTCTCGTGGCGCGGCGAGCCCGGGCGGAAGGACGCGGTTCACCACGCTCCGATGGGACGTGCCACGGTCGGTCTCTTCGAGCTCTTCGACGTCCCGGTGACCGTGCTTCGCGAGGACTCGGCCATCGAGCCCAGCGTGCAGGGGGCGGGGGACCGGATGAGGGAGAGCGCCCGGCCCGCCGCCCTGATCGTGCCACGCGGGCTGTTCTCGAAGGGCCCGGGCCCGGCCGAGCGCGAGGCGCCCGCCGCGGCGGGCCGCAGGGCGGCCGGCGCGGCGCGTGCGCCGGCGCGCTTCGGACGGGGCGTGCTGCCCTCGCGAAGCGATCTGCTGGATGCCTATCTCCAGCGATTCGGCGAGCAGGTGGCGGTCTCGACCACGGGCTACATGTCGCGCGAGCTGAGTCGTCGGGGCTGCTTCGACCGGCACTTTCCGATGCAGGGCTCGATGGGCTTCGCCGCGGCCATCGCGCTGGGGATCGCGGGTGAGCGGAGGGGGCGCCCGGTCTTCGTCCTCGATGGCGACGGCGCGCTGATCATGCGCTTGGGCAGCCTCGCCACCATCGGCGCGGCGGCGCCCCGGGACTTCGTCCACATCGTCGTGGACAACGGAACCTATGCGAGCACCGGCCGTCAGCGCACGGTCTCGCCCTCCGTCGACTTCGCGAGCGCCGCGCTCTCCTGCGGCTACGCGGCGGCCGCGCAGTGCCACGGTGCCTCGGGACTGGGCGAGGCCCTCGACTGGGCCAAGGCCCGGCTCGGCGCCGGGCCGGTGCTCCTGCACGTGGCCGTCGACGAGCGGGAGGCCGAGGCGCTCGAACGCCCGGCGCTCTCGCCGAGCCAGATCGCCGCGGCCTTTCGCGCGGGGATGCGCGAGGAGGCTCCATGAGCGAAGTCGGTCGCTCGCGGCCTCGCGTCGCCATCATCCTGGCGGCCGGCATGGGCTCGCGTCTGCGCGACGTCTGGAGCGATTTGCCCAAGGGCTTCATCGAGATCGGGGGCGAGACCCTGATCGGGCGGAGCACTCGCCTCTTGCGCGAGCGCGGCATCGAGCGCATCGTGATCTGCGCCGGCTACCGGGCCGAGGCCTATCACGCGCTGGCGGCGCAGCACGCGGACATCCAGGTGCTCGAGAACGCCGACTTCGAGAATACCGGCAGCATGGCCTCATTGGCGATCGCACTCGAAGTGGTGGACGAGGACTTCCTCCTGCTCGAGAGTGATCTCTTCTACGACGAGATCGCCCTCGATCGACTGCTCGGCATGGAAGAGCGCGACGTGTTGCTCGCCAGCGGCCCCACCGGAGCCACCGACGAGGTCTGGGTGGAGGCGAAGGATGGACGACTCAGCGGGCTCTCGAAGGAGCGCTCGGAGATCGGCGAGCTCTTCGGTGAGCTGGTGGGGATCGTCCGCGTCTCCCGCGAGATGGGCCGCAAGCTGAGTCGGGCCTTCGTCGACTGGCAACGTGAGCGCGGCCATGGCCGGATGGGCTACGAGACGGACGCGATCGTCCGCGTCGCGCAGACCCATCCCGTCCAGCTCTGCCTGATCCCCGAATTGCTCTGGGGCGAGGTCGACTACGAGTCCCACTACCGCCGGGTGCGCGACGAAGTGCACCCCGCCTGGCTCTCCAGGCAGGGTGGGGCGTGAGGGAAGAGATTGCCCTTCGACTGCTCCAGCTCCTCGGCGTGCTCTTCGCCGTGGCGGGCGGGGGGATCCTCCTCAGCTGGGCGCTGCGCGGAAAGCAGGCCGGCCACGAGGGCATGGGCACGCGCTTCGCCGTGGAGGTCTTCACGCTCGCCGGAGTCTTCGTACCCGCCTATCTCGGTGGACCCTGGCTGCTCTTCGCCGCCGTCGCCATGGGCTGCCTCTGCGCCGGAGAGCTCTACGGCACCTTCGAGAGCGGCGGCGACCGGCCCTTCAAGCTCGTCGGCATGCTGGTGGGGCTCTGGACGCTCTTCTACACGTATCTCGATCCCGGATGGGTGGGCACCTTCTTCCCGATCCTGCTCGCGGCCTATTGGGCGCTTCGCCTGGCCACGGGCAGCGACGCGACCTCGATCGCTGGCCGGATCAAGCGCACGCTCTTCGGCATCCTCTATCCCTTCGTCTGCCTGGCCTTCTACATCGACATCGGAATGCGACCCGAGGTCGGTTTCGGCTACGTGGTGCTCTACTACGGTCTCGCCGAGATCAATGACTCGGCCGCCTATCTCGTGGGCAGCACCATCGGCAAGCACAAGATCTTCCCGAAGCTCAGCCCGAAGAAGACCGTCGAGGGGGTGGTGGGCGGCCTCGTCCTCACCATTGCGTTGGCCTTCGGGCTCTGGTTCGCCGTGCCCCACTTCGGATGGCCGCGGCTCGTGGGGGCCGCCGTCGTCATGGCCGTGGCGGGTCTCGCCGGCGATCTCTTCGCCTCGCGGCTGAAGCGACGGGTCGGCGTGAAGGACTACGGAGAGCTGATCCCGACCCAGGGCGGCGTCCTGGACGTCTATGACGCCTTTCTCTTCGTGGCGCCGGTCTTCTACTACTACCTGATGCTGACGGGCGGGGCGTAGGGGAGGCGAGATGGCGGGTCGCCGATACAGCCTCGCCGAGGTGCGTGCTTCGTACACCGAGGAGAAGGCCTGGGCCGAGCTCGAGGGCGAGTTCCCCGCATGGCTGATCTACCGCCCGCTCTCCTTTCCGGTCTCGTGGCTCTTCCTGCGCCTCCGGGTTCCGATCCTCGCCGTGACTCTGTCCTCGGGCGTGCTCGCGCTGCTCATGACGTTCGTCGCCTTCTCCGGCGGGCCGGCGGCCCCTTACGTCGTGGCCCTGCTCGGCTTCGTCTTCCACGTCTTCGACTGCGTCGACGGCAACATGGCGCGCACGACGAGGCAGAGCAGCGAGTTCGGTGCGCTGGTGGATGGCACCATCGACATGGCCTTCTGGTGCCTGCTCTTCCTCTCGACGGGTCTGCTCGTCCACCACCGGGGCGGCGGGATCTTCGGTGACCATGCCATCGCCGTCGGGCTGGGGCTCGCCGTCCTCGTGCTCCTCAATCGCCTGGTGCGCGATACCTTTGCGACTCGATTCTCCTCGGCCACCTACTTTCGCGCCGAGATTCCCGAGAAGCTGAGCGTGGGCGACCTGGCGATGATCGGCTTCGTCGGCCTCGAGAACCTCTACGTCTTCGGCATCGCCATCGGTGCGGCGTTCGGCGCCGTGGATCACACCCTGGCCGCCATGGCGGTCTACGTGGTCCTGATCTTCGTCGGCGCGATGGTGATGACGTTCCGCAAGGCCTGGGCGCTGCGGGGCGGCGCCTGAGGCCGGTCGGGACGCCGCCTCATCCTCCGTGTCCGCCCCGAAGCCCGCCACGGTGCGCGTGGGCGCGCTTCGACCACGGCAGCCGGCGGGCCCGATCAGAAAGGGGCAACTTCCGGCGCGAGCCCGGCGTCGATCTGGACACACCCGGCCGAATCGGTCTTGCTTCCCAGGAATTTGCAGCTCACCTTCAGGAGGCAGCGGGCACTCACGGGTGATGGGTTGCGCATCCGGCGCGGCCGAGCTGGACGCTGGAGCTGGAATGGGTCGAGGTCAGAGCGGGGAGGGCGATCAGGCGGCTCCGGAGCGGCATCGGCGTGCGCTGCTCGCGCCGCTCCTGGTGGGCGGTGGGCTCGGCCTGCTGGTCCTCCTGGGCCTGTCCTGGGCTTCGCCGCAGCCGCGCGAGCGGACGGAATTGGGCGCGGGCGGCGCGGAGGTTCCCAACGGGGCGCCGCCCCCGCGCGGCAGCGTCGCCGCCGAGCCCCATCGACTCGTCGAGCGCGGCCCTTCGCCCCGAGCCGACGCGGAGCCGGGCGGCTCGGAGGCGATGGGGCCCGTCCCCATGGAAACGGAGCCCGAGACGCCGCCGCTGACGCGCCGCCATCTGGATCGCATGCCCCGAAGCGAGGCCCAGGCGGTCCTGCGCGTGGCTGCGCGAGAAGCCCTGGAGACGCGCGGGCTCTTCGTCCCGCCCGGACTGATCGACACGCTGGGCGAGCGCGAGACAGTCCCCCTCATCCTCGGGCGCGCCGACGCCGAACGTGTGCTTCCCGGCCTGCTCGAGGGCGCGAATCATCGCACCCTGCGCCACTACCAGAGCATCCCCTTCGCGGCGGTCGAAGTGGGGCCCGAAGCGCTGCGACGCCTGATCGAGGAGGAGGGCGTCCGCTCCATCGAGGCCGACGTGGTCGCCCGGTCGACCATGGGGCTCGAGAGCGATGATTCCGCGCATGCCCAGCAACTCTCGTCCGTCGACCTGATCGGGGCGCAGCCCGCCATCGATGCGGGCTTCGACGGCAGCGACTGGACCATCGTCGTCGTCGACTCGGGTGTGGATACGAGCCACAGCTACTTCGCCGCGCGCCTCATCACCGGATACTGCTTCTCGCGGAGCGCGCTCTGCCCGGACGGAAGCCGGGAGATGACCGACACCGTGGAAGCGGGTCGCTCCTGCAGCATCCAGGGATGCGAGCACGGCACGCTGGTGGCCGGGATCGCGCTGGGCAACGACTCGGTGCGCAACGGCGTGGCGCCCGAGTCGGGTCTGATCTCGATGATGGTGTCCTCCCGCGACTCGGACGGTCACGGTGAGTCCGTGTACGCCGTCTCCGACATCCTCGCGGCGCTCGACCAGGTGCATGCGATACGCGGCCGCCATCCCATGGCCTCGGTCAACCTCAGCATGAGCTGGGGGAAGTACGAGAGCCAGTCGGACTGTGCCAGCAGGAATCCGGCAGTCCGCACGGCGGTGGAGCGTCTGCGCTCGGTCGGGATTCCGGTGGTCGCGTCGTCGGGCAACGGTGGGCATAGCGACGCGATCGGGGCGCCCGCCTGTCTCGACGACGTACTCTCCGTGGGGGCCTCGACGTACGACGACGAGGTGGCCGGATTCTCGAACGCCGCATCCTTCCTCGACCTGCTCGCTCCGGGCCAGCAGGTCTTCACCTCACGCGAGGGCGGCGGGTACGCCCTCTTCACCGGCACCTCGGCCGCGGCCCCGCATGTCGCGGGGGCCTTGGCCGTGATCCGGAGCGCGCATCCGGGGGCATCAGTGGACGAGCTGGATGTCGCGCTGAGCCTCTCCGGCGTGCCGATCAAGGATTCGCGCAGCGGCGAGACCATCCCGCGCATCGACGTGTCGGGCGCCATCGACGCATTCGGCGAGTACGATCTCGCGGCCGAGATCGCGCGTCGCGCGAGCGTCGAGGAAGAGGCCAAGGCCTGCGGCCTGATCGGCCCCGAGGTGCTCCTGCCGCTGCTGCTCGGTCGCCGGACCCGCCGCCGGCGCTGAGAAGGGCTGCGAGAACCGGCCCGGCCGCGGGCACGGCGCCGCACCTGCGCTCAAGTTGCCGAGGCATGATCCGATGCAGATGGAGCATTCCGCGCTCACTGCCACGTCATTGCGCCTCGCCGCACGGAACCGAGACCACCGGCACGGGCGCGGAGATCGGCTCATGGCCAACCCCATCCTTCGCCGCAACCTCGAAGCCCTCGAACGCGTCGACCGCGCGCTCCACCGGAGGATGGTCGAGCGCACTCCGGGCGGGCGGTGCGAGGTCGCTGCCTCGTCGTCGGGGCACCCCACGGCCATCGTCGCCACGGAAGCAGGAGCCGTTGCGCTGGCAGGGCAGGACGACCCGATGGCGGAGGCCGTTGCGCTGGTGGGGCGACTCGAGCTGCCGCCCTGCGAGGCGCTCTTCATCAGTGGGTTCGCTCTCGGCTATCACGTGGCTGCGCTCGAGCACGTGGCCCGCGATCATGCCTACTTCGTCTACGAGGCCGACGAGGACGTCTTCCGGGTGGCCTTGGAGCACGGGGATCTCGTGCCCGTCCTCGAGCGCGCGAAGACCCGATTCTTCGTGGGGCAGGACGATGTGGGGCTGCTCGCGTGGCTGCGCGACGCGGTGGTCCAGGCGGACGCACTCGAGGTCGCGACCATCGAATTCGCCCCTTCGATGACGCTCCATCCCGATGTGTACGCCGCCGCCAGAGCGACGCTGCAGACGGTGATGGACTGGCGCAGCGGGCAGATCGGCACTCTGGTCGGTGCAGCGGAGGAGGTCGAGCACAACGCCCTGCGCAACGTCGCGGCGCTGGCCGAGTCCGAGGGGGTGGCCGACTTCGCGGGGCGCTTCGCGGGCTTGCCCGCCGTCGTGGTGGCGGCCGGGCCGAGCCTGGCCGAGCTGATTCCGGACCTTCGGCGGGCCGCCGAGCGATGCGTGATCATCGCCGTCGGCAAGGCCTTGCGACTCCTCCTCGCGGAGGGGATCGCGCCGGACTTCGTCGTCGCGGTGGACATGACGGAGCCGAGCGCGGCCGTCTTCGAGGGGCTCGAGATCCCGGCGAAGACCATCCTGCTCTACGACCCGGACTGCTGGTACACGATCCCGCGTGACTGGCCGACGCGAAAGCTCAGCTACGAGAGCGGCTCCGATCTCGGCGCCTGGCTCGCAAAGGCCACGGCGCCGCTGGGCCATCTCGACAAGGGGCCGAGCGTCGCCCACAGCGCGTTCGAGTTCGCCTGCCAGACCGGCGCGGATCCCATCGCGCTGGTCGGGCTCGATCTCGCGGTGCCGGGACGCGGGAGCCACGCGCCGGGCGTGACGATGACGTGGGGGGGGGAGGTCGATCCATCCGGTGATGAGTTCATCGATCTTCCCTGTGTCGCCGGGGGCACCGTCCGCTCGTATCCGGCCTTCGCGCGCTTCGTGGCCTCCATCGAGGTGCAGGTCGACGCGGCCGACGCCCGGGTGGTCAACACCAGCCCGAAGGGCGCGCTGATCCGCGGCTGCGCGTGGATGTCGCTGGGAGGCTTCGTCGATGGTCTCGCCGCGGCGCCCTGCGATCGCGAGGCGCTCTTCGCGGGCGGACCGGAGCAGTCACGTCGGCCCTTCGATTGGGCGGGCGTGGTCGATCGATTGGAGCGCGAGCTCAAGCAGGTGCGAGCCGTTGCGCGAAAGGCGGGACGGAAGGGCTCCGGAGGTGGGAGCAATGCCTCGAAGTCGAGGGCGAAGGGCGCGGCGCGCGGCCGGAGCCGGGTCGACGTAGGCGCGCTGGTCGCGCACTACGAGGCGCTGCACAAGAAGCTGACCCGGCAGTCGGCCAGCACGCTCCTCCACCGCCTGATGGCGCCCGTCTACCTCGAGATGCGGAGGCTGCCCGCGGCGCGGCCGGGCACGCCGGAAGAGCAGCGCCGGAGCCAACGTCAGTACGAGCTGGCCTTCGAGGGCTACGCCCGAGCGGCCGACACCCTGCTCGCACACGTCGAGGCCCTGAAGGCCGCGCTGCTCGCGCGCGATGCGGGCGCGGCATCCGGGCATGCAGCGGCGCGGTCTTCGTCGCCCTCGCGCTCGGCGATCGCGCCCACCGGATGAACAGGGGGCGCCTCAGCGCGCTTCGATCCCGCGGATCAGCACCTCGAGGGTATTCTCGAAGATCGACTCCGCCGAGCAATCCAGCACCCGTTCACGACGCGGCGTGATCAGCGCCTCGACGGCGGCGTTGCCCGAGCGCATGATCACGTTGGCGATCACCCAGGGATCGACGGCGCGAACCTCACCCGAGCGCACGCCGCCCGCCACCACCTGCTCGATGCGTCGGAGCGGCGTCTCCCAGATGGCGCGGATCTCCTGGACCTGATTCGGAGGCAGGTGGCCGATGATCCCCTGATTGTTCACGGCCGAGAAGATCGCGAAGTGCTCGTGGTGCTCGGTCCAGTAGGCCCGGTAGAAGCGACCGACGGCGCGGAGCTGATCGAGGGCCGGTGCGTCGTAGTCGATCACCCCGTCCAGGCGCTCGTTGAAGACCGCTCCGCCCTCCGCGAGGACCGCGACATAGAGCTCGGCCTTGCTCTCGAAGTGTCGGTAGAGCGTCCCCTTGCCCACCTCCGCCCGAGCGGCGATCTCGTCGAGATTCGTATCCGCGAAGCCGTCGCGGAAGAAGATCTCCCGGGCCGCCTTGAGCACACGTGCGCGCGTGGCCTCCCGCCGGTCTGCTCTCGAGAGACGCTGGCCCCCGTCGGCCCCCGCCTTGGCGATCGAACGGACCTCCATCCTGCCCCCATCGGCTCCGCTCCCGGGCCCGCGTCGGTGCGGGCTCGTTACCCCGGGTAACTGTGACCGCTCAAGTTTGCACCGAAGCTCCGAGCAGAATCAATGAGAATTTCGAATAGAGTCACGATTCCGAGGGGATGGAAACGCTGTTGCTTCGGAACGCGAACCGCCTAGGAGCGAGGCGATGGCTCGGCCATGCGCCGAAGCTCGGCCTCGAGGTCGGCCACATCCGCGAGGAAGGCGTCGGCGCTCTGGATCGGGAGCAGCGCCGTGGGGACGGGCTCGAGGGTGCTCCAATAGGGCAGCTCGCGGACCCAGTCGTGCACGGTGTTGAGGGCGCCGAGACCGAAGGCGACCACCAGAAGGGAGGCGCCCAGCGCCGCGGTCAGCCCGCGCTCGAGGGGCGCCAACACACCCATCACACTGAGCGCCGCATAGCCCCCGAGCGTCATGATCAGGGCGGTCCCGAGCGCGCCACCCAGCAGCACGGCGTCGATGGATGCGCCCAGGAAGGCGACGAGATCCGCGGCGCCCCGAGAGAGCTCGAGCCCGATCAGGCAGAGCGAGGCGATGCTGAGGTGTGCGAGGAAGAAGGGCTCGTGCCGCAGGCTCCGGGTCAGGGCCCCGCCCGCCAACGCCAGGAAGGCGAGCACGCCGGCCGTCAGCAGCGCTGCCGAAGCGAGCTCGAGGGGAGCCTGCCGCGACCAGTCGCTACTCACCCGGTCGAGGATCTGCGCCGCAACGGCGAGCCCGGCGAGCCCGAAGGCGAGCACGGCGTTCGAGCCCAGGCGGAGCAGCCAGCCCGGATGCAGCGTCTCGATCACCGTCGGCGCCAGGACCTCGCCGATCAGGCGGATGCGGAGCGTCGTGCGTCCGATGCGCAGACGGCGACCGGACTCGAGGGGGATGCGCTCGGCCCGGCCGAGATCGGGGCAGAAGAGTCCGTTCTCGGAGCCCTGGTCGACGGCGACCGGGCTGCCCTCGTCGCTCCACTCGAGGTGCAGATGATCGGCCGATACGTGCGCGTCGTCGACGATCAGATCGCAGCTCAGCGCGCGTCCGATGCTCACCGGGAAGCGGTCGAAGCGCTGGCGGTCACGGACCCCACCGCGGCGATCGAGGACCTCGACGAAGATCACTCGCTCCATCGGATCGAGTCCAGGTGGCGGCGGGCCAGTCTGCGTGCATTGTCGAAGCTCACGGCCGAGAGGCGAAGGCTGGTCTCCAGCCCGAGCCGGGGCCGACCCAGCGCGGCGGTCTTGAAGACCACGTCGTAGAGGCCATGGTGCTCTCGATGGGCGCGGGCACAGAAGGTGGTGCGCTGCACCAGCCCGAGGTGCCCGACGAAGCCAGTCTTGCACCTGAACTCGGTATGCGTGCTGGCGTCGCCTGCCATCTCGCCGTGAGTCTGCTCGAGGAAGGCCGAGTAGAGGTTGAAGAAGCGCGTCGGGAAGAGCGCGTCGCTCTGCATCTGGCGGCTCACCAGCTCGGCGAGGGCGAAGTCGTGGTCGTAGTCGAGGTAGACCGTGTCCACCGACGAGCACTCGTGGATCGTGAACTCGTAGAGATCTTCCTCGGCGGGGTAGTGATCCCCGCCGCAGTCGTAGTGGGGCGCCGGAGCGCTCGGCACCCGGTAGGGGCCCAGCTGCACCGTGACCGGCGGGGTGGCGAGGATCTCTCGGACCAGCTTCTCCTGGTGTGCGAAGAGCTGAGCTCGAATCTCACCCTGCCAGTCATCACTGGCCGCGAAGCCGCTCCGTGCGCTGTGGGCCACCAGCGCCTGCAGGTCGCGGACCGGGACCAGGAAGCCGACGGAGTTGTCCGCCGTCGCCACGTTCACGCCTGCGACGCGACCGTTGCCGCGGAGGGCCGGCCCTCCGCTCATGCCCGAGTTGATGGGCCCCGTGAAGTGGATGCGTGTGCCGCGGGAGTGGGCGACCGGCCCGCTGAAGGTGCCCTCGGTCACGGTCAGGCCGAGGTCGTAGGGGTTGCCCATGGAGTAGAGTCGATCGCCCTTGACGAGCGTGGCGTCGCTGAGCGCCAACCCGGCCGGGAGCGGGAGGTCCGCCTCCAGCAGCGCGAGGTCGTGGACCACGTCGATGGCGATCACGTCGGCGTCGGCGTCCACTCCCTCTGCATCGGTCAGGCTCAGCCGGTAGCGATCGGGGTGGTGGATCACATCCGCGACCACGTGGAAGTTGGTGGCGACGCGTCCCGATGGCGCGACGACGAAGCCGGAGCCCAGGGTCGTCTCCGCGCCGCTCCCGCGCTCGATCACGCGGACGCGCAGCACGTTCGGTGAGAAGCGCTCGAAGACCGCGCGCGTGCCGGCGGCGGAGCTCTCCTCGACCACCGTGACAAGGGACTCGGGCGTCGCGCGAGCCCAGGGGAGCGCGGGGAGTCCGGTCATCACCGACGCGCAGAGGACCCCTGCGGCGAGTGCCCGCGCTCGGCGCCTGGCAAGGGCGGTGCCGATCACCTCACTCAGGGCTCATCGGCCGACCATCGCCCCGTTCAGGTGGCGATACCAGGGCCCGCTTCGCTTGTAGAAGTCGGTGTAGTAGGCGAATCGTCGATCGTAGAGCTCTGCCAGCTCTTCGCGAGGCTCGAAGCGATCGGTGATCTCGACCAGATCGCCCGTATCCTCGAGCCGCGCCACCTCGCCCAGCGCGCGCAGCGCGATCATGGCCGCGCCTCGGACGCCGCTGAACTGCGGATTGGCGACGCGATCGATGCCTCGCCCCAGCACGTCCGCCATGATCTGGCACCAGACGTCGCTCTGGGCGCCGCCGCCGACGATGCGCATCCGCTTCGTCGGCTCGCCGAGCAGCTTCTCCACCACGCCGAGGGCCCAGCGGTTGTTGAGCGCGACGCCTTCGTAGACCGCGCGGATCAGGTCGCGGCGATCGTGATCGAGACCGAGGTTCACGAAGCCGCCACGGATCGTCGCGTCGTCCTTCGGAACGCGCTCACCCATCATCCAGGGAAAGAAAATCACGCCGCCCGCACCCGGCTCGGACGAAGCGGCGAGGTTGTTCACCTGCTCGTAGTCGAGGGACTCACCGATGATCTTGTGGCGCAGCCACTCCGCCGAGGCGCCCGCCGTCTCCTGCGTGGCGATCAGGATGTACTTGCCTCGCTCCGCCGCGCACAGGGTTCCCGTCGCGGCGAAGGGGTCGACTGCGCGATCCGGCAGGTGCGCGGCGATCCACGAGCTGGTCCCGAGCGAGACGTGGGCCTCCCGATCGCGGACGGCCCCGCTGCCGACGGCGCACGACGGAACGTCGCCCGCGCCCGCGATCACCGGCGTGCCCGGGGCCAGGCCGAGATCCGTCGCTGCATCGTCGAGAAGCTCGCCTGCCACCTCGGTGGACTGGAGGACCTCCGGAAGCTTGTCCGTGGAGAGATCCAGCATCTGCAGGATCTCATCGGACCAGCCGAGCTGCCCCTTCTTCGTCCGGAAGAGCCATCCGCCGCTGGCCAGGTCGTACGTGGTGACCGCGCGACCGGTACAGCGCATCAGCAGGTAGTCCTTCACGTCGAGGAGCTTGTGCGTGCGCTCCCAGACCTCCGGCCGCTTCTCGCGCAGCCAGATGAACTTGCTGATGGTGTCGCGACCGGCGAGGTTGGGCGCGCCGTTGGTGATGCGTAGCCACTTGATCAGCTTCCAGAGGCCATAGCCCGAGATCTTGGGAAAGCCCGCCGTGATCGCCCGGGCCTGCTCGGCCGAGCGCGTGTCGAGCCAGATCATGGCGTTCATCAAGGGCTTGCCGTCGGCGTCCACCGGGAGGACGCCGAACATCTGGCAGGAGAAGACGACGCCGGTGACCGAGCCCGGCGCATGGCCCGTCGAGCGCCAGAGCTCGCGCGTGGCCGAGCAGATGGCGTGCCACCAGCCATTGGGATCCTGCTCGGCCCACGAGGGGCGAGGCTGGATCAGGCTGTTCGCGCTGCGCGCGGAGGCCCGGACCTCGCCCGTGTGCGAGACGAGGGCCACCTTGACCTGAGACGTACCGACGTCTATGGCGAGGATGTTTCGCTCTTGCATTGCCTCTGGATCCGGGGGGATCGCCTGTCGTGGTCACCGGCGCTCGCCGAGTGGCGCGCCTGGCCCGATCGGCGCCATGCCTTCGATCGGGTTCATCTGTCTGCTTCGATCCACCCGGCGCGCGCGCCGAAGTCGGCCAAAGGGTCACGAGGGGGCGCGCTGACCGTAGCCGAGGGGCCCGGGACGTCAAATAGGAATCGGCTCATTCCGACGGGGTTTTGCGGTGTTTTTCCCACTATGCATTGAGGTCGCTGGGGTGATCGGGATCACCCACACGTGTATCCGAGTCGATTCGACCGTCGACCAGATTGATCAGACGGTCCGCCGTCGCGAAGACGCGGGCGTCTTGAGTGACCATCAGCACGGCGGTTCCCAGCTCATGCGCCATCTCACCGAAGAGGTCGAGAACGATCCGGGTGTTGGCGCCGTCGAGCGCCGCAGTGGGCTCGTCCGCAAAGATCACCGCAGGCTCGTGGACCAGGGCCCGCGCGACCGCCACGCGCTGCCTCTGCCCGCCCGAGAGCTGCTCTGGCTTGTAGTCGAGCCGTTCGCGAAGCCCGAGCCTTGTGAGCAGCGACACGATGCGTTCGTGCTTGTCCTCGGGCGTGTAGTCCAGGCGGAGGTCTGCGGCCATCTGGACGCTCTGGTAGGCGGTCAGGGCCGGGAAGAGGTTGTGCAGCTGGAAGATGAACCCGAGACGTGTGCGAAACCGCTCGAGCTCCCCGCTCGACAGTCCCGCGAGCTCCTGCCCGAGCACACGAACGCCTCCCCCTTGGGGCCGTCGAAGCGCACCGGCTAGGCTGAGCAGCGTCGTCTTTCCCGAGCCCGAAGGGCCCGTCATGATCGCGAACTCGCCCCGCTCGACGCGAAGGTCCACGTCGAAGAGCACCTGCTTTCGCGCCTCGCCCTCGCCGAAGGCGTAGTCGAGCCCCTCGATGAGGATCGGCGCATCGTCATCGGTGGCCTGCATCAGAAGAGCTCCGCCGGATCGAGCTGGCTCACCTTGCGCAGGGCGAAGAGCCCCGAGACCACGCACATCGAAACGGAGAGTGCGCCGACCGCCAGCGCATCGTCGGCGCCGAGGCCGGCCGGTAGGCCGCTGGCGTGATAGAGCAGTCGCATCAGGCCCCAGCCGATGGCGATGGCCGGGACGAGGCCGATCAGCGAGAGCACCAGTGCTTCCACCAGCACCACGGTCTGGATGTACCGGTCCCCGTAGCCGATGGCCTTGAGCGTGGCGAACTCCGAGAGGTGGTCGAGCACGTCGGTGTAGAGGATCTGATAGCAGATGACGACGCCGACCACGAAGCCGAGCAGTACGCCGATCAAGAGGATCAGGCTGATGGGTGTGCCGTTGCGCCAGTACTCGAGATCCTTCTCCAACGTCTCGGCCTTGGTGACCACGATGACGTCTCCGGGCAGGATCGCGCGGATGTTCTTCACGACGTCCTCGATGCGATGGCCCTCCTCCACCTGGACCAGCGCGACCTCCATGTGTCGATCCGCGCGACGGCCCAACCGGCCGAAGGTCTCGTCCGAGACGATGATCGTCCCGTCCACCTCGAAGTCGGTGCCGAGAGGAAAGGTGCCCGCGATGTGGAGGACCTCCCGGGAGACCTCCGCTCGCCCGACGCGGATGGGACCGAGCGTGTCGCGGGCGCGATGGTCCGCCAGCGCGACGTTCCTCTCGAGGAGGCGGTGCTGATGGGCGATGACCTCATCGATCATGATGGGCCGATCGTCCGGGCGTATGCCGATGATGCGAACCGGATGACGCGTGCCGGTCTCGAGGTTCTTCCACGCCGACACATGGATCCAGACCGGGTACGCGGAGGCGACGCCCTCGGCCCCCAGAGTGCTGTACATCCGCGTCAGCTCCATCCCCACCCGGCGCATGAAGGGATGCTTCTCCTTGTCCAACACGAGGATGTCCGCGTCGAGCTTGCGCAGCAGCTCCACCGAGCTGTCGAGCAGCGCGTCCCGGAAGCCGAGCTGGATCAGCATCAGCAGGAGCGTGAAGGTGATGCCCCCGATCGAGGCCACCAGTCTTCCGCGTTCGTGGCGCAGCAATCGCAGGGCAAAGAGGGCGGCGGAGCGCGTTCGGGACATGGCTAGAAGAGCTCCGCCGGATCGGCCATCCGCAGGCGCTGCATGCTGAGGATCGCGGCCAGGCTGCACATCAGGACGCTGAGTCCCGCGACGCCCAGGGCGAGGCGCAGCGTCATGAAGACAGGCAGCAGCGTGAGGCTGTGCACGACCGGAAAGAGCATCGCGCAGATCAGGAAGGCGGGGCCGAAGCCGAGCACGGAGAAGATCCACGCCTGCTCGAGGACGTATCGGTAGAGCTTGCGATTGCCGTATCCCATGGCCTTGAGGGTGGCGTAGAGGGGCAGGTGGTTCCGGATGTCGGTGGAGAGGATCTGGTAGAGCACCACCATACCCACGAAGAAGCCGACGACGGTCCCCATCCCGAAGATGTTGCCCACGGCGGTGTTCTCCACCCAATGCCGAAGCTGCATGGACGAGAGCGTCGCGCGATCGACTACGCGCACGTCTTCCGGGAGCATCGCGGCGATGCGATCGCGGGCGGCGGCGGGGTCCTCGCCAGCCCGGAGCCTGATCAGCCCGAAGTGCATGTAGCCCGGGTCGTGCTTTTCGGGCAGGAGCGAGCCGAAGGTGGCCTCGGTGGTCACCGCCGAGCCGTCGCCCAGGAAGCCTACCCCGAGCGGGTAGCGCCCGACGACCCGGGTGGCCTGATCGTGGATCTCGAGGTCGCCATCGGCCGACACGGGCCCGCACTTGGGTTGCGTGATCGCGTCCAGCAGCAGGTCGCCGCGGCCCGTGAGGGTCGCGATCTGCTCGCCGAGTCCGTCGATCGTGAGCGGGGGAAACGTAGTCGCCTCGGAGAGGGGGCCGGCGACGAGGAAGAGTCGGCATCGGTTTCCCGTGGCGGGGTCGCGGGCGTAGGCGTAGCGGAAGTGGACGGGCAGGACGGACTCGACGCCGGGATCGGCCTGCGCCTGGTAGATGCGGGCGCGCACGATCCTCCCGGTATCGGTGAGGGTCACGAAGCTGTGGGAGATGAGGAGGAGGTCGGCGTTCAGGCGTTCGCTGACGGCGAGGGCCGTGTTGCGAACCGCCCCGTAGAAGCCGAGCTGGACGAAGACCACGAGCACGGCGAAGCCGATGCCCAGCGAGGCCACCGCGGTCCTACGCTTCTTGTGCAGCACCAGACGGCGTGCGAAGGGCACCTTCGCGCTCGGCGTAGCTCGGGATGCAGGCACGTCGGTGGCATTCCCGTTCTATCGCGCCGCAGGCGCACCGGGCGCGACGGTCTCGTCGACGAAGATCCGCACCTGGCCTTCGAGATTGGAGAGGTGGGCGAGCACCCCCGACTCCGCCAGTCGAATGCGAACCGGCACCACCCGCAGTCCGCGTGGCGCGGTCGGGTCGATGCCCTGGACGAAATTGGTGAAGACCAAGAGCCCGACCGAGTCCACGACGCCCTCGATGGACCCGGGAAGGGCGCTGCTCGTGAAGGTGGCGCGTTGTCCCGGCTTGACCTTGAGGATCTCGTTGGAGTGCACCTCGCCGACGGCATACATCACGTCGGTGTCGCCGATCTTGACCACCGTCTGCCCCTGGACACGCTCCCCGGGACCGAAGGGAAGCCGCAGGACCCGGCCGCTCACCGGTGCGCGGATGAGCGTCTGCTCGAGCTCGGCCCGGGAGAGCGCCAGGTCGTTCTCCGCCGCTCGAAGATCCAGGGAGACGCTGGCTTCGGCGCGCTCGAGCCCCGCCCTGGCCTCGTTGAGCTCTTCCTCCGTGCGCCGCACCCTGAGCTGGGCGTTGCGGAATTCGCGACCAGCCGAGAAGCCCTTCTCGCTGAGCCCCTTCTGGCTGCCCACCTCTTCGCGCGCGAACTCCAGCTCCGCTTCGAGGGCACGGATCCGGGCGCGTTGGGCCTTCACGTTCAGGGGCGCCAACCGGGCCCGCTCGAGCGCCAGCTCCGCGGCGACGACCTCGGCCTTGCGTTGCGTGTGCGAGGCGAGCCGGACGAGCACCTGCCCCTTCTCGACGCGCTCACCCTCGGCGACCAGCACCTCCTCCACCACGTCGCTGAAGGTGCTGCCCACGTTGAGCACGCGCGTCGCCGGCTCGATTCGCGCCAGCGCGACCAGCGTGGTCCCGGCGGGCGGCGAGTCGGCGCGGGCGTCGCCCGCGACCTCCATTCGCTCGGAGCAGGACACGCCCTGGACGAGCACGCCCAGGAGCACGAGCCACAGCCAGCGCTGTCCCGCCTCGCGGCGATCGCGCGCGCCGACCGCTCGGCGAAGGCTTCGTGTGATGTCGCGAGCGCTGCTCAATCGGCTCCCCCAAGATCCGCCGGCCCGCACCCACGCGGGCCCGAGGCGGAGATCCTCCTCGCTCAGGTATCAGGCGCTCGCGGGCCCAAAGTCGTTCCGAAACGCGGCCGAGGCCCTCACCCGAAGCCGCCTGCGCGGTGGATCGACCTCGGCGCCCCATCACTGAGTGGACGGGCGACTCTCTGATGTGGGGGGACGGGCGGCCAGTATA
>CAZQMY010000028.1:21106-29064 GCA_964594405.1 uncultured Spirochaetaceae bacterium | reverse complement strand
GCTCGGACTCGTTGAGCGCGTCGCCAGTGGTCGGATGGTTGCTCGCGTAGACGGGCGCGAGGCGCTCGCGGTGCGGCGCGCCATCGGTGATGCCACCCGGCCCGACCGAGCTCGGCTGGATGACCAGGTAGCGCGACATGGGATAGAAGCCGAAGCAACGGGTGCCCACCGTGACCTGCGAGTGATTGGAGGCAATCACGTCCGCGAAGCCCATCACGGGCAGCCGTCCCCAGCCGTCGGGCGCGGGGAAGAAGCGCCAGTAGCCCAGCATGTCGCCGGCAACCGCATAGGTGATGTTGTTCGCCGTGAACGCGAAGCGATCCACGCGGAAGAGCACCTGCCCATCAACGGGCTCCGGGGCGGGCACCTCGTCGAAGCGGGTCTGCTTCCACTCGCTCTTGTCTACGAGGAAGTCGAGACCAGCGGGTCGGATCATGGCGGGCTCCTGGGGACGAAGAGGGGTTCGGCATCCATGATGCCATGATTCCTCGCGCACGCCCCCTCGATCTTGGGAATCCCGGAGAGCTGCCGGGATCAACCGAGGACTCGCTCGCGCGTGCGGCATCGCGCGAGCAGGCCGAGCGCCGCGAGACCGGCGATCAGCAGCGGGACCATCCCTGGCTCGGGGAGCGGTGTCAGATCGCAGGCATCGCCCGCGCCATCCGAGTCCGTGTCCAGCTGATCGGCGTTGGCGTCGTAGGGGCAGTTGGCGTACGGATCCGCGACGGCGTCGTCATCGATGTCCGCCGCATTGGCGGTGATCAGCTCGTCGCGACAGACCGCAGCTCCCAGGCAATCTGCATCCGTCTCGCAGGTTCCGCGCTTGCGCTCGCAGAAGCCTGTGGGACCGCACTGCTCCCCGTTCTGGCAATCGCCCTGCCCCAGGCACGCCGCGGCGAGTGGCTCGATGCACTGCCCGGCAGTCACGAAGCTGCTCTGTCCCGCTGGCCCTTCAACGGTCGGCGATACGAGAGAGGTGAGGTTCTCATCGCCGTCGATGCAGAAGAAGCTCCTGTCCTGCCTGCAATCGGTATCTCGGGTACACGCGTTTGATTTTCGATAACAGGTTCCAGTGAAGGGGTCATTGGAATCGGGAACGCAGAAGCGATTCGGGTTGCCGCAGCTGTTCTGGGGCGCGCCAGGGTCGCACACTCTCGACGTCTGCCTGACACAGAGGCCTGGAGGGACGATGCATCGCCCTGCGGGACAGTCTATGTCGCCATCGCAGGTCGCTTGCGTGTCCGTACACAGTCCGGCGCGCAGCACGCCGACCGTGTCTCGAGCCTCGAGCAGGCCGTCGGCAATCTGGGCTCTCACATTGAAGGTCTGGACGACGAGGTCGTCCGCGACACCGTCACCCGAGAGGTCGGTGTTTCCCTGTTGGGATTCCAGCGTCAAGAAGGTCACGACGTCGCCCTCCACGCGATAGGGCACTCGAGGATCACAGGCCTCCAGACGACACGGGACCACCGACTGCCCCGTGTTGAACAGCGCTCGCGTCACGAGGTCATAGACGTGGAGGACATCGTCGTCCTGATCTGCGTCTGTACCGGGATTCAGGTTCTGGCCCTCTGCGGCCTCCGAGACGCGGAAGGCGAGCAGGCGCTCACCCAGCACGAACTCCTCTGCGGAGATCGCCAGATCGATCCGTAGCGACTCCTCGGCGATGTAGACGCTGAGGACCGAGTCTTCGGTGTCTCCATCTCCGTTGTGGTCGATGTTCCCGTCGCCAGACTCGGGCGTCAGGAACGCGACAACGGTTCGACTCTGCCCCCCGACGATCTCCGCGGTGCGCAGTGCGTCGATGCTGGTCGCGGCACTGCTCAGGAAGACCGGTGCGGCGGGCACTCCGCCGACGATCGGAGCGATCGCAGGCGTCAGATCGAACTGGTCCCCGTCCCCATTGCGATCGACCCCGTCACCCGACTCGGACGTGAGTGAGGCGATGTAGTCAGTGGTGACCTGCACCTCCTCCGCCGCGAGGCCTACGTTGCTGATGGCCTCGGAGCCGGCATCGTAGAAGTGGAGCACGAGATCATCCGCGTCCGAATCCGCATTCAGGCTGCCAGAGGGGTCGAGCGCCGGGCACCCGATCGAATCCCCTGCAGATTCCGGCCGCAGGAAGGCCACCGCATCCCCCGAAATGCTCACCGGGCCCGAAGGGCAGATCCGATCGACCGTGAGATCCGAGAGATCGAGCACCTCGAGGACCGTATCGTAAACGTCCAGATCCCCGGTGCGGTCCTGCGTTCCAGCATCCGCCGGATCCGGGCCCGACACGAAGACGTCGGGGAGCGCGTTGCCATCACCGGCCACGAGATTCGTTGCAGAGCTCGTGAAGGCAACGATCTGGCCATCCGAGTTGATCGCCGGATCCCGCGAGATCCCATCGGCCGCCCCACCCGCGTTCGGTACGTTCACGAGGCGTGTGATCCCCGTCAGACGATCACGAACATGGACGTCACCGCCAACCAGGCCCTCTCCCAGGCCCTCTCCGAACGAACGGCTCCAGAATGCGACGTAGCGCCCGTCATCGCTGACGCTCGATCCGACACCACCACTCGGAAGCTGCTGGCCATAGGAGTCCAGGCTGATGCGCTCGGTGACGCCGCGATCGACATCGCGCACGTAGACGTCCTCGCTGTCGTTCGTGTCGCCAGCCGCGAGAGGCACGGAGGTCTTGAACGAGACGGCGGATCCATCGGCGGCGATGGAGGGACGGTTGTTGTTCCAGCCGTTTCCCGGGGACCCGGCAGTATCTAGATTCAGCTGGCTGGTGCCCTCCCCTCCCGGCTCGTCGAGGACACCGTCCTCGTCGATGTCGCGATTCCTGAGAAAGAGGTTGTCGGCGAACTCGGAGGTGGGCGGGCTCACGAGATTCGACGCGAAGCTCTGGAAGGCGACGCGCTTTCCGCCGTTCGAAACACCCAGTCGGTTGTAGTCGAAGCCGATCTCACCGGAGCCGCCATCGGGCACAGAGCCATCATCCGCGAAACTGACCTGCGTCGTGACGCCTGTGTCGAGGTCTCGAACGAGGACCTCTCCGAAGCCGCTGCCCACCGTGATCTCGGGGGATGTCGAGTTGAACGCCACGAAGCGACCATCACCGGAGATGGCCGGTGCCTCGCCTCCGTTGGCCAGCTCTGTCGAACCGGGACCGACGCTCAGCCGCTCGGTCATCCCGGTCGACAGATCGTGCAGGTAGACATCCCGGCTGGAGTTCGTATCCCCGCTGGCCGAGAGGCCGCGCACGAAGCCCGCCAGATCCCAAGGCTCGAAACCCAGAGAGGTGATGGCGGTGCCGTAGTCGACGATCAGATCGGTATCCTGAGGCGATCCGTAGCCTTCGTTGATGGTGTCGTTCCATTCCCAGAGATTGACGAAGACCTTGTTCGCGTCGGGACCAGTCGGACGCAGGACGGCGAAGTCCACGGAGCCGTTCTCATTGAGATCGCCGACGATGGGAACGTCACCGGCGACGCCCAACGTGACCGTCGCAACCGCCACATCGGAGCAGAATCCAAACTCGACGTAGCAGTCGTAGATTTCGAATGTCTGGCTCGCCGCGCGCCAGATGATCGGCGTCACGAGCGGGTCGCCGCCGTAGCCACCGTTGTAGGGCCCCGCGAAGATACGATCGCCTGCACCGAGAGGCGTCGCGGTGAATGGCACCTCGATGAGCTGTGCTGGGTCGGTCGTCAGCGTGTCCGAGAGATCGACGACGAGCGTCCATCCATCGACGGGGTCGTCTTGCCAGACGGCCCCGTCGTCGTCCCCGTCGCCGTCGAAATCGCCCACGAGAGGATGCCCCGAGTCCAAGCCGAAGTTGCCGGGCTAGGGGCGCGGCGCCTGTGCGTAGGCCGTGCAGCGCTGCGGGGCGAGGATCTCCGGAGGCCACAATGCGCCAGTCGCACCATCGCGAACGATCCAGAGTCCCTTCTCTTGTCCGGGAGGATTGCCTGCGGGGCAGGGGTCGGGGCGGAAGACGATGATCTCGTCATGGCCGTCCCGAAAGATCGCAAGCGGCTCTCCGACCGCGAACTGGTCACCGGGTGTGACCAGATCGGGATCTTCGCCGAGCTGCTGTGTCAGGGCGGGGTCTTCGAAGGTGCCGTCGAGATCGGTATCCGTGTACCAGTCGACGGTCTGCGGCCTGAGCAGCGTGAGCCCGCGTACGCCGGCCACCTCGAGGTTGGTAGCGCGGCTCGTAAACGTCACCCGCTGTCCATCGCCTGAAATCGAGGCGCCGAAGGAGAGCGCGTTTCCGGCAACCCCGGTCGTTCCGTTCTTGCTCACGCGCACCGTCGCCGTCGCGCCCGGCTCGTCGAAGACGCCATCTTCGTCGACATCGCGGTCGTGGACGAAGATGTCGGGAACCTGATTGAGGTCGGGCCCGTCGAGATTCGTGGCGCGACTCCCGAAGGCGACATAACGCCCGCTTCCGGAGATGTCGGGCGGCCAGATCGCGTCCGGACTCGCGCCGTCGAAGAAGAAGATGTCACCCGACGGCCCATCCCCCTCAGCCCCGGCAGTGGATACGCTGACCCGATGCACCTTGTACGCCGAGTTCGCCGGCTCTGAGACCCGGTAGTAGAGCCGGCCCCCGTCGATCGCGACACTGCGCCCATCAACCACGGTGGCGGCGTCGATAGCCGGTGCCGGCGATGGGCCGATCGCCGTCGCGCTCCCTCCGGCGATACGGAAGACGCGCAGCAGTGTATCCACGCGATCTCCGTCCCCGTTCGCGTCCTGATCGCCTTCGTAGGGCTCACCTTCCAGGAAGACGACCACGTCATCTTCGACGACCACCGCCGGATAGGTGAAGGGAAGCTCCCTGAGCCGAACGGTCGCCCGGCCGGGATCCGTCGTACCGATCGGGATCAGGTCGCCCGTATCCGGATCACGCACCGTGACGACCGCGTCCGTCGCATCTCCATCTCCGTTGAGGTCCAGGTTCTCGATCGCCTCGCTCCGCACGAAGCTGTATACCTCGTCCGCGATCAAGCGCCCCTCGAGTGGAACGGGGTGCTCGGCGTCCAGCTGAAAGTCGGCCTCCTCGATCACCACGGGTCCGATCCCGGCCACGGCGCGATCCGAGAAGTCGAAGATCGCGGGACCGCACTGGTCCGTCACCGGGCAGTCCGCGTCCTGTGTGCAGGCGCCCCCTACGTCCAGCGCACCGTCGTGACAGGTCGTCGGACCACAGCTGCCGCCCGGGCACTGCCCGTCGTCGCCGTTGCAGGCCAGGCCGTCGCGGGCGCCGCCACCACACTGCAGGAATGCGCCGGACGGCTCGGACGACGTGCGGCTCGCGATGCGGATCACGCCCAGCGAGGCATCGACGGTCCCGATGAAGGCGAGGCCCTCGCCGAGCAGCGCGCCATCGAGAGAGCTGAAGAAGATCGGGAGCCGATGACCGAAGGGCGAGTACGAGCTGAGATAGTCGTTCGAGGGCAGCGAGATCGAGACGCCGGGCGCCGAGCTGAACGCATCGACGTCGGTTTCCCCCCGCACTACGCGCGGAATCGGCAGCTCGTTGTCGATCAGGACCCGCCGGTAGTCCATCGGGATCAGCACGTTGCCCTTGGTGTCCACGGTCACGCGGAGCTCACGATTCGCCGGCGTGAAGTCCTCGCAGACGGTGCCCGGCGTCGTGCACTGCGCGCCGAAGTCGTTCGGCGTGGGGAGCGCGACGAAGTGCGGAAAGGTTGGATCCACCAGCGCCGAGCTGTTCGTGCACGTGCCGTTCGCCTCGTAGAGCTCGTCCACACAGGCCGTCACGCCGATCGTTTGGGAACACAGCTGCCCCGACCAGCTGCCACAGGAGAGTGGGTCACCCCGGGGCGTGATCAGGATGCGAACCGGTCCCGAGAGCGTGATGTCGTCGTTTCCGGTACCGACGCGAGCATCGGTATCCGGAAAGGCGAAGCGCACATACTGCTCGGCGAATGAGACCGAGAAGGCGCGCTCCGGGGGACTCATGTCCACACACTCGGCGGTCCCCGTCAACGCTGCGCTGCACCCGGCGGTCTCCGCTGCAACGGCCGCGCAGTCCGTCGACAGAACCACCGCGTTGCGCGCCCCCCCACCGACGGGCTCGAAGAGGAGCGTGACGACGTAGTCATCCTCAGGAGTCACGCCGCCAGGCTGATCGCTGAGCGCGGCACCGGAATCGCAGCCCGCCGCGTCGAGCCGCAGCTCGACGATGTCGCCGGGCATCGCGACCGAGCGGTTCAGCGTACCCACGCTGCCTCGGTACGACTGGATCGTGCCCGGAATGACGTCGCAGAGCGCCCGGCTCTTCGACGGTAGGAGAGCCCCAGACAGCCCAACGAACAGGACAACGACCGAGACTCGGATGATCCGCCCACCGAATTGGACACCGAACATACGCTCCTCCGCAGAGTGCCAGGTTCCGAAAGCCGCCAGCCGGGATTGTAAGCGGGACTGCGCATGCCTGGCGCTGAAACTTCGAGCCGTCGTCCCAGATCACGTTCGATCCCGGATCGGAATCGAGTGATCCAGATCCTCGGCCGAATACGGCAGGCCCGTATAGAGGCGTTCGTTGGGGCAGCTGCGGCCCTCGCGGCCCGCTCGATGCCCCAAGAGGACCTCCTCGAGGACGACCGGACTGAATTCTGATCATCGCGGCACGCGACGAGGCGGATGCGAATCGGCGTCTCGGGCCATGGAGAGCCTGTGCCCGACTCTGCGCACTGCAGCCCTGCGCCCACGGCTGGGCGACAGCGAATCGGATGGCGCAGCACACGTTCTTGCACGGGAGCCCTTTGGATCACGACTCCCCTGGAGAACAGCACTTCTGCCAAGCTGTGAGGTTCGGGGCTTCTCGCAAGATGAGGGAGAAAGCGTCGATGAGGCGCGGCGTGGGGCTTCAATTGTTCGTCGTGTTCCTGGCAGCGGTCCTGGGGCGCACAGCTCATCCTTGTGTATCCAATGGCGGATTCGCTCAGTCGGGGAGCGGTTTCCTCGCTATCGATCGCGACATGCCGGCCGACGTCGCTGGCGTATTGTGGTCGTCGGATGCGCCTCCTTCCTCTTCAGCAGCGCGAACTTCCTGATCGAGGAGCACATCGATTCAGAGCGAGCAGCGGTTCCCAGGCGACTCTACGAATACAAACCAGACCGCAAGGTCCACGGGAGCATCTTCAAGCGGCTCTTTGGAAGGCGAAGCGTCAGGATTGGTGATCTTCAGCGCCTGTATCTCCTCAGAGCGAGTGCACCCCTCAGAGTCGGCCGCACCTACTCCTTCAAGTACATCGGCACCCTGCATTCGCAGAGCAGGACCCCTCCGCTAGCGGAGAGGACCGTACGAATCGTCTCGAGCGGGCCATGGGAGAAGGCCGCCCTCGATATCGCAACCAAGCCCACTCGAATCGGCCACCTCTACTACGACGCCTGAGACTTCCTCTACTCTCCGCCGCCCAGCGCCTATCGTGAGATCCAGACCGTCCTACCTGGACACCTTCATGCGTATTTGCCGTGGATGCACTACCAGGTCGTCGATGGTGGAGATCTGCGTGACTTGAATCCCCGAGACTCAAGGCGCCCGCTCCTGGAACCACCGTGGCTGCGCGACCGGCGCGGCGATCGAGGTCAAGTAGAAGAGTCGCCGGTGCCAGGAATCTCACCACCGAGCTTGCGCTCGAAGCCCCTCAACGCTTGGCAAGTACGAGTGTCCCGCCACTGCGATGCGGGTCGCGCAGACGTCTTGCACAAGAGCATCCAGATGCGTGCCATGCTTCCAGGCCACGAGGCGATCCTGGAGTCCCGGCCAGCGCGGATCGAACTCGCCTGCCCCCGCGAGTAGCACTCTTCCCAGGCGACAGCCGCACACTCGACCGCCCAAAGACGACGCGCGGGTGGAGGAAGGCAGCCCCCGCGCCCAACCCGCCGACAAGGACACGAGCAGGGCGCCGGGCCGCCGGGGCATGGCGCGG
>CAZQMY010000028.1:0-21096 GCA_964594405.1 uncultured Spirochaetaceae bacterium | reverse complement strand
AGGCCGAGCGTCCCGGCCAGCGCATTCCGCTGACAGCCGCTGGCCGCACCCGCCCCAACGACGATGCGCGGGTGGAGCATCGCTCCACCCGCGCCCTCCCCTCCGACTCGAACCCGATCAGGGCACGAGCCAGCCGTCGCTTGCCGCGTCCTCGGCCCAGACGCTCGGCGTGCCGAAATCGCTCCCCGAGGAGAGCCGTGCGCGCCACTTGATGGGATCCCGGTCCGGGGGCGTGATCAAGCTGTCCAGTCCCACGGCGCGGCCGTAGAAGAGGTCGATCAGGCCATCGTCGTTCCCGTCGCCCACGTGCGTCTCGTCGCCCGCCGAGCTGCCGTCCAGGCGCCACGCGGTCATCGAGAAGAAGCAGTCGATCAAGCCGGGGATGCAGGCCGGATTGCGCACGGCCACGTACCAATCGACGGTGGTGTCGTCGACGACGTCACCGAAGATCATGTCCGCGAACCCGTCTCCGTTGGTATCACCCGCGTGGAGGTACTCGATGCTCTCGAATACGGGATGGAAGTTGGTCCCATCCTGGTGATTGAAGGAGGTGCCGGTGGACGCGAAGATCCTGACGTTCGTCTCGGGGTCGGTGCGGTGCACGGCGATCAGGTCGTCCTGGCCGTCGCCCGTCGCGTCCGCCACCAGCCAGTCGGTGACGAGCTCCGTGGCGAGCGAGAGGATGATCGCACTCGGCGCGTCGAACCCACTGCCGTTCGAGAGGTAGACCTCCCACCGCCAGCCGAAGATCGCCGCCGGATCCACGGGGTGTCCCGCGATCAGGTCGAGCAGGCCATCGCCGTTGACGTCGCCGAGCCGGAAGACGTCGCCCACATCGCCCCCGTCACTGCGCCAGACCGAGGAGCTGCCGAAGCTGGTCCCGCTCGATTCCCGCACCCGCCACTTGATCGTCGTCGCGCTGATCTGCTTCCCGATCACCAGGTCCGCGTTGCCGTTGCCCGTCACGTCGCCGTGCATGAAGATGTCGGTCGCCTTGCCGGCGTCGTCGTGGAAGAGGGTCTCCGGCTCGAACTCGTCGACTCCGTCCGAGTCGCTGTTGCGCCACTCCACGACGTCGAAGTCCTGCACGCAGGCGTAGGTGAGATCGTCGTCGCCATCGTCGTCGATGTCGCGGAGCCGACCCCAGTGGCCCCGGGGCTGGACGTTCGAGAAGAGCACCCGGCGGCTCGAGTGGATGCTGAAGAAGTCGTCCACCGTGGCCCGCTGCTCGTTGGTGAGCCCCGCCGACGCCCCGCTCGCCATGACGTGGGAGGTGACGTTCTGATCCGCGCTGGCTCCGAAGCAGGTGGCGTCGGCGGTCCCGACGTTGGCGGAGAAGAAGTCGTCGCAGGAATGGCAGTGGGTCAGACCGAGGTTGTGTCCCACCTCGTGCGCCGCCGCGTGAGCGAGGGACCGGGCTACGCGGGCCGTGGTGGCGTCGGAGCCCTGCAGCGCATTCAGAGCCGCAAAGCTGTCCACGTAGACCTCACTGATCGTGGCGAAGCCGTCCCAGGAGTCGATCCCCGTGCAGTCCGAGCAGTCGCCGCTGTTGGTCCCCGATGCGCCGAGCACGCTCGCGGGGCCGGCGACGAAGCGAACCAGGCTGCGTGCGCCGGCGTTCGGCTCGAACTCGGTGATGTAGACGTCGAAGGGCGCGAAGTTCCTGGTCATCTCCCAGAGGATGGCCTCCTTCACGAGCTGGACGTCGTTGGCCGTCGGAGGGTTGTTGCCGTTGATCTCGGTGAACTCGGTCTCCAGCGACCACGCCGAGAAGTCCACGTGGATCACGCGCGAGGCGGCAGCGGGAAGCGCGTAGAACAGCGCGAGGAGCAGAGCAGTCGTTGCGAGGCGAAGCGAGCGTCTCATGATCGATCTCCAATCCATCTCAGTATCGAGCCAGCGCGATCTGCGCCTGCTCGCGGATGAGCGCGTCGGGGTGCTGACGCGCGATGCGGTCGAGGTAGCTGCGCGCCTCGGGGCCCCGGATGAGGCCGAGCGCGTGGACGGCCGACGAAGCGACCGTGCGATAGGGGATCTCGAAGGCGGTCCTGGCGACCAGCATCGAGTCCACGCGATCGCCGTCGTGTCCGAGGCGTCCCAGTCCGCCCAGCACCGCGGACGCAATGGAGGGATCGCAGCGATCCACGACGGCACGGACCGATCCGGCGAGCCAACCCTCGAGGCGATGCACGCTCGAGTCCCCGCCGAAGCTCACCAGGCCGTCCATCACAGCCAGGGTGAGCTCACGGTCGGAGGACGCCTCCGCATCCAGATGTGCAGGGAAGAGGGCCTCCAGACAGGGACGGGCCGCGGCGATCTGCAGCTCGCCCGCCATGCGGAGGGCCCAGTACTGCATCGCGCGGCTCGCCGCGGGCCTGGTGCCGCAGCTGATCTCCGCCAGGACGGTGGCGTCCGGAATCCAGGGCGCCGAGGACACGAAGTCCTCGGTTGCGGCAGCCAGCAGCGCGGCGGGTGCCTTCTGCCCGTCTGCCGGGACGAAGCCCAGCAGGGTCGTGAAGCGATCCTGGATCGATTCACTCGCCCAGGAGAGAAGGAGCTCGGTGCTGCTGACGACGTCGAAACCGTCTACGCCGAAGACGCCGGCGCCTCCGTCGACCAGCTCGAAGCGGCCATCCGGCCGGCTCTCCAGGAAGAGCGCCAGCCTCTGGCCCACCTGGAAGGCATGCCCCTCCTCATGGACGGGCAACCCTCGGACTTGAATGCTCTCGCGGGCGACGCCGCGGATCGTGCTGAGCACGTCCAGGGTGGCGACCTCGGACGCGGTCCCGGGGCTCTCCACCTTCGACACCTGCCCGATCACGATGCTCTGTGAGTCGGATACGAGGTCCGAGAGTGCCGGCAGCGCGCGTTCGGCCGCTGCCGGCATGGCCGCGAGCCAAACCAGCAGGGCCAGCCATACGATCGATCGATTCCTGTTCATGTCCCGGTCTCCATGCGGAGGGCCGGCTTCATGCCGACCCTTTGGTGGAGACGGGGGACGCGCTGGATCGATATCGCGCGCGGCGGGATTCTCCGATCCCGCCTGCGATCAGCAGCGGCGCGGGCTAGAAGAAGCGGCTCACGCGCAGCGTCAGGTAGGAGTCGTTTCGGAAGCCGTCGAGCGGGCTGGATTCGTCGATCAGGGCGAGGAACCTCGCGTCGAGGGAGACGAGCCAGCGCTCGCCGAGCCGGCGCTGCGCCTCGAGGATGATCTGCATCTCGCCGGTCTCCAGATCGATCACGTCACCCAACAGCAGCGTCGTGTCGGAGACGTCGTTCAGCACGACACGCGCGCCCAGGAAGACGTCGTTCTCGAAGCGGGTGGGCGGGGCCACATCCGGGGCACGATCGCGCCCGTCGTAGAGCACCTCCGCGAGCCAGCCGATGTCGACGTCGCTGCCCATGGTCTGGAACTGCGTGTACTCGAAGCCCGCGACCACCGCGCCGAAGTAGGACCCATGCCCCTCGCGCCCGATGGCCTCGAGCTTCCAGAGCCAGGCGCCGCGGGTCCACTGCAGATCGACGCTCGTCTGATTGATGAGGTCGTAGTAGGGTCGAAGCGCGAGATCGTCGGCCGGGCCTTCGAGGACGAAGCGCGGCTCGCGGCTCGTCCCTCGGAAGTGCGCGATTCCGATGTCGAGCTCGGAGATGGCGTGGGCATAGCGAATGGCGAAGTCCGGATGGATCTGCCCGAGACTGGACGTGTATCGGGCGTCACCGGTGAAGGGCCACGCCCCCGGTGCGCCACGAACAGGCAACGGTCCGGAGAGCCGCGCAGCCGCCGCCGGGAAGGTGCGCTCGCGAAAGATGGGCATGAAGAAGAGATCGAGTGCGCCGCGGTCGCGTTCGATCGAGAGGGCGACCATCGGCTGCCCGAGCTTGTCCTCGCCGTCGATGTCCTCAACGAGGTCCGTCTGATTCACGATGTCGACGAGATGGCGCGACTCGGTCACGCCCCAGAAGACGCGATCGAATCCGACCACGAAGGAGTAGCCGTCGCCGAGGTGCGTCCACGCCAGCTCGCGGACATCGAAGTGGGTGCGGTGGTCATCGTCCCAGTCCGCGCGGATGCAGGGCGTGAACGTCAGCAGGTCGTCGCCGCCTCGGAAGATCACCTCGAGCTCGGGTGCCGCAGCAAGCGAAGGGGAGGCGGTGGTCGGAGCCTGGCGCTCGTGCTGGGGTGACCAGGGGAAGACGCGCACCTCGAGCGAGGCTTCCCCCCCGAGCTCCCAGTCTGGCGCCGCAAGAGCGATCCCAGCCGGGAGCGCGGGGAAGACGAGGGCGAGGAGCACAAGCCATCGAGCCCACATCTTTCTACTTGACCCGCTTCAAGCGCGTGGGCGAGAAGAGCGACTCGCGCTCGCCGGTGTCGATCTCCCACTCCTCGAAGAGCAGGTCCGTGGTCTTGCCGCTCTGATGGTTCTCCATGCGCATGCGCGCCGGTCGCCAGTAGGCATCCGCATACTCGGCGTATCCCTCGTAGACGAGCGTCTTGAGGTGCGCGTTCTTCCGATCGAAGAACTCGATGCGCTGCACGCGATATTCGGCGTCGTCCCACCAGACGACCTGGCGCTCGTACCCCGAGTTCTCATAGAGGGGGACGCGCTCCACTACGTGGCATCGAAGCTCGCCGCAGGACTCGACGCGGAGCCAGCGGTAGTCGTACTTGCCCACCTCCTGTGAGAGCAGATCCTCGAAGGCGAACTCGCTGCCGACGAAGGGGCCGGACTTGTTTCGCGACGAGATCCGCTTCACTCGCTTGAGCGAGGGCAGATAGAGCCATTGATCGTCGGGCTGCAGGATTCGGGTATGCGAGAGCAGCGCCGTACCATCGATGTCCCGCGGAGAATCGAAGATGACGAGGCTGCGATCTCCATAGCCCTCTTCGGGCACCTCGCGAGCGTGTCGACGCAGCCGTCGGACGCTCTCGGAGCCGGCTCGGTTGCGGAGGACCATGCGCATCGTGGCGCGATCGTCCCGCCAGCCCCGATCCTGGCGATCGGCCTCGAGGGCGACGGCACGGCCGCGCTCTTCGGGTGTGCTGCCGGCTGCCGGGCCGGTCGCCATCACCGCCAGGATCAGGGTCGCAGCCATGCTCGTCGTGCTGGCTCGGTCTACATGGATCTTCATCGGAGACTTCCTTTCGTTCGGGGTTGCTGTGTTCCCTTCGCCAAAGGCCAGACGGGCCCGGCAAGCGCCGTTCAGGGCGGGGTACTCGTCGCCAGGGCGACCGGACTCG
Source organism: uncultured Spirochaetaceae bacterium (assembly GCA_964594405.1). Classification (GTDB taxonomy): domain Bacteria; phylum Myxococcota_A; class UBA9160; order UBA9160; family UBA4427; genus CAZQMY01. The sequence goes on along the minus strand of CAZQMY010000028.1, from coordinate 15,857 downwards.
AGCGCCGCCTCGGCTCGAACACGATGAGGAGAGCGGGCAGGAGGAGCAGATCGGTGATCAGGGCGCAGACGATGGAGAGCGAGGTCAGCACGCCCATGTAGCTCGTGACGCGGAAGCTGCTGAGGCTCAGCATCGCGAAGCCGCCCGCCACGATGACCGTCGTACCGATGATCGCCGGCCCGACCTGCTCGAAGGCGTGCTCGACGGCCCGCGACGCGTCGCATCCGAGCTCGCGCCGAGCACGCTCGAACTTCGAGAGGAAGTGCACCGTGTCGTCGACGATGATCCCGATGGAGAGCCCCGCGATCACCGACACCGCGAAGCCGACCTCGCGGTAGACCAGCGCCCATACCCCGAAGGCCATCGCCGCCGGAAGCACGTTGGGCACGAGGCTGATCAGCCCGAGCCGGACGTCCCGGAGTGCGAGGCCGAGGATCAATGAAATGATCGCGAAGCCCAGCCCGGTGCCCAGGATCATCCCGTCGATGTTGCGCCGAGCGATGTTCGAGAACATCAGCGCGACGCTGGCGCCCACCGTCTCGGCCATGGGCTCGGTGCCATTGCGCGCGATGAATTCGAGCGCTGCCCGATGCTCTCGGACGATCGTGGCGGTATCGACGTCGCCGAAGGTGACGTCGACTCGAAGCGAGCGCTTGTCGACGTCGATCTGATCATTGACGTCCAGGCCATAGGGCAGGCTCATCTCATAGAGCAGCAGATACTGCGCGCCCAGCGATCGGCTCCCCGGGAGACGATGCGCCTGTGGCGCGTCGCCGTGCATGTTCCGGTTCAGCCTCTTCATGGTATCCGTGAAGCTGTTGACGTGGACCACCCCATCGCGCCCGCGCATCCACGTCGCGAAGCGATCGACCGCGGCGAGATAGTCGGGATCGCTGACGCCCTGGGTGTCACCCGATGGGATCGAGTACGAGACCTGATAGATGCCCGTGAGATGGTCTGTGGTGAAGTCCGTATCCCGTCGGAAGGCCAGCCGCTCGTCGAAGTAGTCGACGAACTGGTCGTTGATCACCAGCCCGGACGTCGCCGCCACCGTAGCGACGACGATGAGGCTCATCACGGCCGCGGTCCCGCCCGGCCGTGCCACGACAAGGCGAGCGATCCGCTTCGAGAGCCGCGTGCTCACCCCCGACGTGCCTGTCGGCCGTGCCGGAAGCATCGCCATCAGGGCCGGGAGCGTCGTCATCGAGAACGCCCAGGCGAACATCACGCCGAGGGCCGTCAGGTTGCCGAGCAGATGGAAGGGCGGCGAGTCGCTCGAATTGAGGCTGAGGAAGCCGACGGCGGTGGTGACGCTCGTCAGGAAGACGGGCTGGGCGTTCACCCGGAAGGCCTCCACCACCGCTTCCTCGCGATCCCTGCCGGCGCGCAGGGCCCCGCCGAAGGTGAGCAGGATGTGGATGGAGTCGGCGACCGCGAGGGTGAGGACGATGGTGGGCACGGAGGCGCTCACCGGATCGAGGAGGATGCCGAGGTAGCCCGCGACGCCCACGGTGGCCGACGTCGCCAACAACACGATGACGAAAGTCGCGCCCGTGGCGGCGCCCGACCTCAGGAAGAGCCCCATCACCACGATCAGCATCGTGAACATCAGGGGCATCACCACCGGCATGTCTTCCAGTGGCGCTTCGGCGAAGGAGGCGTTGAGCATCGTCAGCCCGGTCAGGCCGATCCGATGATCCGGGTAGCGCTTCGCGAAGTCGGCCTGCAGCGCTCTCGCATGGGCCACCGTCGCAGGAAGGGCCGAGTTGTCCGCCGGATCGAGCACGATGCGTACGTTGATGCCTGTGCTGTGCGCATCGGTGCTGACGAGTCGGCCGGCGAGCAGCGGCTCGGCCAGGGCGATCCGTTCCGCGCGCTCCGCGTCCTCTGCGCTGCCGGCCCAGGGCGCGTAGAGATCCTCAACGATGAGCTCGTCGCCGCGCGCCTCCGTGTGCTGGAAGTTCGTGACGGAGTCCACGCGCGTAGAGTTCGGGATCTGCCAGGCGTCCCGGGTCAGATCCCTGATGGCATCGAGGGTCCTGGGCGTGAAGACGCGACCCGAGTCCGGCCTGATCACGAAGAAGACCGCATCGTTCTTGGTGTACGTATCCTCCATCGCTTCGAACTCGAGGAGGTCCGGATTGCCCTCTCCGAAGAAGACGCGGTAGTCGCTGGAGAGGCCGAGGTCTCGCGCCCCCGCGCCGAGCGCGAGGCCCAGCACGACGGATGCCGTGAGCACGAGCCAGCGCCATCGGACGACCCCGCGGATGTAGGACTCGACCCGCGCTCTTCCATCTCGGAAGTCGGAGACGCTCATGATCGTCCCTCCCCGTCCGAGACGACGACCGGCGCGCCGATCTGCTCCGCACGACCGCTCTTCGGGTCGTAGAGGTGGCAGGACACCTGGAGCCCTCGCGGAACGATCGCCGAGTCGCGCAGTCGCTGGAGGTCGTCCGCGAATGCGTCCACGTGGTCGTGGATCGCGAGGGCCGAGAGCGACGCACGAGGCAGACCCGAACGCTTGTGGATCGCCTCCTCGATGGGCGGTGCTGCCACCCGCTCGAGGCCGCAGTCGGCGTGGTGGACGATGGCCAGCGACGCCTGGGGCGCACGCCCGCCCGAGAGCAGCCCCGCCATCGCCCAGATGATGGCGAGGTCGCGCTCGACGCCTTCGGTGACGCGGCCGCCGACGTTTCGCAGCACGACCACCTCACCGGGCTCGAGCCCGAAGAGGTGGACCGGATCGATGCGCGCATCGAAGCAGCTGAGGATCACGGTGTCGCGCGCCGGCTTGATCGGGAGATCGCCGTGGCGGAATCGAGCCGCGATGGCGGCGTTTCGTTCATCGAGCACTTCGAGATCGTTCATGGGGCTCCTTTCGGGTCGGTTTCATGTTGCAAGTACAACTGATGTATATACAACTACAGGATTCGAGAGAGAGGGGACGCTGATCCGTCCCCTCGTCGCCGCGTCTAGATCCGGGCGTAGCGCACGTCGTCGACGGCGCCGAGTAGTGAATCGATCGCCTCGTCGCCCAGCATGGTGCGCACTCGGCTCTGTGCCCGCCGCCAGGCCGGCCTGGCTTCCTCGAGCAGCCGCACCCCGGCCGGCGTGCTCTCCAGCAGCTGGTCCCGCCCGGTCTCGCCCGGCGTGCTCTCGATCCAGCCGTTCTTCTCCATCACACGCAGATTGCGACTGAGGGTGGACTTCTCGATACAGAGCGCCTCGGCGATGTCCCTGGGCTGCACGGGCCCGGTGAGGGTCACCGCGGTCAGGATGTTCATCTGCGAGAACTTGAGGCCGAGCGGCCTCAGCTCCTCGTCGTAGACCTGCGTGAGGGCGCGATTCAGCATCCGCACTCGGGCGCCCACGCACTCGGTCGCGATCGAGCGGGCGAGACGCACTGCCTGCTGCTTTGTCGAGCTCTTCGCCATTCGGATGTTGTAGCTGCAACCATGGAGCTTGTCAACGGACTGGAGGGCGAAGCCTCGCGTGCGAGGCGGCGCGACCCCGGGGCGCGCCGAGGGGGCGCCCCGTCAGCCTCCGCCGGAGGCGCGCGACCCCACCGCCGGCAGGACCGCCAGCAGCTCGGTCTCGCAGAGCAGCTCGGGGCGGCAGACCTCCGCCTGGACCAGGGCGTTCGGAAACCCCTCGAAGCCCGCCTCACGAAACTTCGCCCGAAGACGGTCGGCGTCGCGGGGATGTTTGAGGTAGGAGATGGCCGAGACCACATCCTCGAAGCCGGCGCCCTGCACTTCGAGGAGCGCCTCCAGGTTGACGAGCATCCGATCGACCTGCGCGTCGAAGTCACCCACGTGCGCGGTGCCGCCGGCCTCGTCGACGCTCGCGGTGCCCGAGACGTGAAGGGCGATCTTGTTGGTCTCCTCGAGCCGCACGCCGCGAACGAAGTCCGCGCCGTACTGCGGGGCCTCGTTCAATGTCGGCGATGTCATGACGACGCGCGCGGGGGCGGGCTCGGCCTTGAGCGCATAGAGCCCCAGGCAGAGATCGTGGTCCTCACCGACGGGCGGCCCGCCGATCCCGGTGCTCGCCGGGGGCGGATCGATCCCGCGCGCTTCGAAGAAGCCACGCCTCGCCCGATTCAAGTCCGCGTAGTCGCGCTCGATATCGCGCAGATGGATCCACGTCCGCACGACGTCACCGAAATCCATCCCCGCCTCGCGCACGAGGGCTTCGGCGCGCTCGAAGACGGAGCGTGCCTGCGCGCAGGCGTCTTCACCGCGAGCGCACAGGCCACCCACGTAGAGGCGCGTTTCGGCGCCGACCCGACAGAGCAGCCCGCGCGCAGCCCCGGGCTCGGCGCCATCGGAGGCCGACGGCGCCGTGATGAGATCCACTTCCAGCGCACCCCCGACGGGCACGATCGCCTGCGCAGCAATCACGACGTGCGACCGATCGTCGAGAGGCGGCTGCTCGATCTCGGTGATGGCAGACCGTGTCTCGATGCCTCCGCGGGGCGGGAAGACCCGCTGCCGGGCGGCACGAACGAGCTCGACATTCGCGCTCGCGTCGCGATGGAAGACCACCTCGGAGACCAGCGAGACCTCGCCGCCGCCCTCCGATTCCAGCAGTGCGCGAATCGCCCGGTAGATCGCCGCAGCCTGTTCGTCCGGTCCGACGGCCAGAGCCGGCGGCTCGCAGAGCAGGAAGATCTCCTTCGCCTCGGAGCCCTGCACGTGCCTGACGGCGATCCGGCACCCGTACGCCTGAAGGGTCTCGGCCATGGGAAGGGGCGACAATTCGATCCTCGGAGCTGAGTCGACCGCAGAGCTGGAAAGGCAACGGGCCCCTCGCCCATGGGGCTGAGGGGCCCGTGCTCGGCTTCGACGGAGCCTCAGACTAGCATCCGTCGGTCGGCAGCTGCCCGTCGGGCGTCGCTGCGAAGAAGGTCAGCGTGGCAGGCTCGTTGTTCTCGTAGCAGTTGCCCGTCCCCGGCTCGAAGGGCGGCGTCTGGATGTAGATCAGGTCCGAGGCCGCGAAGGCGAGCGGATGGGCCAGCGGCGGGTTCGTGCCGTTGCCGGTGAGGGTGTTGTCCGCGATCAGGTTGTTGTTCGCCGACGGATCCGCGATCGGCGGCCGGGCGACGCAGTTGCGCGTCGTTCCGTCGGTGGCCGTGCACCACCCGAGCACGCTGATTCCGAAGAAGTCATTGCCCGAGATGTCGTTCCTGCGAATCACGTGGTCGCTCACCCCGAGCAGGATGACGCCACCGCCCGGCGGCAGATCGGCCTGGAAGCTGCCCGCTGGCGCCGGGTTCGGGAGGTTGTTGTCGTAGATGGCGTTGCGCTCGATCACCCAGTTCTCCATCACGGGGATCGGCGGATTGCCCGCGGCGTTGGGATGGAAGAGACCGACACCCACGGTGTTGTCATGGATGTCGTTCAGGGTGGCGAGCACGTTGTTGGAGACCGAGATCTCGAAGCCGATCGGGCTGCCATAGAGCTCGTTGCCGATCACGCGCACGTTCTCGGACCCAGCCACCCACATCGCCGTGTCGAGCGAGCCGTAGGAGACATTGTTGCGGACCAGGCCGTTCGCGGAGAGCGTCGGATAGATGCCGTTGTTCAGGTTGTTGACCGACTCGTTGCGCACGAAGCGGAAGCCATCCACCCAACGCGTCTGGATGCCGTTGACCGGGAAGCCCTCGACAGTGAAGCCGCGGAAGTAGAATTGCTGGAGATTGGGCGCCGCGCACTCCGTGTCCTTGTACTCGCAGCCGGGCGGCGCGGCATACACGCCCGTCTCCTGGTCCCCGTTGTGGAGGACGCGAACCTTGCCGGCCTCCCCCAGCCCCTTCCGGTTGACGCCGATCAGGCGAAGGTTGTCGGTGGTGATGTGGAGGCCGTAGAGACTGTCGGGATCCTCCTGGTAGGTGCCGGGAAAGACGAGGATCATATCGCCGGGGGACGCAGCGTCGATCGCATCCTGGATGGACTCACCGTCGCGAACCCTGTGGACGGCGGCCTCGGCGACACTCGAGGCGGCGAAGAGAGCGACCCCGAGCAAGGTGCAGAGACGGCGCAGATTCATCGTGTGGACTCTCCGGATTGGGCGGTTGTCGAAGGGCGGTGGCGACATCGGATACGCAAGACCCGCTCACCAGTGGTAGGTTCACCGCAGCTTTCCGCCATTTCTACGCAGGCGCGATCCGAGTGTCAACGAGAAAGGGGCCAAGCGCCCCGGAATCATCCGCCGTTGTCGACGCGCCGGGAGCGCGGCCGAATGACTTCCGCCAGACCCGCCCGAGAGTCGCATCGCACCGATGCACAGAGCAGATTGGATACAGCTTGTCAGGAAAGGTGAACGCCCTCACTCGCCGTCGAGCCCACCTCGACGCTCGCGCCCTTCCGCGCCAGCACTGCGCCTGGCTCATGATCGCGACGTCGCTCGCTCTCGCGGCCTGCGGCGGTCGGGGGGAGCCCCACCGATCGCCCGTGGCATTTCCGAGCGCGCAGGCGGGCCGACTCGCCTTGACCTATCCGCTCGATGGCACCCTCTTCCCGCCCGACATCGTCGCGCCGAAGTTCATCTGGAGCGACGAGACGGCGGGCGTCACGGAGTGGACCGTGCTCGTGCGACTCGCCGACGACGAAGAGCCGCTCCGCTTCGCCAGCGAGGAGCCGAGCTGGCGGCCCTCGGAGACGGACTGGTCGGAGATCAAGCGACGGAGCCAGGCCCACGAGGCCGAGGTCGCGATCGTCGGCTCCGGGGAGGCGTCGTCCGCGTCGGCCACCATTCGCATCCGCACGTCCACCGACCCGGTCGCCGACGCGATCTTCTACCGCGAGGTTCCGCTGCCCTTCATCGACGCCGTGCAGGATCCTTCGCGCATCCGCTGGCGCTTCGGCTCCGTCGACTCCGAGACCCGCCCGCCCATCGTGCTCGAGGACCTGCCCGTCTGCGGCAACTGTCACTCCTTCTCGGGTGATGGGGGCACCCTGGGCCTCGATGTCGACTACGGAAACGACAAGGGCGGCTACGCGATTCTCCCGGTCTCCGAGCGGATGGTCCTGGACGACGAGAAGATCATCACCTGGAGCGATTACGAGCGGGACGACGGCGAGGCCACCTTCGGGCTGCTCTCCCAGGTCTCACCGGACGGCCGCTACGTGATCAGCACCGTCAAGGACCGCGCGGTCTTCGTGGCGACTCCCGAGATCGCCTTCTCCCAGCTCTTCTTCCCGATCAAGGGCATCCTCGTGGTCTACGACACGCAGACCGGCCGCTTCACGCCTCTGCCCGGGGCCGACGACCCCGCGTACGTGCAGAGCAACCCCACGTGGAGCCCGGATGGAGAGTGGATCGTATTCGCGCGGACGAAGGCCTACACCCAGGGCAAGGTCGCCCAGGCCACGAGCATCCTGCTCGACGAGAAAGACGTCCCCGAGTTCGTCGAAGACGAGGAGCCGTACAAATTCGACCTCTACCGGGTGCCCTTCAACGGCGGTCGTGGCGGCGAGGCCGAGCCGATCGCGGGCGCGGCGCACAACGGCAAGAGCAACTACTTCGCGAAGTTCTCGCCGGACGGCAAGTGGATCGTCTTCACGCAGGCCGAGAACTACATGCTGCTCATGCCGGACAGCGAGCTCTACATCATCCCCGCGGAAGGTGGCGAGGCGAGGCGTCTCCGCGCGAATACGCCGCTCATGAACTCCTGGCACAGCTTCTCCTCCAATGGTCGCTGGCTGGTCTTCTCCTCCAAGGCCAACACACCCTATACCCAGCTCTTCCTCACCCACATCGACGAGCAGGGCCGCTCCACGCCGGCCGTGGTGCTGGATCGATTCACCGGCGAAGACCGGGCCGCCAACATCCCCGAGTTCGTTCCGATCTCGGCGGACGCGATCGCGAAGATCGAAGAGCGCTTCCTCGACGCCTACTCCTTCCTGCGCGCGGGCATGGCCAACGAGCGGACCGGCAACTATCCGGGCGCCGTGCGCATCTACCGACGCGGACTCGAGGTGGAGCCCGAGAACGTCGAGCTGCTCAACGCCCTCGGATTCGCGCTCTTCCAGCAGGGCAAGAGCGACGAGGCGGTGGTCTCCCTCGAGCAGGCCCTGGCCGTCGACCCGAAGCACGCGAAGGCGCACAACAACATGGCGCTGGCCTCCATCGACATCGGGGAGCTCGAGCTGGCCGAGGCCCACTATCGGGAATCGCTCGCCATCGAGCCCCAGCCTGCCATCTACAACGACCTCGGATTCGTGCTCGAGCGCCAGGGCATGGCCGACGAGGCCGTGGAGAACTACCGGAAGGCCCTCGAGCTGGATCCGGAGTCGGCCTCGGCGCACTTCAACCTCGGTGCGTCGCTCACCAGAGAGGGCGAATTCGAGACGGCCGAGGGGCACTTCCGGGCCGCCCTCGAGACGAAGCCGAGCTCGCAGGCGCATACCGGGCTCGGCGTCGTGCTCCGGCGACAGGGTCGGATCGACGAGGCGATCACCAGCCTGAACGACGCCATCGAGGCCGACGTGCGGAACGCCGCGGCCTACGATCAGCTCGGCACGCTCTTCGTTCAGCAGGGCAAGCTCGAGGAAGCCGCGGCCACCTATCGCCGTCTCACCCGCAATCAGCCGAGCGCGGCTGCCCACATGGAGCTGGCGCAGGTCCTCGACCGGCTCGGACGCCACGAGGAGGCGCGGCGCGAGCTGCAGATGGCCAGGGCGCTGCAGGCGAGCCCGGCACAGACCCAGTAGACGCCCGCCCTCAGTCCAGCGGCGTGAGCCGGATCGGCAGCCCATCGCGCGGCACCGAGATCGGCGCCTGCTGCACGGGCATTCGATAGCCCTCGGGCACGCTCCAGCGGTAACGGAGCAGCATCTGGTGCATGATGCTCCGCACCTGAGACTCCGCGAAGCGCCGTCCGATGCACATATGAGGACCGCCGCCGAAGGGGATCCACGAGTGTGTATGGCGCTCATGCTCGGCGCGCTCCGGGCCGAATCGAGCGGGGTCGAAGCGCCGCGGCTCGTCCCACCACTCGAGCATGTAGTGGGTGTGCACGGGCGCGACGACGACCATGGTGTCCTTGGGGATCCGATAGCCGTCGAACTCGAAGGCCTCCATGGCGATGCGGGGGATGACGGGCAGCGGCGGATAGAGCCGCAGGGTCTCGTACATCGCACGGGTGAGGTTCGGCAGCTCGCTGAGCTGGTCGTAGCTCGGATGATCGCAGCCCAGCGCCCTGCTCTCCTCACGGAGCCGCTGCTGCCATTCGGGATTGCGCGCGAGCTCGTAGGTCATCGACGAGAGCGTGCTGGTTGTGGTGTCATGGGCCGCCATCATGAGGAAGATCATGTGATCGAGGATCTGCCGATCGTCGAAGGCCTCGCCCGTCTCCGACTCGGACTGGCAGAGCCGGCTGAACATGTCGTTGCCGGGCTTCTCCCTCCGCGCCTCGATCATGTCGCCGAGGAAGCGCTTCATGGACTGGCGGCCCCTCAGACCTCGGTGGAACTCGAGCCCCGGGATGGGCAGACGGAGGGTCGACATCGAGGCGGCCACCATGTCCTCGAAGGCCGTCTTCATCCGTCGACTTCCCGGGCCGAGATCGACGCCGAGGAAGATGGACGCGGCCATGTCCAGGGTCAGCTCCTTGTAGAGCGGGAAGGCGCGCACGTCCGGGCCCGAGTCTGCCCAGCGCGCGATGCCCGCCTCGATCATCGGATGCATCCGCTCGACGTACTGGCGCAGAATGGGACGTTTGAAGGTGGGCTGCATGATGCGGCGATGGTGCTTGTGCGTATCCCCATCGAAGAGCAGCAGGCCATTGGGAAAGATCCTCCCCATGATCATCATCCACGGCCGCCGGGCCGAGAAGATGCGATCACGATCGAGAAGGACGAGTCGATTCGCATCCGGGCCCAGGAGCGAGAGGATCCGGAGCGGCCCGCGCCCCCGCTGGACCACGTTCCCGTAGTGCTGGTGCTGCCGCTGGAGACCGGTGCGCATGTCGATCCGACCGCCCCGATTCTCGAGAAAGTCTCGGAGGGTGTCGGTGAGGGGCAGCTTGGGGATGTCCGCGAGCCCCTTGCGGGCGGTCGAGCTCGATGCAGCCATGGGCTTCAGCTTCGGCCGGGGATGCCGGCAGCCTGAGCTCCAATTCTCGTGGCAGAGCGAGCACCCTCCTCGGCGATGCACGATGTGAGCGTCGATTGCTCCCGGCTCCCTTCGACGGGGGTCCGGCTACGACACCTCTGGAGATTCCGACGGCGGCGTCGAGCCATTCGTGCCCTTCGCCGGCGTCACCATCTCGTCGAGCGCCGCGGTGAGGCCGTTCACCGAGCCGCCGTCCAGGCCGACGTCCTTGAGCAGCGCGTCGACCAGGGGCGCCTGTCCGCGATAGCGGAGCGCGGCGCTCACGAGCTGATCGGAGAGGTTGCCCTGGTGGCCGCCGTCGCCGAGGCCCGCGCCGGAGCCATTGCCTCCGCCGGCGCCGGGCGTCCCGGTGGCCGCGCCGAGTCCGTCCATCTGAATGATCTTGATCCCGTCGATGGCCTCCATCGGCTTCACGCTCTCGGCGATGATCTTGTCGAGGTTCTTGATCAGCTCGAGCTTGATGCGCATCGCGATCAGCTCCGGGGAGAGGACGTTCTCGGCCAGGTGCAGTGCCTTCTGCCCCTCTGCATCCACCGCGTATCGCCGCTCCGCGGCATCGGCGGCGATGCGCACGGCGTCGGCCTCGGCGTTCGCCTTGGTGACCTGCGCCGTCGCCTGATCCTCGGCCGCATTCTTCTCGGCCTCGGCCGCCACACGAATCGCGATGGCCTTCCGCTCTGCCTCCTTGGCGGCCTCCACCAGCTCGATGGCCTTCTGGCGCTCGGCCACCTCGGTCTCGCGAGAGGTGGTCACCTGCTCCTCCGCCCTGACCGCCAGTGCGCGCGCGCCGTCGGCGTCCGCCTGGGCGACGGAGCGATCCTTCGAGCGCTCGGCGACAGCGATGTCGCGATCCTGCCCCGCGAGCTCCACCGACTTCTGCTTCTCGATCTCGCGCTCCTGGACCACGCGATCCTTGTTGATCTGCTCCTCCTGCACCTGGCGATCGGAGGCGATGCGCTGCTGCTCCACGTTCTGGGTGGCGACGATCTCCGCCTCGTCGGCGGCCCGCTTCTGCGCGGCCCGCTCCTTGGCGACCTCGGCGGCCTGGGTGGCGCGCCGCACCTCGACCTCGCGCTCCTGCTGCAGCTTCGCGTACTCCTCCTCGCGTCCGATCTCGAGCTTCTTGCGCTCGGCCTCGAGGTTCTTCTCGCGCACCTCCACCTCGGTGTCCTGCTCGATGTCGTTGCGCTGCTTGCGCCGCGCCTCGATCTCCTGGGTGAGGCGGGTCAGACCCTGGGCATCGAATGCATTCTGCGGATTGAAGAACTCACGGTCCGTCTGATCCAGGGCGGTCAGCGAGACCGACTCGAGCTCGAGGCCGTTCTTGAGCAGATCTTCGGAGACGGCCCGTTGCACTTTCTGCACGAACTCGACGCGTTGCTCGTGCAGCTCCTCCATGGCCATCTCCGCCGCCACGGCGCGCAGGGCGTCGACGAACTTGCCCTCCACCAGCTCTTTGAGCGCCTCGGAGTCCATGGTTCGGCGCCCCAGCGTCTGGGCCGCGTCGGCGATGGCCTCGACGGTGGGCTGCACTCGGACATAGAACTCGGCCATCACGTCGACGCGCATGCGGTCCTTGGTGATCAGCGCCTGCTGCTGGGCCCGGCGCACCTCCAGGCGGATGGTGTTCATGTTCACCATGATGACCTCATGGAGGACGGGCAGGACGAGCGCGCCGCCGTTCATGATCACCTTCTGGCCGCGGAAGCCCGTCCGGACGAAGGAGATCTCCTTCGAGGCCCTCGTGTAGAGCCGCGCGACGATCATCGCGATGAAGGCCAGCGCAAAGATGATCACGCCCGCGATCCAAAGGACTTCCATGAATGCCATCAATCTCTCCTCTTCTCGATGCGACTGGAGGCGATGCTCCTGGGTCGATACTCGGGGCCGCGGTGGGATCGGTCTCGATCTTCCGGCGGGGGACCTCGCTACGCGCTGACCTCCTCGCTCAGCGCCGGACTGGGGTTGGCGATGCCCTTGTAGCGGGCGCCTTCGCGACTGACGAGCAGCACCTGCGTCCCCTGGCCGAAGGTCACGCCGTCTTCGTCGGGCTCCACCATCACGTAGTGGGCCTGCTGGTGACGATCGCGCAGACGCGCCTGCGCGGGGTTGTTCTCGCTGGCCGTGCCGAGCGTGATCACCGCGACGCGTCCAATGAAGCTGTCCTGCGAGACCGCGCTGGTCTCGTCGCGGGGGATGACGTTCTCCAGCCACCCGCCGATCACGTTGAGCGATGGGATGGCGATCAGGAGGGCGGGGAGCGAGGCCCCGAGGGCCGGCAGGCGGAATCCGAGTGCGCCGTGGACCGCCGACTGGAGCATCAGGCCACTGAGGCCGAAGACGAGGAGGAAGACTACGAGGAGGATCAGGATCGGCACCCGACCGACCCGCAGCCAGGAGAGCATGCGGGTGAAGGGACCGATCTCCTGCATGTGCCCCACCTCGACGCCAACGGAGTGGTCGAGTTCGGGCCCGTCGATGTCGACATCGATGTCGACGTCCATGTCGGGCAGGAAGGAGTCGAGCAGATCCGAGATCCCCAGCCCCAGCACCGTCCCCATGCCCTCGATGAACCCGAGGATGACCATGATGGTGAGCGCGACCGCGAAGGGCAGGCACTCCGGCGCGGTGAAGTTCTCGATCATTGATCTTCGATGCTGGCCTTTGCAGCCGCCAGGCGCTCCTGGATGCGGTTGCGGCGCGCCAGCTCATCGAGCTCGGCCAGCTTCGCCTCGGTCGCGGTGTCGGCACCTCCTGCGGGCACGTTCGAGGCCTGCTCGAAGACGCGCTCGAAGGCCGACTCGGCCGACGCCACCTTCCGATCGAGGCCGTTGCCCTTGCTCGAGGACGCCGCCGAGCCGCCCGCCGAGCCGCCGTCCACCTGGGAGGCCTCGGCCAGGGATTCGCGGAACTCCTTGAGCTCTTCCTTCATGAGCCGCTTCTTCGCCTGCAGGGCCTTGACGAAGCCCTCGAGCTCGCGCTCCTTCGTCTCGCACTCGGCCACCGCGTGCTCGAGCACCGGAAGCTGGGTCTCGATGTCCAGCTGATGCCCGATGGCCGCCTCGGCGAGCTCCTCGCGACCCTCCTCGAGCGCGATGGCGACCTTCTCCTTCAGGTCCTCGTGACGCTGGCTCTCCTTCATGAGGCGCGTGCTGGCCAGGTGCTTCTCACCGAGGACGCGGCCGAGCTCGACCCGCACCTCGTCGATGGCGCGGTCGATCTCGGCGATCGCCTCCGCCATCACCGTCTCGGGCGCAGCGTTCTCGACCGCGGAGACCAGAGCACTGACGCTCCCGCTGACGATCCGACCGACCCTGGAAGTGATGCTCTCTGCCATTGCGCGCTTCTCCTCTGCCAGGTGGCCCGGCAACGGTGTCATGGGCCACGCGTGAAAACAACTCGGATCAGTCGCCCGCTTCTTCTATCGACGGCAGGCGGTGTGCCTTGATGAGATCCGAGAGCTCCAGCACCCGATCCAGGCGCCGGGCGAAGAGATCCGGGTCGTAGGCATCACACTGATGGGTAACCGCCATGCGCAGCACACTCTCGAGCAGACGCACGGTGCGATCGGCCACACTCCGCTCGGCCCGCGAGAGGGCGTCGAGGGAGAGGTCGCCGCTCTCCGGAGGCGTCGCGGTGATCAGGCTCGCCATGGTCTCGGGGAGCCAGTCGAGGAGCAGGCGCATCAGCTCGGAGTGGACCTCGATATCGCGCTCCGCCTCCTCGAGCGCGACGACGGTGGGCGCCAGGGCCTCCCGCATCATCATGGCGCACTCGGCGAAGGTGCGGCGGCTCGCCTGATCGCGCTGGGCCTTGGCGATCAGGCCGCGGATCTTCTCGCTCGGCGTGACGGCTCCTTCGATCTCCAGGCCTGCGATGAAGGCGGCGTCGTCGGGGCTGATCCGGAAGCTGATGGGAATGCTCTTGGGGGCCATGGAGGCGCCTCCACGTGACTTCGAATGCGTCGAATGTATCGTATTGATTTCATTTGTCTACATTCGAAATCAAAATCTTGCACAAGCGATCAGAGCCCGACGAGCTGAGACAGCCATCTCCACACGCTTGATCGTCCAAGACACGAATCTGCACAGTCTCTGCCGCCTCGAGAAACACTCCCCGACCGTGTCCCACCCCACATCCGCGGATCACGGAGACGTGTGGTCCGCTCCGCCGCCTGGCGCAGAGGCCCGGCCGCGATCCATCCGCGATATGACACCGGTCCGCACGCCGTCTCCTGCCAGGGGACTTGGCCTGGTGAGCTGCCTGCTCTTCCTGCTCCGTCTCCACGGGAGGGGTCGCACCTCCTGGGCGCGTGCGAAGGTCGTGCGCGCCACCGCCTGGTCGCGCAGGGTGCGTGGCCGGGCTCGCCTGACGAGTCGCGACCACTCCGGGCCCCGTCTCGATCCTCCACGCACCCGGTCGGATGCGAAGGAGGCGAGGCGGGGCCCTGAGCGTTCCGAAAGGGCTGCCCCAGGAGTCCCAGCTGCTCACTCGCGCAATCGACGAACGCCGCAGCGGCGGCGACGCGCGCATGAAGAGGCCTGCGACCGCGGGCGCGAGCTGCCTGGGAGCCCCTTCGAGATCCGGCACCGGCCTCAACGGTCATCCCGGCGAGACGTCGCGCGGCGACCCCGTGTCTTCCGCGGGCGCCGACGCAGGTGATCGCCCGAGCAGAAATCCGATCCGCCTTCGGGATCCCCCGCGTTGTGGAAGGCGAGCGCCGAAGAGCGGCGCGTCAACCACACGCAGGCTCGCCTCGACCGCGAGGTCGAGCCGGGAGAACGAACATGCGAATCCGATCCCTTCTTCTCGCGATCCCCTTCCTCCTGGTCGGCGTCGTCTCGCCGGCCAGCGCCGCGTTCATGGTGGAGTACATCATCCTCGTCACGTTCGTCCAGGACGGCGGGACCTGGGTCGAGGACCTGCAGATTCCGAAGGCCCTCGAAGAGGACTGCCTTCGAGACCCCGACGTATCAGGGCTCTGCTATGCCCTGGATGGCATCGTCGGCAAGTCGACCAACGGAGCACTCAGGACGCTCGATTCCGTTGGCGCCGTGCTTGAGGACACTGCGCCGATCGACGACCTGGCGAGGCAGCGCCTCACCTCGGACGATTGCGGCGCGAGCGCGACTGAGTCGGGCGGCTGGATCGGCAGCGGCGCCGACGCGTTCTGGGGAGGGATGGAGTCGGAGCTCCTGCCCGAGAGCGAGGCGGCCTCGATCCGCGGCTCGAGCAACCTCTCGAAGATGAAGCAGAGCGCGCGAGCCGGTGGTCGTGCGGCCGACGGCTTCCTCTGGGTCTCCGAGGACGCCGGAAGGGGCCACATCGGCGGCCGCTCCGCCGACAGCTTCACCTACACGATATCGGATGGCTACGCGGGCGAGAATGTCGCTCGGCATCTCGACATGATGACGAGCCGACCCAGGAGCTGCGTCGATCGCATGCAGGATCGGCTGCAGAACGGCGACTCCCTCATGCTGCCCGAGCTGACCCGGACCGAGGACGACGGCCTGTCTCCCGGAGAGACCTGGGTCTTCGTCTACTCCGTGCCCACGTCTCGCTGATCGACATCCCAGAGCAGCCAACGAAGGCGCCCGCGTGAGCGGGCGCCCTCTCGTTGGCGGGGCGCTGGAAGCCGCTCGTGCGCTCGACCCTCAGCGCCAGACCGTCAACGGCAGGAGCGAGCGCGTCGCCGCCGCAACCCCGCCAGCACTCCGAGCGCGAGCGCCCCGGCCGTG
>CAZQMY010000027.1:0-29110 GCA_964594405.1 uncultured Spirochaetaceae bacterium | reverse complement strand
CAACCCGCGATTCGATCGCGTCGGCCGAGGCCAGCCACAGCCGCGCGACGGCGAGCTGCAACGGGAGACGGGCGGCCGGGGCGAGCGACGACACCTCGCGACCGAGCCGTGCGAGCCTCGAGTGCCAAGCCGGCAAATCGTGCGAGCCGGTCGACGTGTCGGCAGACGCGAATGCGTCGGGCGCGGTGACGCCACCCGACTCGGCGGCGCTCGTGCCCTCCGAGCCCAGCTCGAGCTCGAGGAGATTGAGTCGTGCCCGAATCGCGTGGACGGCATCTCCGAGCGCGGCGAACCGTGTGGCCGAGCTCGACCATGCTTCGCGAGCCTCCTCGCGGTCTCCGAGGAGGACCTCGCTGCGTCCGAGCTCGAGCAGGCTGGCCGCAGTGAGCTCGGAGTGGCCGGCTCGGGAAGCATCCGACGCGATCCGTCGAAGGGACTCCGTCGACTCGGACCAAAGACCGCGGCGCCGCTCGGCTACCGCGTGCGCGATGCGCTCCGGCAGATCGTCGCGCGCGGGCTCGTTCGGGACGCCAGCATGGGACGACGCCGTCCCTGCGTCACACGCGTTCGGCCTTCCGGAGCCCGGATCGCCCGTCGCCACGTCCGGGCAGAGCCACATCACGCCAACCGACGTCGCCGCGCCCGCCACGCGGGCTACGAACTTCATCACGCGCGGGCCCCTGGCGGATCCCGGTCGACCTCGCTTCTGCACGCAATGCAACGCCGGGCCGGACCTAGCAGGCGCGAAAGGAGCTCGTGCCGCGCTCCGCTCGCGCCGGCCCGCGATCAACCGCATCTGAATCGCGAAGCAGCAGTGCTGCATGGAGAGGGGTACCTCGAGCGGCGCAGCATCGCGCGGCCTGATCGACGTGCGAGCGTATCGCAACGCGGCGCGCCGGCGGGAGGGGGGCGCGCGCGGCACCGACTCGGGGGGCACGAGGACGTCGTGGTGAGCCGGTCGGGTCGGGCGTACTCTCTGCCGACGGTGACCATCTGTCGGCCGCAGCCTGCGTTCGTCGCAGCCTCGCCTCGGCCAGCCGCAAGGGGGTCCCTCGCCCGTTCGAGGACCAGCCGAGATGGATGACCGGATGGGCGCGATCCGAGCCGCCACGACTGCGCGGCCCACCGATCCCGGGAAGCTCCGGCGGCCGTCCAGTGCGCGGCGAGCGGCCTCGCTGGTGGTCGCGACGATCGTCGGTCTGCTTTCGGTCGGCGAAGCCGCCGCACAGCGCGTGGTGCGGCCGATCGAAGAGCGCCCGATGCCGGCGGAGCCCCTCGAGGCAGCTCCGCTCGATCGACCGGACCTCCCGCCGATCCCGGCATGGACGGATCCGCCGGTGGACGTCGAGCCCGATACCGAGCTGCGCTTCTTCGTGGACGGGTTCGACATCGTGGGCAGCACGGTCTTCTCGCAGGAGGAACTCGCGGCGGCGACGGCCGACTACACGGGGCGGGCGATCACATCCGGCGAGCTGCTCGAGGCCCGGGATGCCGTGAGCGAGCTCTATCTCGAGGCCGGCTATCGCACGTCGGGCGCCATCATTCCCGACCAGACCCCGGCTGCGGGTCGGATTCGCATCGAGGTGGTCGAAGGCGAGCTCGCAGACGTCGTCATCGAAGGCGCGGAGAGGTTTCGGGAGTCGCATCTGCGCGCGCGCATCGCGCGAGCCGCGCGCGCGCCGGTGCACGTCCCCTCGATCGAACGCGCGCTCGTGGCCCTGGAGCTGGACCCGCTCATCGAACGGCTCTCGGCATCACTCGAGCCCGGGGCCCAGCTCGGAGAGAGCGTGCTGATCCTTCGAATCGACGAGGGGCGTCGCTTCCGGGCTTGGGGCGTGGTCTCCAACGACCGGACGGCCGCGCGCGGGAGCTGGGGCGGAGGCGGCGAGATGGAGCTCGCGAACGCGTTCGGGATCGCGGATCGACTCCGGCTCTACCTGGATACGAGTGCAGGCATCACCGACGTGGCCGTCGACGCGTCGGCGCCCGTGCACCCTGCGGGCACGCGGGTGCGCCTCGCCTACCGCTACGTCTCGACCGAGGTGCAGGACCGCTTCATCCCGGTCACCGGCCTCGAGGCATTCGGCTCCTGGCAGGGCTTCACCGCCGCGGTCTCGCAGCCGATCGTGCGCACACCGAGCACGAGATTCGAAGTATCGCTCGAGTTCGAGCACATCCGTACCACCTCGCTAGTGCGCCTCGCGCCGGGTACGGACCCGATCTGCCTCGTCGATGCGGCATGCGAAGCGACGATCGTACCACTCCGCCTCGTTGCCGAGTGGTCGCAGGCGTGGCCAGTCGGCGCCGTGGCTACGCGCAGCCAGCTGAGCTTCGGGCTGGGCGTCCTCGGCGCATCCGGCGGCGGACCGGCGGCGCGAGGACACCCGAGCTTCGTGACCTGGGTCGGTCAGATCTCGGCCCTCTATCAGCTGCCGGAGTGGTCTCGCAGCACGCGGCTGTCGGGGCGACTCGACCTCCAGGCTTCGTCCGACCCGCTCGCCCCGGCGGAGCAGATCACGCTCGGCGGGCTGCGCACCGTGCGCGGCTATCCCGAGAACACGGTGATCCGCGACGCGGGTGTGAGTGCCGGCTTCGAGGTGCAGCTTCCCCTCTACCGATCCGTCGATCGCACGAGTCGCGTCGACCTCGTTCCCTTCGTCGACGTGGGGCACGCGTGGAACCGCGACGATGCCGGTGGCCGCATCGCAGCCGTGACGCTCGCCTCGGCGGGTGTCGGCGGCCGGTGGACGTGGCGGCCGCGGGTTCAGGCAGAGCTATTCTGGGGCGCGCAGCTGACCGAGCGGGTCGCCACACTCGACCCGACACAGGACGCGGGCATTCACGTCCGGATTCGCCTGGGGTTCTTCTGATGATCCGAGCCAAATCGAGTCGTCTCAATCTCGGCGCGCCGTGGCATCTCGTCGTCGGCCGCGTCTTCGCGGCCATGTGCACACCGGGTGTGGTCGTCATGCTCGCAGCGGCCCATGCGGCCGCTCAGGACATCCGGACAGATGGAAGTGTCGGGCCGAGAACCCCGATTGAAGTACTGCCGGTCGACGGCATCTACACGCTCGACGAGCAGTACGCGGAAGCCTTCACGGAGAGGTTAGGAAGAAGAAGCCGCGTTTTCGGATCAGGTATGATAACTCCGACCTCTGGTAAACAGCAGCCCGGGGGGAGCAGGCCCCGCGGCGGGCCGGTGGCGAACGAGGAGCGTGCCGACTCGGACTCGGAGCTGACCACCTCGTCGCTGCCCTCGGCCGACACGAGCAAGCTCTCGGCCTTCACGCCAAGACGGAAGCTGCGTAGACTCTCCAACTCGGAGCCGCTGCTCTCACGCCCTCAGAGAAATAACAGCGAATGGGACATGCCCCCAGCTTCAAGCAGAAACTTAGTCGTCGAAAGGTGGCCGACTCCGCACGCCTGGTGCAGCGCAGTCGATCCGGCATGCGTACGCGCATTGACGTCAGCTCCTCTACTCAGGAGCAGAGAAATGGTATCTATGTGCGCCTCAGCCGCAGCGTACTGAATGGCAGTTGCGCCTTCGGCATCACGAGTCTCAATGTCAGCGCCTGCGTCTAGCAGCAGAGAAACAAGGGCGTTCTGGCCCTCGCGTGCTGCCATGTGCAGGGGTGCCCATCCAGCTGTGGGTTCTCTTGGTGAGAGAGCAGCACCCGCCTCAATGAGCACGCGCGCAATCTCAGCGTGTCCGAAGTAGGATGCAAGATGGAGTGGTGTCACTCCGCGCTTGTCGGTCGCATCCACGTTGGAACCTGCTCGTATCGCTGCTCTGACGACCTCTAGGTCGCCCTTTCGAGCCGCGCGATGGATGTCAAGATCATGCGTCGCTGATGCAGCTCGACGAGAGATGTGCCCCGTCGCACTTGTCTTCGAGGTGCCCGAATAGGCGGCCCCGTCCGCTCCCTGCCTTGCGGCCTCGACAAGGCCCAGCAATTCATAGTCGCGCACAACAGTGAAACGACCGATCGCAGGACATGTAACGTCATGGCCATGCAGGCCATCTAGAGAGATGAGCATCTGTGCCACGCAATCGGCGTGCGCACACTTGAGCTTGGTTCCCACCCATATGCAGGGGAGGACACCGAGACGCACATAGGTCTCGGGGTCAAGCTTGCCCGTTATCTCTAGCCCGCTGTCGCCTTGATAGGCTCGCAGCGCTCTCGTTGTCTTCGGGCCGAAAGCGCCATCCGGAACGCCTTCGTGGTAGCCATACGCCTTGTGCGGCCTCGCTCTGGCCGGGTCTCGTCCGCTACCTCGATGATCCCCCACATCCCGATCGACAACAATGGTGTCGAGCGAGCAATCCGTCCGCTCGCGCTTGGCCGCAAGAACCACCAGGGCTCGAAGTCGATCCATGGCACGCACGTGGTAGCGCTCTTCTACAGCCTGATCGAGAGCGCGAGGCTCGTCGGTGTAGAGCCTGGGCTCTACCTCACCGAAGCGGCACGACGTGCGGTCCGCGAGTCCGGGACGGTCACGCTTCCCCGCGATCTGCGCTGATCCGAGACTGATCCGGGGCAATCACCAGCGCTGAAGCGGTCGCTTCGAGCTCACTGCTACGAGTTCGCGATGGGGGGTGGGGCGAGCACTTACGAGTAGCACGCCGGGAGGGATTCGAACCGACGCGTCGCCGCCTGATCGGCGACGCCGCCCCCTCAGGTGCGAAGCCTGAACGGAGGTCTAGGAAACCCAGGTAGCTGGGGGATTCCGAGCGGGAATACGCGGGAATGAGCGGGAATACGGGCACAGAATGGTCACACGGGAGAGCGCGATCTGGGGCCGCGCTCCTTGCAGATTTCTGCCCGTGACTTGGCGCGACTCAGGCCGCGGACTTGAGGTTTTCCCGAGTGATCCGCGGGTGTCGTGCAGCGATTCGAAGCAATGCGATTGCCGGTCCCTCTGGACGTCGGCGCCCCTGCTCCCAGTTCCGCAGCGTGTGGACGCTGATCTCGATCGCGCGCGCGAAGTCGGCTTGAGTCAGCCCGACGAAGCGACGGAGCGCGACGATATCCTCGCCAGATTCGAAGCGACCCTGAACGAGTCTCTTTCGAAGTCGCGCAGGGATCGCTTTCGCGAGCTGTTCTACAGTCAGTTCGGGGATGTCGGTCATCGGATTCCATCCATGCAGTCGCGAAGCAGTCGCGAAAAAGTGACTGCTCACGACGCGTGGCCTCACGCGCGCTGATGATGCGGACCGTGTCTTCATCAGGCTCGGTGCCCCCACACCCCGCAACCTGACTTCCGCATGGCGCCGGGAGCCGCGACCTTGCTAGTCTCCACTGGTCAGGAAAAGGGCGCTTGTTTTTCCTATCCGCTTTCATGTTCGTCGCAACCGCGAACCACTCCTGAGAAGAAGGGGTCAACATGAACAAACCACTCGGCAGTACTGTGGCCATTCTGAACCTCGCCTTGGCAGCGATCATTGTTTCAGGCTGTTCAAGTGTCTGGGTGTAACCTGCCTCCCTCAAATCGGTCCACGCATTCTAGCTGGACCGATTCGAGGGAGGCAGGCCATCTCCATGTGCTCCCCCATTGCCGCCCGCGTTGCCCGGCTCTGGGGCTACGCCTACACTCGCCTCGGATGTCCGGGCATGGGTCGGGAGACCGGATCCGACTCTCCGAGTGCGCGGAGCGGGTCGGCGGCTGATGATCGGGCGAGATTCGCGAAGCTCCATCGACGCAGCGCCGGGCACGACGCAGACGATCCCGCTCTCTCGCCCCTGGATCGGCGACGAGGAGGCGTCCGCCGCAGCAGACGTCGTCCGGTCCGGGTGGCTGATCGCGGGGCCTCGCGTCGAAGAGTTCGAGCAGCGGTTCGCCGAGCTGATCGGCGCACGACACGCCGTCGCCGTGAGCTCGGGCTCGACGGCGCTGCTCGTCGCATACGCGGCGCTCGGCATCTCGGCGGGCGACGAGATTGTCGTTCCCGACATGACCTTCGTCTCGACGGCCACGGCGGCCCACTACCTCGGCGCGCGTCCGGTCTTCGCCGACATCGAGATGCGTGGCTACGGCCTCGACCCAGAGCGCATCCAGGCCGCGATCACGCCGAGGACGCGCGCGATCGTCCCCGTCCACTATGCCGGCCAGACCGCCGAGATGGATCCCATCTCGGCGATCGCTCGGCGGCACGGCCTGGCCATCGTCGAGGACGCGGCCGGCGCCCACCTCTCCGAGTACCGCGGGCGTCGTGCGGGAACGCTCGGCGACGCCGCGATCTTCAGCTTCACGCCCTCCAAGCCCATGACCACCGGTGAGGGCGGGATGGTGGTGACCAACGACCCGGCGCTCGCCGCTCGCGCCCGCCTCCTTCGCGAGTACGGCGATACGGGCAAGTTCGACTGGGACGGCCCCGGGCTGAACTTCCGCATGCAGGAGGCGACCGGGGCGATCGGGCTGGTCCAGCTCGGGAAGGTCGGGGAGGCGATCCGGCGGCGGCGCGCGATCGCCGCCCGCTACGACGCCGCGTTCTCGGCGTGCGAGGCCCTGCTGACGCCCTGGGTCCGCAGTAGTGCAGACGTCAACTACCAGCTCTACACGCTCCGGCTCGAGCTCGAGCGGCTCCGCATCGATCGGGACGAGTTCATGGCGCGCCTCTCGCGGCAGGGGGTCGTATCGCGACTCTACTATCCGGCGCTGCACCGGCAGCGCGTGTTCCCGCCGCCGCCCGACGAGGGCGCGTTCGCCAACACGGTCCGCTTCGAGGCGACCGCGCTCTCGCTCCCCATCCATCCTACCCTCGAGCTCAAAGAGGTCGACACGGTGATCGAGTCCGTACTCGACGTCGCGAGCGGGGCGCTCGGCTAGCCGTGCCGAAGGTCCTCGTCACCGGCGGCGCCGGATTCATCGGCACGGCCCTCGTGGAGCGTCTGCTCCGCGAGCCGGCCTCGACCCCGATCGAGATCCGTTCGCTCGACATCGAGCCCTCTCGCGTCGCGGGCTGTGTGGATCTGCGCGGCAGCATCCTGGATCCGGCTGCACTCGATCGCGCCGTCTCGGGCTGCGATCTGGTGATCCACCTCGCTGCCTATCTCGGGGTCTATCGCTCGGACACCGATCGCGTGACCTGCCTCGACGTGAACATCGCGGGCACCCGCAACCTGCTCGACGCGTGCGTCGCCCACGGTGTAGGGCGCGTGGTCTTCGCGTCGTCTTCGGAGGTCTATGGCGAGCACGACACCACCCGCGTCTCCGAGACCTCGCCGCTCAAGCCCGAGTCCGTCTACGCCGTGTCCAAGCTCGCCGGAGAGGAGTACGTCCGAGGCTATGCACAGCACCACGGGTTCGAGTCCACCATCCTGCGCCTCTTCAACGTGTTCGGGCCGGGGCAGCGCGAAGAGTTCGTGATTCCGCGCTTCGTCCGGGCCGCGATCGAAGGGCGGCCACCCACGGTCTACGGCACGGGCCGGCAGGTGCGCGCCTTCTGCTCGGTTCGCGACGTCGTCGAGGGCATGACGCTCGCCCTCTTCTCGGCGCGGGCGGCCGGGGAGACGTTCAACCTGGGCAACGACGCGGAGGCGATCACGATCCACGAGCTGGGCGCGCGCGTCGTCGCGCTCGCCGGCACCGGCGGGCCGGGCCCCGAGCTCGTCTCCTACGACGACGCCGACCGCCCGGCCGAGCGAGACATCAACTGGCGCGTCCCCGAGGTCGGCAAGGCGCGCAGGATGCTGAGCTACGAGGCGAAGGTCCCGCTCGAGGAAGAGATCTCGCGCGTCCTGCACAGCATGGCGGCCGGCGCCGCCGGCGACCGATGAGCGAGGTCGCTGCGACCGACGTCACCTTCGTTGTCGCGAGCGCCGATCGCTTCGATCTGCTGCAGATCACCCTCGAGACCTTCCTCGAGCACAACACGGCACCGATCGCGCGCTATCTGCTCACCGAGGACCGGGGAGGGCAGCGCGTCTTCGACGTCGTGAAGCCGCTGCCCGTGCACTTCGACGTGCTTGTCCACGATCCGCCCATCGGCGCCTACAACAGCATCGACCGCGCCTACGAGACGGTGACGACGCCCTACATCTTCCACTGCGAGGACGACTGGCGCTTCTTCCGGTCGGGCTTCATCGAGGAGTCGAAGCTCCTCCTCGACGCGTTCCCCGAGATCTCGATGGTGCTCTGCCGGCGCCCCGGTCAGACGGCCATGTCCGACCGCATCCTGCAGGGCGATCTACGCGAGCATCGCGGCGTGCGCTTCCGCCTCGCGCCGCGCCTCGCCCACCCGCACTGGCTGGGATACTCGTTCAATCCGGGGCTGCGCCGACTGGACGACTACCGGAAGATCGGCTCCTTCCATCGCCGGGGCATGGAGATCGACGCGAGCATCTTCTTCAAGCGCCGTGGCATGACGATGGCGGTGCTCGAAGAGCCCGCGTGCGAGACGATCGGCCAGAAGCGACACCTCGTGGACCCGAACTCCAGGCGGAACTGGCGCGGCTACCTCCCGGAGAAGCAGCGCACCATCGCGCATCACGTCGAGCGCGCGCTCGATCGCTGGGGCATCCGCAAGGCGCAGTAGCGGCGGCGTTGCGCCCCTGGCAGGGGCGGCGGTCAGACCCGCCGAAAGGGCAGGATCAGCAGGGGTGCGAAGTTGCCGACGGCGGGCGGCAGCGCCATCGAGAAGAAGCGCTGCACCTGCGAGTTGCGCTTGAAGGGCCGGCCTCGCGTCAGCCCGGGCTCGAACGCGCGCGAGACGAAGTAGTGCGTCGAGAGGTGATTCGGCGCGTAATGCCACTCGGGGTGCTCGAAGGGCTCCAGCTCGGGTCGGTCGAAGAAGCCCTCGTTCAGGCAGAGGTTGTGGTAGGCCGGCCCGATGGGCTCGAGCTCGAGCTCGGCGCGCGCTTCGTTCAGATCCGCGTAGGGCTCCTCGAAGCACTCGAGGAAGAGCACGTGCCCCCCTGGCCGGATCGCCGAGACGATGTTGTCGAGCGCATCCCGCTGACTCGCGCGGTCGAGCAGATTGATGAGCACGCGCTGCACGATGACGACGTCGAACTGCTCGCCCTTGCAGAAGTCGGCCTCGCGAACGTCCGCGGCATGGAGGCGGACGTCGGGGCCCGCCTCGAAGCGCTCGCGCGTCAGGGCGAGCAGCTCCGTTGTGTACTCGTAGCCCGACAACGCGAGACCGGGATGGCGCGCGGCGAGGACACCCAGGGTGTAGCCGTTGCCGCAGCCGACGTCGGCGAGGGAGCCGCTGCCCTTCGTCGTGAGATCGACGAAGTGGGTGATGGCCTCGGTCTCGTGCTTTCGGATCAGCGCATCCTCCATCGTTGAAGAAGAAGACAGCCCAGCCTTGCGCGCGACGTTCGCGTAGTGCTCTCGAATGATGGAGTCGCTCATGCTGCTACCCTCTTCCCCTTTTCCCGGCCCTCTCCAGGCCCGAGTCTGGCCCGAGGGTATCCGGAGTGGGGTGCTGCTGCGCAACCGACGGTACCTCCCCCATGGGACGAAGCGGAGCCGCTCGTGCTGGTAAGATCATCGGCCATGCGAGCCCACCGCGACGTGCGAGCGTGTCCGGCCCACTCGCCGAAGCCGCGTGGCGACCGGGCTCCGGCCCGCACGTATCTGCCGCTGGCCCTCTACGCCGTCGGTGTGACGATCGCCGCGGTCGTGCTGCGCGACCAGATCAACCCAGATGCCGTCAGCTACGTGCGCAACGCCGCGTACTGGGCCGCGGGCCAGCCGGCCGATGCGATCTCCGGGTACTGGAGTCCGCTCCTCTCTTGGGCGATCGCGCCCCTGCTGATCGCCGGGATGGATGGGCTGCATGCCGCGCGGGTCGTGTTGGCCCTCGCGGGCGGAGGCCTGGTCGCAGCCGCAGGCCTGCTGATGCGGCGCCTGGCCGACACGCGAGCGCCCGACGCAGCGCAGCTGGCGGCTCTCTGCCTGATCGCGATCAGCGCGGTGCGCATGGCGACCTGGGTGATCACACCGGACCTCCTGCTCGGCGCCCTGCTGCTCTTCTACTGCGCGGCCGTGCTCTCTCCCGACCTCTTGGGGCGCCCGGTGCGTGCGGCCGTATGCGGTGCGCTCGCGGGCGTCGGCTTCCTCTCCAAGCCCTACGCGCTCGTCTTCTTCCTCGTGCACTACCCCGCAACGGTCGCCCTCGCGTGGCTGCAGGGCGGGCGAAGGGCGTCGCCGGGCCGGGTCGGCCTGACGATCGCGACGGGGCTTGTGGCCTTCGCCCTCGTCGCCGGGCCGTGGATCGCGACGCTGAGCGTCCAGTACGGCCACCCCACGTTCTCGACCGCCGCGCGCATCAACCACACGATCGTCGGGCCGAGTGACAGGTCCAGGATGCACGCGCTCGACAGGCTGCACCGGGTGCCCGAAGGACGCATCTATGCGTGGGAGAGGCCCGATGCGCTCCCCTACGCGCACTGGTCACCCTTCGAGAGTCGGGCATACCTGGCGCACCAGGTCCACTACACGCTGCGGACGCTCGGCCGGGTCGGGCGCGACGTCGCCTCATTCGACGCGTTGTGGATCACCCTCCCCGCGTTGATCCTCGCGCCGATCCACCTCCATCGCCGCCGCGATCGAGGCGGTGGGGCCCGGGCCGTCTGGGTGCTCGGCACGGTCTGCCTCTACGCGGTCGGCTTCACACTCGTGTACTACGAGCGCCGCTATATCGAGCCCTTCCTGTGGCCGCTGGTCGTGGTCCACTGCCTGGCCGTCCCCTGGGCCGGCCAGGCCGGATCGCGCCGGATCGCTCTTGGGGCCAGTGTGCTCCTGCTCGGCGCCTTCGGTTTCCGCACCCTCGACGATGTGGTGGCCGTCGTCGATCAGGCGCGGGCGCGGGTCGACTATCGCGCCCTCGCGGCCGCCGCAGGGCCTCATACGCCCAGGGGTCCGATCGCCTTCGCGGGGCGCCCGAGCCACGTGGGTCTCTACCTCGCGTACCACATGGAGCGCCCCTTCGTCGGCTGGATGTGGGCGCCGCAGAGCGGTCGCGCGGAGTCGTTGGAGGCCGAGCTGCTCAAGCACGGCGCCGTCGCCTTGCTGGTCGACGAGATGTGGCCCCTCGCCGACGGGTTCGAAGCCGCGACACGATGGCGACGGCGGGCCACCCTCGCGTATCGCGGTCCGGCCGACCTCTCCATCTATGTCCCGGTCGGCGCGGACGCCGCCCCTTCGATGCACGACCGCTCATCCGCCCTCGGGACGTCGGGCCTCCACGACGAAGGTCTCCAGCCGGTTGAACTCCTCGGGGATGATGCGTCCGTGGGCCTCGAGATCACGGAGCTGCGGGCTCGGGCTGCGATGGATCTCGCGCTCGCCGATCTCGACGAAGCCGGTCCGCTCGAGCAATGCGATCAGGGTCTCGCGGTCGTAGATGAAGCGATGCTCCCAGGCCCGGAAGAAGTGGTTGATCACCAGCGCCGCGCGCGGGCCGCCCTCGTGCTCCAGCCCCGAGTGCCCGATGGCCCAGTCGAGGTATCGATCCTCGAGCGCGCTGCGGTCCGAGCGATGCAGGCCGAGCAGGAAGCGCAGATCGGGCGTCGCGATCCGGAGCCAGCCGCCCGGCAGCAGCACGCGGTACACCTCTCGCAACATGCTCGCGGCCTCGGCGTAGCCGAGGTGCTCGATCAGGTGCTCGGTGAAGACGCGCTCGAAGCGCGCCGTCGGCAGTGGGAAGGGCCTCCTCGCGTCCATGTAGACGGCGTCGGGGCATCGCAGCACCAGATCGGTGTTGAGCCACCCGGCGAGCGCGTGCTCGCCGCAGCCGAGGTGCAGGCCGGGGTGCTCCGCGCCCGCGAGATAGCGCCGGATTCGGCGCGCGCGCCGCACGAGCCGGGCGAGCCGAAGCGGCGACGCGAAGTCGGCGATCGACATCCCGCCTCGCCCTCTCGTCTGCATCGCCCGTCTCCCTGCACTCGTCTGCACCGGTGGATGGCGACAAGCATGGAGTAGCGGCCGCGCGCGGAGCAAGTCTGGGCACGCCGGCTATGCTTGGGCGAGTCCACCCGATCGGAGGGGCCGATGGCCGGGGGCGGGAGCTGGCTGCGGTGATCTCGAGCGCAAGGGCGACCTTGACGAGGCTACGCGGGCTTCGCTCCCCCTTCGCGGCGAGCGAGCAGGCGCCGCCGCTGATCGTGCACTGCTGCCACCACAAGGTGGGGACGCTCTGGCTGACGCGCGTCCTCGGCGCCGTCGCCGACGACTTCGGGATGCGCTTCCTGGCGGGCGAGCAGAGCGAGCTCGGGCCCGAGGTCGACGTCTTCCTGCAGGACCACAGCCGGATCGACACCGCGGCGCTGCGCCCCTTTCGCGGCTCGCACATGGTGCGCGATCCGCGCGACGTCGTCGTCTCGGCGTACTTCTACCATCTGCAGACCGACGAGGCCTGGTGCCACGTACCGCACGCCGAGTACGGCGGCCGCACCTATCAGGCCCATCTCCGCTCCCTCGATCGCGCCGCCGGACTGATGACCGAGCTCGAGCGCTGCGCACACACCGTCGTGCGCGACATGGTGGAGTTTCGCGAGGGCGTGGAGGGCTTCCATGAGGTCCGGTACGAGGATCTCTTCCGGGAGGAGGGGGCGACGTTCCGGCGGCTCTTCGAGCACTACGGCTTTCGCCCGGAGGCCGTCGAGCGCAGTGTGGCGAGGGCGCAGCGCTTCTCGATCGGCCGGATGCGAGGGCGCACGGTCCACGTCCGATCGGGTCGGCCGGGGCAGTGGCGCGAGCACTTCACGCCGCGCCACGAGGATGCCTTTCAGCGACTCACCGACGACGCCGTGCGCAGGCTTGGCTACGCGGAGCGGTCGCGCGGGGGGTAGGGCGGACGCGCCGCGAGCGCCGGTGCGCCGAGGGCCGCGGCGGTCAGCTCCGGACGAGCTGCTTCTCCATCAGGTCGCGGTAGCCCTGCTGTGTCGAGAGCAGCGCCTCGTGGGTGCCCTCGGCCACCACGCGGCCGTCCTCGACGAGGACGACGCGGTCGGCGTCGACCACCGTTGAGAGCCTATGCGACACGATGACGAGCGTCGGGTGCTGCGGAAGCTCGCGCAGCGCCTCGCGGACGATCTGCTCCGTTTCGGCATCGAGGGCGGCCGTGGCCTCGTCGAGTATGAGGACCGGAGGCTCGGCGAGCACGCCGCGTGCGATCGCGATCCGCTGGCGCTGTCCGCTGGAGAGCAGACGGCCCTGATCACCGGCGCCCGTCTGCAGGCCCTGTGGGAGCTCGCGCACGAAGCCCTCCGTCGCGGCGAGGCGCGCGGCCTCTTCGACGCGTTGCTCCGAGGGCTGGGACCGGCCGAGCCGGATGTTGTCCGAGAGGCTGCGGGCGAAGATCGCGGCGTCCGCTGGAACGAGCGCGATACGCTCGCGCACGTAGCGCGGATCGAGCGCGCGCAGATCACGGCCGTCGAGCAGCACCCGGCCGCGATCGGGGTCGTAGATCCGGGTCATCAGGCGCGTGATGGTCGACTTGCCGGAGCCCGACGCGCCGACGATCGCCACCACCTCTCCGGGCTGGATCCGCAGATCCAATCCTCGCAGGGCGGCGGAGTCCCTGCGGCTCGGATAGGCGAAGTGCACGTCCTCCAGGGTCAGCTCGCCCCGGGTCCGATCCGGCACGAGGCCGCCCACGTCGGCCATTCGGCTCTCGCGCTCACCGAGCTTGAAGACCTCCTCGGTGGCGCCCTGGACGCGCAGCAGCTCGGCACTGGCTCGCGACATATCGCGCAGCGCCCCCATCACCATGCCCGCGTAGAGCACGAAGGTCACGACGGATCCCGGAGTGAGCTGACCGCTGACGATCAGGCTGCCGCCGAGCCACAGCGCGAGGAGGATCGCGCCCTCTGCGAGCCACTCGTTGGCCGCGCGCAGCACGGCGCCCACATTGGCCTGGACCTTGATGGTCTCCTTCCACGACTCGGTCTCGCCCTCGTAGCGCTCGATCTCGGCCTGCTCTGCGCCGTAGGAGCGGACGGCGAGCATCCCCGAGATGGACTCCAGCGCTGTGCTCAGTACGCGGGCGGCCGTGTCCTGGGTCCTCGCGGAGTGCGTGCGCATCGAGCGGCCGAGGGCGTTCGTCACCCCCCAGATCACGGGCGCTGCGAGGGCGACGACCAGCGAGAGCTTCGGCGAGGTGTAGATCATCAACGCCGTGGCCGTCGCGCCGACCAGGCCCGAGTGGATCAGGCTCGGCAGCAGATCGCGCGTCAACACCCCGATCCGCCCCGCGTCGGCGCTCAGCCGGGAGGCCAGCTCACCGGCATTGCGCCCGTCGAAGAAGGCCAGCTCCTGCCTGAGCAGGTTGCGAAACACCCATATGCGCATGTGCGAGACGACGCGATGCGAGCCGATCGCGAAGAGCGACGTCCGCTGGTACGTCGCGACGGCCTGCAGACAGAGCACGCCGGCCATCCCCAGCGCGAGCGAGTGGATGCGCTCGAGCGACCCCGCCTGGATGCCGTCGTCGATGATCATGCGAATCAGTTGCGGGTAAAGGACTACGGTCCCGAGCGAGAGCACCTCGAAGCCCGCGGCGGCGACATAGAGCCTGCGCTCCTCACGCACAAAGCCCCACACGCGCCGAACGAAGGGACGTTGCTCTGGGCTGAGGATTCGATCGACCAACGCCACGTGAGCTCCGCACGATCCTGAGGGCTGCCCGCTGGAGCCCGCTCGACGGGGCGCGTCCGGCCGAGGCGCGGCGGACGGGCCCGTCGCGAGCATAACCGAGGCCGACGATCGTCCGTCCGGTGCCTTGGTCGCCAGCAGGTTGCGCCCAATCGAGGCCTGGAGCAAGCTAAAGTCCGGAAGCGAGCGCTCGACGTCGAGGCGGGAACGTGGTGTCGGAAGCCGTCGATGCGCTGGAAGGCACCGCGAACACCGCAGTGGCGCCTGCAGGGCGAGAGGCCGTCGGGCCGGTCGGATCGAGTAGAGGCGGGTGGCGCGTGAGAGCCGTGGGGCGCGGAGGGAGCAGGGAGACGTCGACCGGGAGCAGTCGGCCGGATGGCGCGACGGCCTTCCAGAGCACCCTGCACCGCAGCTCGACGCCCGGTTCGCGACGGTGACCTGGCCGCTCGAGCCTTGGCTCGTCGTCGTGCTCTGTCTGGGCGCCTGCGCGCGCTCTCTTGTCGGCCACGACTTCCTGGATGGATGCGACCTGATCCGCGACACCCTCGACAAGCATCGGCTCAGCCGTCGATCGACCGCCGAGTGGGACCGCTTCTGGTCCGCGAATCCCAGACACAGCGACATCATCGTCTGCCTCACCACCACCCCCAGCCGGATCGATCGGATCTCCGACACGCTGAGCAGCCTGATGGCCCAGTCGCTGCGCCCCCAGCGCATCCGCCTGCACATTCCCGACTACTCGATTCGCGAGGAGTGCTTCTACGTCGTTCCGGCCGAGCTGAAGGAGCTTCGCAGCGTCGACATCGTGCACTGCGAGGACCAGGGGCCGGCCACGAAGCTGCTGCCGGCGCTCTCGGACCTGCCCGCCGATCAGGCCATCGTCGTCGTCGACGACGACATGGTCTACCCGCCCGGCATGCTCGAGCGCCTGCAGGAGAGGGCCGACGCCGAGCCGGGCTGCGTCTTCGCGCTCAGCGGCTGGACGGTGCCCGATGACCTGCTCGATCGGCCGACGACGCTCGTCTCCAACCTGCTGCAGCTCGCACCGGCCCCGGTCAAGTGCAGCCGTATCAAGGCGCCGCGTCCATGTGACGTCGTCCAGGGCTACTCGGGCTACCTGGTGCGGCCGCGCTTCTTCGACGTGGAGGCCGTCGGCGACTACTCCGCGGCGCCGCCGCAGGCCCGCTGGGTGGATGACGTCTGGCTGAGCGCGCACTGCACGGCCCCGAAGTACGTCCTGCCCTACAGGCGCTTCCCTTGCAGCTACTGGCGCAATGCCAGCTTCTACTCGTCGACCGCCCTGGGCCCGCTCAATCGGGGCGACGGAGATCCGCGAACGCGATCGAACTCCATCGTGGCGCGCCACCTCGCGGATCGCTGGCTGCTGGCCGCGGACGAGTCGAGCGAGCCGGAGCGCACGTGACACCCGTGCGCGTGCGCGTGTCGGCGGTGATCTGCACGCGCGGCCGCCGGCCCTACCTGGAGCGCGCCTTCGAGAGCCTCGTCCAGCAGAGCGAAGCGCCGGATCGCTACGAGATCATCGTGGTCGACAACGCGTCCCGCGACGACACCCGCGCGTGGCTCGAGCGCGCCGATCCGGCCGGCGTGACCATGAAGCGACTTCACGAGCCGGTTCCCGGTCTCTCCCGTGCCCGCAATCATGCGCTTGGCCACTCTGCCGGAGAGCTCGTCGCCTTCCTCGACGATGATGCGGTCGCGGCGTCAGACTGGATTGCGCGCGTCCAGGAGGCGTTCGCCTCGGGCGGCCCGGCGGTGGCCGCCCTGGCGGGGGCCGTGCAGCCCATCTGGGAGGGAGAGCGGCCCACCTGGCTCTCACGCGAAGGCCTGGGGGCCCTCTCCGTCGTCAACTGGGGGCCGGATCCCGGGCCGCTCGCCGATGGGCAGTACGTCGTCGGAGCCAACATGGCCTTCCGGCTCGAGCGCCTCCTCGACGTGGGCGGCTTTCCCGAGCATCTCGGCCGTGCGGGCGACGATCTCATCTCTGGCGAGGAGACCTACGTGGTGCAACGGCTCGCTGAGAGGGGGCATGCGACCTGGTACGACCCCCGCGTCGTCGTCAGTCATCATGTCCACCGAGAGCGGCTCGAGCGCCGCTGGTTCGTGCGGCGCGCCTACTATCAGGGCGTCTCCAACGCGATCGCGGAGCCGGACGGACGGGGGCACCTGCGCGCCGCCCGCTGCGGGGCGATCCTCCTGCGCATGCCGGGTTGCCTGGTGCGGGCGCTCTATCACCAGCTTCGCGGTGATCCCGCGCGGCGCTTCGACCAGCGGCTCTACGCGTTGCGCGGTCTCGGTGAGCTCGCGACACGCCTCGGTGTCGAATCGGTCCGCGCCCGCGAGGACCGCAGCACCATCAGCTGACCAGCGCGCGATGGAGCGCGGACGTCGCGCGAGCGGCGTCGGCCCAGGAGAGCTCGCGCCGTGCGAACGCCCGGGCGAAGGCGCCGCGCTCCTGCGCCTCGTCGGCATCGTCGATCAGTCGCAGCGCCGCGGCGACCATGCCCTCGACGTCGCCGACGGGGAGCTGCGCGGCGAAGGTCTGCCGGGTGTAGTCGCTCACGCCGCCCACGGCATTGGTGACCACCGGTAGTCCGCAGGCGACGGCCTCGAGCAGCGTGTTGTTCGCGGTCGCGTCGACCAGTGGCAGCAGGAGGAGGCGAGCGCCGCGGTAGACCGCCCGTAGCCCTTGGTCGTCCAGGTCGGCGTGGAGGTGGACGCGCGCGTCGCCGGCGAGCTGCTCGAGCTCGCTGCTCCCGCGCCGGTCCAGCGGCACGATCAGGTCGAGCTGCAGCTGCGGGCGACGCCCCAGCAGCTCGCTCGCGGCGGCGCGGAGGGTGGCGAGGTCGCGCATCCACACGCCGCCGAAGACGCAGCGCGGCTGCTCCGGCCCGGCGTGTGCAGGCGCGTCCGGGGGCGCCGGCGTGATGTAGTCGGGGTCGACGCCGTGGCGGATGAAGTGCACACGGCCCGGCATGTGCTCTTCGAAGTACTCGGCCTGGCGCGCGCCCATCGCGATGAGCGCATCGAGCGAGCTCGCCAGCTCCGGATGGCGGTGCGCATGGCGCCACCACTCGGGCGGCTGGTGGGCCGTCCCGATCACGCGGGGTGCTTCGCCGGGGCGTCGCCGGGCGAACAGGCGGAGGTTGTTCTCCACGTAGGCGACGTGGATGAGCGCGGCCGGAATCTCCCGCGCGCGGCGCAGCGCGCGGCGCTCGGCGGCGAGGCTGTCGCCGTTGTAGAAGGGTGTGCGCGGACGGGTGAGCAGCTCGAGCGGCGCGTAGAGGCCGTTCTGCAGGGCCGAACGCGTCCGGTAGACGCTCTCGACCTCGCCGGGCCATTCGTCGGCGAGGCGCTCGAAGAGCAGATCGTACCCGCTGTGCTCGCCCATCCAGGCGAAGCGTTCGCGCAGGAAGAGCAGCGGCGCAGGGGCGTGGCCCGTCACAGGCGGGGCCCGGCCGAGCGAGGGCGCGCGGCGATCGACTCGAGGTAGGCGACGAGTCGGTCGGTCGTCGCCTCGAGGCTGAAGCCCTCTTCGACGCGGGCGCGCGCCGCGGCTCCGAGCGAGCGTCGAAGCGCGGGGTCGGCGACGAGCGACCCAAGCGCGGTCGCCAGCGCCTCCGGGTCGTCGGGCTCGACGAGCAGGCCGCTCTTGCCGTGCTCGAGGATCTCGGGCACGCAGCAGAGCCGGGTCGCGATGCAGGGAAGGCCGGTCGCCATCGCCTCGACCAGGGTATTGGGGAAGCCCTCGGAGAAGCTCGGCAGCGCGAAGACGTCCAGGGCGCGCAGCAGCTCGGACAGCGCTCGCGTGAACCCGAGGAAGTGGACGCGCGCGCCGAGATCGAGCACCTCGGCCTGGCATTGGAGCGCTTCGCGCAGCGGCCCCTCGCCGACGATTGCGAGGTGCACGCGCTCGTCGCCGAGCCGATGGAGCGCCTCCAGGAGCACCGCGTGTCCCTTCTTCTGTTCGAGCTGGCTGGTGACGCCGACGACGACGGCGTCCTCCGGGAGCTTCCAGCGGCGGCGGCCCGGCGCCGTTGCCCCGGGCTGGAAGAGCCGAGTGTCCTTGCCGATGTGGATCACCTCGACCCGCTCGGGCGGTAGCCAGGGGTAGTGGCCGATCATCTCGCGCCTCATCTCGTGACCGACCGCGATCGTACCGGCGAGGGCGTGGCGATGGAGCAGCCAGTCGACGGGATCGTGGTTGAGGTCTTCCGAGAGCCCGACGTGTCGAATGACGGGCACGCCGAGCATCGCGCCAACCACCACCCCTGCGCACATGTCGCGCGAGATGTTGACGAGGATGAAGTCGGGGCGATGGCTCCGGGCCACCCGCAGCAGGTTTCGGATCCCCAGCGGATTGAAGATGGCCGGCCCGAAGCGCAGCCCGTGCGCGTCCAGTCCATGGGCCACGCACTCGTCGACCCATCGGTCGCCCCGCCGGCCGACCATCACGCAGGCATGGCCGCGCTCCTTCAGGCAGAGCGCGGTCTCGAGCGCCCAGGACTTCTCGCCGCCCCAGTCATGCGTGGCATTCGCGAACAGGATCCGCATGGGCACTCCGAAACCGACGACGACCGCTCATCCTCGCCTCCGACTACCAGTCGTCTGCGTCGTAGTAGTGTGTCGCGACCTTCGCGGTCCCGAAGCGCACGCGCTCGATGGCTTCGTGGCCGAGGCGACTGCGCCAGCTCTCGACGTTGGCCCGGCTGTCGCGCCTGACCGGATCACCCGCGTGTCGCTCCGCGGGATTGTGATCGCCCGAGTGGTCGGCGACGGCCCGCGCGATGCGGGCCGTGTACGCGAGGCCGAGGCGCGCATGGAGGTCGGCGAAGCCGCGCACGGGATCGCGCGAGAGGTCCTCGTGCCGGACGAAGATCCAGTCGGGATGCCGCGTGCGGTACCCGGCGACGACGGAGTAGATCGCGTTCCACAGGGCGATCCCCTGGTCGACGATGTCTCCCGGCGCGCGTGCCTGCGCCTCGATCGCGTCGCGCTGGCCTTCGAGATGGTGGGCCATGAGGAGCGGCTGCTCCAGGAGCTGCTCGAAGCGGAAGGTCCAGCCCGCCACCACGAGGCTGCCGACGAAGGCAGCGGGATGACGGATCGAGACGACGACGTCCATGTCGAAGCACTCGGCCAGCCACTCGGCCGAGAAGAGGGCATGGGGATCCTTCATCAGGGGACGTTGGGAGAGGGCGCAGCGGATCGCCCCGCGCGCCGCCACCCGGAAGCGTCGCAGCGCGCCCGCCATCGGCGCTGCGGGGCTGCGCGGGGCCGACAGGCGGGGCGAAGAGCGCAGGCAGCGCTCCAGGCAGGGGCGCGCCTCGGCTGAATTCGACTCGCACAGATAGGTGAACTCCCGCTCGAAGCGCAGCTCACACACCTCCGGATCGAACGCCTTGGGATTGAAGGGCTCGTGCAGGTAGTGGACCTTGCGCGAGCGCGCGAGCATCCGTCCGACCCACGTCGTCCCCGAACGGTGAGCGCCCGTCACGAGGATCGGCTTCGGCCGAGCGCGGCCCGGCGCGCTCACGCTGCGCCCGCGCCGCGGGTCGACTTGCAGCGCGTTGGGGCCATCGATAGCCTGTGCGAGCGCACGTCGACGGGACGGTGGGCAGCGGGCTCGGCGCGCCGGGACATCCGGCACTGCGCCGAGTATTCGGAGACCGGGCTGGGGAGCAGGCTGGAGGGGTGTCTGGAGGGGTGATGGCTGCGACCGCCGTACTGATCCCGACCCTCGGCCGCTCGGACCGGGTTCCGCGCCTGCTCGAGAACCTCGCCGCGACCACTCATTCTCCCAACATCGCATACTTCATCGTCGAGCGCGACGACACCGCCACCCTCGATGCTGTGCGTCGCACGAAGGGCCGGTTGATCGTCAACGAGGGGCCGTCTTCGTATGCGTCCTGCATCAACACCGGCTACCGCGAGACGAGCGAGCCCTTCCTCTTCCTCGGAGCCGACGACATCGCGTTCGTCGACGGCTGGCTCGAGGCCGCACTCACTGTGATGCAGGATCCGAGGATCGGCGTCGTCGGCACGGCCGATCCGTGCTGGCCGCTGCCGGATCACTCGTCCCACTCCCTGGTCCGGCGGCGCTACATCGAGGAGCAGAGCGGCTGCATGGACAAGCCTGGGCTCGTGCTCTTTCCCTACTGGCATGGCTTCACCGACCACGAGCTCGTCGGGGTGGCGAAGGCGCGCGGTGCGTACGCGTACTGCGAGGCGTCCTGCATCGAGCATCACCACCCCGGCTGGGACACGATGGGTCGGGTGCGCGGCGGCGCCCTCCTCGACGCCACCTACCGGAAGGGCAATCGCCATCATCGACTCGATACGCTGACCTTCGCCGAGCGCTCTTCGCAGTGGATGCCGCTCATCGAAGGGCCGAGCCAGATCGACCTCGACATGCGCAAGCTGGTCGAACGCGCCAAGGGGCTGCGAGGTGCGCTACGCCACGGCGTGCGCTCGGCGGCGGATGCCCTCGGCGCCTGGCCCAGGCGACTCAGCCGCGTGGGGCGGCGCAGCCGCGGCGGACCAGCGGGCTCCCCTAACGAGGAGACGCGCGGATGAAGGCCCATCTCATCTGCGAGCGCGACGTCGGGCTCTTCTCGTTGATCCAGCAGGTGATCGCGCACATCCCC
This sequence comes from uncultured Spirochaetaceae bacterium, assembly GCA_964594405.1. GTDB lineage: Bacteria > Myxococcota_A > UBA9160 > UBA9160 > UBA4427 > CAZQMY01. The sequence continues at coordinate 7,841 of CAZQMY010000027.1, read as the reverse complement.
TGGGCCGAGCGGGCAGGGCGGACCCCGATCGTCCTCTTCGCAGACCGCTGCGCCTACTGGACACCCGAGGGCCATCGCGAACGCGACACCGTCTGGGAGTACTACTTCGAGCCCCTGGATCCCGCGTACCCGGTGGGCGCCGTCCCGCAGGCGCTGCGCCGCGCGGTCTGCGAGCGCTTCCCCGATCCGCGCGACGTCGGCCACGCGGTGGGGGAGGGCGCCTGGGCCTCGAGCCACTTCGGCGACCACCCCGCCCTCCGCGGCCGGACCCTCGCGATCCCCCATGGCTGGCGCGATCCGGACGCCCGCCTCCGGCAGCGGGCGGCCCACATCATCGTCGAGCACATCCGTCCGCGCCCCTACGTCATCGAAGCCGTCGACACCTTCGAGGCCGCGCACATGCGTGGCCGAGAGGTCATCGGCGTCCACATCCGTGGCACCGACGCCGTCTCGGAGCGCGAAGACCGCGCCCATCGAAAGGGATCGCTCGTCCTCGACCGATACCGCGAGGCGGTGGAGCGGCAGATCGAGGGCCGGCCGGCCGCGGCGATCTTCGTCGCGACGGACGACCAGCGCTCTCTCGACTTCATGCGCGCCCACTTCGGCGATCGCGTGATCGCACATGATGCGCACCGGCACCTCGGCGGAGAGAGCGCCGGTCGCGGCCCCACCGGCGCCCTCATGCCGGCGTACGTGACGGTCGATCCCGCGGCGGCGGCGCGCAACGGCGAGGAGGCGGTCGTCGAGTGGCTGCTGCTCGCCCGCTGCCGGCACCTGATCCACAACGGATCGAGCCTGGCGCGGACCGCGCTGCTCCTCGATCCGTCGCTCCCGCACACGAACACCCACCGCAAGAGCAGGCTCGTCGCCCACGCGCAGACGTTCTCGCTCCGCAAGCTGCGCAGGGGCGTACGCCGCACCGTGAGGCGCGCCGCGGGCGCGGCGAGGGGGCTCTCATCGCATGTCTGACTCGGCCACGCGCTATCACCTCATCCAGCACATCGACGGCAACGCGGGCTTCTGCGCGATCCTGACCTATACGCTCAACGGCATCCGCATGGCCGTCCGCGACGGAGCGATCCCGGTCGTCTACTACGGCGCCGAGGCGACGCGCTTCTTCTACGAGGCGTCGCGCGGTGAGAACGTCTGGGAGTACTTCTTCGAGCCCGTCTCAAGCGTCTCCTACGCGGCGCTGCGCGCCGGCCTCGAGCGCGGCGAGATCCGCGAGGACCAGGTGCACTCCTTCGACCGGCGCGAGATCTTCGACTGGCACCACAGCGACGCCGACCGCATCGCGACCTTCTGGGCGAAGGACGTCCCGGAAGATCCTGCGGCCTGGATGGCCGAGAAGCGCGAGCTCGGCCGGAAGTTCGTGCGCGAGTTCATCCGGGTGAAGCCGCACATCCGGGACGAGGTCGATGCGTTCTGGCGCCGCAACCTCGGCGACGCAGAGGCGCTCGGCGTCCACATCCGCGGGACGGACTTCGCATACGCCGAGCCCACGCCTCCGTCGAGCTACTTCGAGGCCATCGACGCGTGGAGCGAAGCACAGGGCGGCGATCGCCCGCCGATCTTCCTGGCCACCGATCAGATGCAGTTCGTCGATCTCTTCCGCCAGAGATACGGCGATCGGATCGTGACGACCGACTGTCTCCGCTCGAGCTCGCGCAGGCCCCCCTTCAAGTTTGCCAAGGAGAGTCCCTATCGCCGAGGCGAGGACGTCCTGGTCGACCTGCTCCTGCTCGCGCGCTGCCGGTTCCTCTTCAAGGGCGCCGCTGCGGTGGGCGAGTGCGCCCTCTGGTTCGCTTCGTCCCTCGAGTGCCACGACTTCGCCCTCTCGAGCCAATTCGATCCGCGCACCGTCGAGCACCTGGTCAGCGCCTGGCGGAAGCTCGAGATCGACCAGTGGTCGCCGCCCATATGGAGCCTGCGGCGCTGGCGCCGCGCCCTCGACCACCGGCTGGGGCCGTGGCTGCGCGCCCGGCGAAGCGACGGTTGATTCGCGATGGACGAGTCCTCCGAGATCCTGCTGATCCGGCCGCCGCTGATCGGCGCTGGCTTCGCGGCCTGCGTGCTCACGGTCCTGAACTACCTGCGCTACTGCGAACGCGAAGGGCTGGTCCCCGTCGTCCAGATCGACGAGTCGTGCAGGAGCCGCTTCCTCGAAGCCCACTACGGCGACAACGCGTGGGAGCAGTTCTTCGAGCCCGTCGGCCCGTGGTCGAGCGCCGAGCTGCAGCGCCTGCTCGACGGGCCCGACGCGGCGGCATACGCCGCGCGCCTCAGGCACGTGAACGATTCCCTGCCCGACGCCATCAAGGCCGACGACGACAGCATCTTCACCTGGACCTTCGGCCGCTGGCGCACGCATCCGCCCGACGATCTGCGCGGGTGGTTCGACGAGCAGCGACGGAAGGGGCGCGAGACCGTCCGGCGCTTCGTGCGCGTCAAGCCGCACGTCCAGGAGAAGGTCGACCTGTTCGTCGCACGCGACCTCCAGGATGCGCACGTGCTCGGTCTGCACATGCGCGGGACCGATCTCCACTACGCACCGCCCGTGAGCCCGGCGGAGTACTTCGATCCGATCGACCGGTATCTTGGAGCGCACCCGGATGCCCTGCTCTACCTCGCGACCGACCAGGTCCAATACCTGGACGTCGTGCGCCGGCGCTATGGCGACATCGTTCTCAGCTATGACTGCCTCCGCTCCTCTACGGCGACCGCTCCCTTCGAGATGGACGAAGGCTCACCCTATCGGAAGGGAGAGGACGTCCTGATCGACATCCTGATCCTCTCCCGCTGCAACCACCTCATCCGGGGCGCGTCCAACATCCCGGAGATGGCGATCTACTTCTCCGACGGCCTCGAGTCGCTCGACCTGAGCCTCGAGAAGCGATTCGCCTTCGGCCAGGACTACATGGGGCGCTGGTCGTCGCTCGCCGCGCGCCCCGCCTGGGAGATGATCGGGCGCACCGACCTCGACGAGGTGCATGCGGCCTCTTCAGCGGCCGGCGGTGCCGGGCGCTTCGGGTACGAGGTCCGGCGGGCGCTCGCCTCGGTCCGGCGCCCCTGGCGGAGGCTGCGCCGCGCGATCCGCCGGGCCCGGCGAGCGTCGCGGCTTGGTCGGGGGCGCGAGGCCCAGCCCTGATCCGTGGATGGGGCGACGCTCGCAGCCGTTTCGGCGCAAGGCCGCGAATCCGCAGCCAGGCAGCGTCGGAGCCTCGGCCCGCCCAGCCCTCGGAGGGCGGAAGATCGGCGCCGCTCAGAAGTCGTAGTCGAAGCGCTCGATGTCGGCCGCGTAGACCCGCCCCACCGTCTCGACGAGCTCGGTCGTGTAGAACTGACGGTAGGAGGGCATCGCGGACAGCCGCCTGAGCTCGGCCGGTGCGCGATGCGCGAGGCACGTGCGGTCGGCGTGAGCGACGTAGTGGGACCGATTGCGCTCGGGCAGCGGATCGGCGATGTGGAGCCGGCGGGCGAGCGCCTCGAAGTCCGCGTGGAGCCGCTCGAAGCGACCGATGAAGTCGAGTGGGTAGTCTGCGAAGAAGTCGCACTGCGGTCGCCAGTGGGGGTCCATCTCGCTCGGTGCCGTGACCGCGACCTCCCGGGTCACGAACTCCCGGAAGCTCAGCTCCGCCCGCTCGGGCCATCCGACGCCGCCGATGCGCCGGCGCAGAGCGAAGGCCGCGCGCTTGTCGAGCCGATACCAGCGGCCGCGGGAGAGCCTCGTCATCAGGCGCTTGTACTCGACGCCCTGACCGACGATGCGGTTCAGGTAGGCGGAGACGAGCCGACTCCAGGGGTTGCGGACGAAGCAGAAGCGAAAGACCTCCGGGTCTTCGAGCAGCGCCGCGTCGTGCAGGAGATAGCGCCTGCCCTCGTCGCCGAGCCAGAGATTGACCTTGAACGTCGCCGGGTCCTCGCTGATCCGGGCACCGGGTGAGCTCCTGACGAACCACGTCTTGAGGCTGGTGCAGGCGACCTTCGGGATGGGGAGGTAGACGAGGCTGCGCTCGGGGTCGACCAGGTAGGTCGATTCGGGGAATCCGAGCGTCTCGGACGCCGCGCTCGGCGAGGCTCCGGGCCCAACGCCAGCTCGTCCAGTCTCCGCATACATCACGGCGCGGATTCTAGCGCCTGGACTCCATCGGCCGCATTTGCGGCTTCGCCCGAAGGCCGTACCGCGCTGGTCTGCTCGCGCCCGGTGCGGATGAAGTCGAAGCGAGGTGCGGCGAGGTGGTCGCGTACGGTCTCAGCGATGACGCGGTTGCCGGCCGGCAGCATGTGGTAGCGGAAGAGCGCGTCGAACTGCTCCGGCGATCGCCGCTTCAGCGTTTGCAGGCGGGGCAGTGCATCGACGACGTCGAGCCCGGCCGAGCGCGCGCAGGCCTGGACCGCAGCGAGCTGCTGGCGTTCGAGTCCAGGCCCGTACTGCGCCAGGAGGGTCACGGGGACGGATCGGGCGCGCTGCAACTCGGCGAGTCGATCGACCAGCGCGCAGCAGACGGCGACGCCGTCTTCGTGGCGCCGCCGTTCGGGATAGAGGTACTCCCGGAAGAGGAGCCGCAGGATCGCGCTGCGCCGCAGCTGCCGCTCCAGGAGGGCCAGCCGCGAGATCGTCTCCCAATCCCGCAGGGGCGTGGGATCGAGGGCGATCCCGTCCCCCTCGAGCCGGAACCAGGGCTTCGCCGCGTTTGCGCGACTCGAGACCATCGTCCGCGTGATGTCGTCGTCGATGAGGCTCACGATGACGAGGCTGGGCGAGAGTCGGGCAACGAGCTGCTCCGTCCGCATCACCGTCTGATCGAAGCCGTAGCTCGAGACGCCGCCGTTCAGCACGGGTACGCCGAGCATCTCCTCGAGGTACGCGGGCCAGGTCTCGTCATCGGCCACCCAGTCGCCGAAGGTGAACGAGTCGCCCGTGGCGAGTATGGACGGGCCGGAGACGGGAGTGGCCTTCGTCCCATTGGAGCGGAGTCGATCGGGGCCCACCGTCAGGGCCCGGCCGCGCCAGACGTGATCGAATCGACCGATCGCGGGCACCCAGCCGAGGGCCGAGTCGAACTCGATCGGGTGCAGGTCGTGATTGCGCAGGTGCCCGTAGGGATCGCGCCCTGAACGGAGGAGTCCGAACGGATTCAGGCGCACGGCGACCTCCATCAGGACAAGCGGCACGATCACCCATGCGCCGATGACTCCGATCAGGCGCCAGCGCGGCCGGGGCCTGCTCATGACGTACGCTCCGCAGCGCCCTCCAGCGCCCCTCCTACCGCGACGCGGAGCCTCATCGGGTCGATGTGGTAGTCCTCGGATCCCATGAACTCGCGTGATCCATCCGTGCTCCGCAGGTGTGTATATCGAAGCCCCACCGCTCTGCAGATGCGGTAGTAGAGATCGATGTTGGTCGCGGGGAAGAGCTCGAGGACCGGCGTGCCCGGGCTGCAGAAGACGATGTTCGCGAGACCGCCGCCGTGCGGCGCGACGACGATCTCGGCGTCGCGGAACGCGCGGACTTGCTCCTCGAAGCGCAGGGACTCGAGCGCCAGCGCCTCGAAGCCGTATGCCTCGAGCGCGCGGACGAGCTCGGGCTCGTTGCGCAGGCGGCGATGGCCGGCGTTGCGGCGCGAGATGAAGATGCGCCTGGGGCGAGCCCGCCCCGGGGCGATGCTCGCCAGGACCCGCGTGCGCAGGAACTCGACGACCCAGCCCGGAATCGAGCGACCCGGCGTGATGCCGTGGCAGGGGACGATCAGCTGTGATGCGGAGACCGCCGTGCAGCCGGCTCCGATCTCCAGGCAGCGGTCGAGTACGCCGAGAAGCGCCAGGCTTTCGCGTTGGAAGCTCAGCCCGGTACGGATCAAGAAGGGCCCCGATTCTTCACCGGCACGCTCGGCCAGATGCAGCCTCGGCAGCACGTCGAATAGCCAGTGGAAGTAGAAGTCCTGATTGGAGGTGGTCAACGCGACGGCACGAGGCAGGGTGCGCACGTGGGGAAGGAGACGATGCGGTGCCGGCACGAAGTGACGCGGGGTGCGGCGGGGATGATCTGCGAAGTCGTGATCGTGACATGCGAACGCCTGGTGCAGGCCTGTGCGATCGAAGACCGCGCCGGTCTCGATGGCGAGCCCGTCCTCGATCCGAGCGATCCCTGCGACCGAGCCACCCCGATCGCGTGAGGCGACCCAGCCGCCGCGCCCCTCGTAGCCCGGAGGTGCCGGCGCGTGGAAGGGCGGCGGAGCGGCGAAGTCCTCGACGAGCTCCGGTGTGTCGGCCGACGGAGCGAACGGCAGCACACCGGTCAGCCTGAAGACGGTGCGCGGGGAGAGCGCTCGGGCAAGCGGCTTCGCCGCGGTCTGCGCGAGACGCATCGAGGTGGCGGATCGGGGCGCTGCCGGCTTCTGGCTGGGCATCGGCTGGATCGATCTCCGGCTGGGTTCGGGCGGGTTGGCGCGGGGCGATGGGCCGGTTCGTGCATCTCGTCGTCCCCACCGAGGCGATGATACGCGATCGCCGGGCGGCGACCGCCGCGCACGGCGCCGGCGGTCGGGTCCCCGCGCGTCCGTGGGGTGTCGACGAAGATGCGGCCCATCCCTGCCCCCGCCGCTCGCACCCCATTGCACTACCCTTGGGCGGTGCCCGGCGCGCGTTGCGCCGGCTGCGCCGATGAGGCACGGAGACCGACGCGTTCATGACCTTTGCGACTGGGGGCGGGAGCATGGGCGGAGCGCTTCGCGCGGGGCTGCGGGATGCGCGGGCCCACGTGGAGCGAAGGCTCTTCGATGCCGCTCTGGCGACGGGCCTGAGGATCGGGCAGGATCGCTACACCCGGTTCGTGATCCTGGGCCGCGGTCGGACGGGCTCCAATCTGCTGCGGACGTCGCTCGCCTCGCATCCCGACGCCGTCGTCTTCGGTGAGCTCTTCAACGGGAGGAGCCGAGCGCGCGGGGAGATCAACTGGGGCGGGTCTCCGGGGTATCGAAGCCAGGACGCGCGCAGTGTCGCGCTCCGTGAGCAGGACGCGGTGGCCTTCCTCGACCGGTGCGTCTTCGCAAAGATGCCGTCGCGGATTCGCGCCGTCGGATTCAAGCTCTTCTACTACCACGCGCAGGAGGGCGACTGGCAGCGCGTGTGGGATCCCCTCGCGGAGCAGGAGGTGCGCGTGATCCACCTCATGCGTCGCAACCTGCTCCAGAGCCAGGTCTCGGCGATCATCGCGGAGCAGACGGGGCGGTGGATCAGCGTATCGCCCGAGCGCGATCCGACTCCGACGCCGATCACGCTGCCCTACGAGCGCTGCGTTCGCTTCTTCGAGCGCTCCGAGCAGCTCCATGAGGCCTTCGCGTCGCGCTTCGACCACGTCCTTACGCTCTACTACGAGGACCTCGTCGCCGACCCGCAAGCACGCCTCGGCGAGGTCCAGCAGTATCTCGGCCTGCCGATCCGCCCCCTCTCCTCGCCGCTCCGGAAGCAGCAGACGCGCCCACTGCACGAGGTCGTCCTGAACCATGGAGAGCTCGAGCGGCGCTTCGCCGGTACGCGCTGGGCGTGGTTCTTCGAGCCGAGCGGGCGGGCGTAGGAGGTGCGGCGGCGGGCGACCCGCGCCAGCGAATCTGCCCTAATCTCTTGCGGGGCTCGCGCGCTCGCGTGGGTCTTCGCCCGGGCCTTCCGCTGCGCTCTCGGTTGGCTCGGTCACCCCGAGCTTCCCGCGAGAGCAGCGGCGAGATCCGGCAGGCGCCTGTGCATGGAGAGCCCGGTCGGTGGGGCCGGGGCTCCGTTGCGGGCTCCAGTGGAGATGTCCGACATGCAGCTTGCGGGGAGCGGGTGCCGGTGAGCGAGGGCAA
>CAZQMY010000026.1:0-29175 GCA_964594405.1 uncultured Spirochaetaceae bacterium | reverse complement strand
CAGAGTCACCAGCAGAACGGGACCGGATACTCGAAGCAGCAGAGCACCCGCCCCCAGTCGCTGGGCTACGGGCTGACCGACTCGCCCTCGGGCCAGGCGGGCTGGATCCTCGAGAAGTTCTGGGCCTGGACCGATTGCGACGGTCATCCCGAGAACGTCCTCGGTCGTGACGAGATGCTGGACAACATCATGCTCTACTGGTGGAACGCGAACGCGGCGTCCTCGGCGCGTCTGTACTGGGAGAGCTTCGGGAACGTCGATCTCGACACCGTGGCCGTCCCCACCGGTTGCAGCATCTTCCCAAGGGAGATCGTTCGCCCCTCCCGACGCTGGGCGGAGAGGCGCTACACGAACCTGGTCTACTGGAACGAGCTGGAGCGCGGCGGCCACTTCGCGGCGTTCGAGCAGCCCGAGCTCTTCGTGGACGAGCTGCGAAGCTGCTTCCGACGGATGCGATGAAGGCACTGGAGGCGTCTCCGCGCGCCGCGCTCGCGCTGCGTCCCACGCCCCTCGAGGCCATGCCGAGGCTCGCAGCGAAGCTGGGCCTCGGATCGCTCTACGTGAAGCGGGACGATTGCACGGGGCTCGGCGGCGGCGGCAACAAGACGCGCAAGCTCGAGTTCCTGGTGGGCGAGGCCCGCGCCCAGGGCGCGCAGACGCTGCTCACCTTCGGCGCTCTTCAATCCAATCACGCTCGGCAGACGGCCGCAGCAGCGGCTCGCGCGGGGCTCGCCTGCCACCTGGTCCTGGTGGACCTCGTCCGCGATCGCGAGCCCGCCTACACGACCTCGGGCAATCTGCTCCTCGACCACCTCTTCGGCGCCGAGGTGACGATCGTGGACTCGGACGCCGCAGCCGCGCTCGCCACACGGCGCATCATCGAGGCCGAGCAGGCAGGGGGGCGCCGCGTCTACGTGATCCCCACCGGTGGATCGAACGCCATCGGTGCGCTCGGCTACGTCGACTGCGCCTTCGAGCTCTCGGGCCAGTGCGACGCGCTCGACCTGGCGCTCCACACGGTGGTCACGGCCGCCTCGACGACGGGCACGCTGGCGGGCCTCGCGGCGGGCTTCGCGGCGCAGCAGAGAGAGGTGCGCATCGTCGCCGTCAACGTCTACGAGATGGACGCGACGAAGCTCGAACGCACGTTCTCGGAGCGACTGGCCGAGATCACCACGCACCTGGGCGTCGAGGCCGCATCGATCGGCCCTGTGGAGCTTCGTCACGATTTCCTCGGCGCGGGATATGGCATCCCCAGCGCGGCGATGCGTGAGGCCGTCGAGCTGACCGCGCGGGCCGAGGGACTGCTCCTCGACCCGGTCTATACGGGAAAGGCCATGGCGGGGCTCATCGCGATGGCTCGTGCAGGCGAGCTCTCCGCCGGGACCATCTTCCTGCACACCGGCGGTGTGCCCGCTCTCTTCGCCTACCGGGAGGCGATGGGCCCGACTTCCTGAAGGCCCCGTCCGCTCGGGCTAGTCCGTCACCCAGCTGGCGGGCAGGCATACGCCCGCCTCGACCAACGCCTCCGCGAGACGCTGGAGGAGATTCGGCTCGTGGATCGCACGACTGATCACGTAGGCGCGGATCGCCTCGGCGTCCTCCACGTCGAGCAGATCTGCGAAGGACGCCATGCCCTTCGCGCTGCGCGTGCCGCCGAGGACGATGCCGATCCAATCGGCGTGCACCTTCTCGGACGAGAGGCGCAGGTCGGGATGGAGGCCGCTCGAGATCGCCCCGAAGCCGTGACAGATGGCGCAATGCCCGCCGTAGAGGTCGCGCCCTTCGTCGATCACCGATTGCGGTACGTCCACCTTCGTCACGCTCACGGGCGGGCGCACCAGCGGACGCGTGGGCGGCATCGCCGCCTCTCCCCCCAGCTTCCAGGCCAGGACGCGCCCCTCGTTCTCGTTCTCGAGGCGCATCAGGTGCGTGCCCCCATCCCCACCGGCCCCGGCGAGCACCACGACGTACTGCTCGCCCTTCACCTGGTAGGTGATGGGCGCCGCCATGATCGGAATGCCCACCTCGTTCGACCAGAGCCGCTCGCCCGTGTGCGCATCGTAGGCAGCGAAGATCCCGGTACCATTGCCCTGGAAGACCAGCCCACCCGCCGTGGACACCACGCCGCCGGGCACACTCGTATCGAAGCCCACGTCCCAGGCCTTCTTCTGCCGGACCGGATCCCATGCGACGAGCCGCGTGGGACTGCAGGCTGCGGCGCTGACGGCTTCGTAGCCTTCGAACTGCGCGGAGAGTGCGCCCCAGTCCTCGGAGAGGTTGAGCCTGCCCTTCTTGAACTGGAAGTCCGGATCGGCGATGAACTGATACGCGAGGTCCATGATGGGGATGTAGACGTATCCCGTCTGCGGGCTGTAGCTCATGGGGTGCCAGCTGTGCGCACCCTCCGGACTGGGTGCGACGTTGGCGCTGCCCTCTTCCCAGACCGCCTCCCTTCGCTCCACGGGCCGACCCGTCTTCAGGTCCACGTGGCTCGCCCAGCTCACATGGGCGTACTTCTCCGCGCTCAGCAGCGCTCCGCTGGCGCGGTCGAGCACGTAGAAGAAGCCGTTCTTCGGCGCCTGCATCAGCACCTTGCGCCGCCGATCGCCGATCTCGAGGTCGGCCAGGATCATCTGCTGCACAGCGGTGTAGTCCCAGTGCTCGCCGGGCGTGGTCTGATAGTGCCAGACGAGCCGGCCGGTCTCAGGCCGCACGGCGAGGATGGAGGCGAGGAAGAGGTTGTCGCCGCCGCCCGGGCTGCGGAGCTTCCGGTTGTAGACAGACGCATTGCCGACGCCCACGTAGAGGAGATCCAGCTCGGGGTCGTACGCCATCGCGTCCCAGACCGTACCGCCGAGCCCCGACTCCCAGAGCGCGTCGACCGGCCAGGTGGCGGCGGCCATCGCCAGCTCCGGATGCTCGTGCGGCCCGTGCTTGCTCGCGGGCACCGTATAGAAGCGCCACCTCATCTCGCCCGTGGCCGCATCGTACGCGCTGAAGTAGCCGCGCACGCCGAACTCTGCGCCGCTGTTGCCGATGACGACGAGGTCCTTCACCACACGAGGGGCGCTGGTGATGGTGTAGTGGTCATCGGGGTCGACGGTCATCGTCTGCCAGCGCGGCTTGCCCGTCGCGGCCTCGATCGCGATCAAGCGGCCGTCGATGGTGCCGACGAAGACGGAGCCCTTCCAGACCGCGACGCCTCTGTTGACCACGTCGCAGCAGGCATCCCGCCCCTTCGCTCGCGGGACCTTCGGGTCGTAGCGCCAGAGCTCCTCGCCCGTGGCCGCGTCCAGGGCGAAGACCACGCTCCAGGTGGATGTTGCGTAGAGCACGCCGTCCACCATCAACGGCGTGGCCTCGAGTCCCCTGCGACTCCGGGTGGGCGTCCACCAGGCCAGACCGAGCCCGCCGACGTTGTCGCGCTGGATCTGGCGGAGCGGGCTGAAGCGCTGCTCACCGCGATCACGGCCGTGGACGAGCCAGTTGCCCTGCTCTTCGGGCGCGTCGATGCGGGCAACGCGGGCCGTGTCGACCTGCCCGGCCCCCGTCGCGTCGCCATCGGCAATCGCTTCGTCCGTGGCTGATGCCGCCGCGACCGGGATCGGGGCGACACAGAGCGCCGCGGTGATGAGAATCGCTTTCAGGGATCGCACGCCGACACCATTGCATGAACGGCGTCGGCCGTCACCTCCGCCCGCCGCCTACGCGAGGATCAGCCGCCCGACACGCGTGATGGCCGCCTCGATGGCTAGTCCTTGGGCAGCCCCAGCATGCGCTCGGCGATGATGTTCCTCTGGATGTTCGGCGTGCCGCCGCCGATCACCGTGGTCGGCCATCCGAGCGCGCCGATCTGCCACCGACCCCCTCCGATGTTGGCCTCGCTCCTGCCCACGTAGGGACTAGCGCCGCCCAGGAGCTCCATGGCGGTCTCGCTCATGGCCACCAGCAGGTTGCAGTTGTGCAGCTTGTTGAAGCTGGCGTCACTGTCGCCGAGCTTTCCGTTCACCTGATCCGAGAGCGCACGAAGCCCGTTGAGACGCGCCGCCTCGATGCGCGCATCGAAGGACGAGAGCTTCTTGCGCATCGCGTCGTTCTCCAACGCCGGCTTTCCGCCGATCCGGCTCTCCGAGGCGAGCTCGATGAGGCGCTCGAGGGCCTTGTGATGGCGGTTCACCTCGCCGATCCCGCTTCGCTCGTTCTGCAGTGCCGAGCAGATGATGTCCCAGCCCTGCCCCTCCTCGCCGACGCGACACTCGGCCGGAACGCGGACGTCGTTGAAGAAGACCTCGTTGTAGAGATCGGCGAAGTGGTCCCCGGCGAAGCTCTTGATCGGCCGCACCTCGATACCGGGCAGATCCATCGGGATCAGCAGGCAGGTGATGCCTTCGAACTTCGGCACGTCCGGGTTCGTGCGCACCATGCAGTAGATGCCGGTGGCGATGTGCGCGAGCGAGATCCAGATCTTCTGCCCGTTCACCACGTATGCGTCGCCGTCCCGGACCGCGCGACACTTCAGCGCCGCGAGATCGCTTCCGATGTCGGGCTCCGAGTATCCGGTGCACCAGGCGCTCTTCCCGTCGAGGATCTCGGGCAGGTAGCGCTGCTTCTGAGCCTCGGTTCCGAACTGGATGATCGCGGGGCCCACCCAGCCGAGCCCCGTGTAGTCCTTGCCGATGGGCGGGGCGTCGACCTTGAGCATCTCCTCCTTCAGGATGTACTGCTCCATCACGGTGCCGCCACCACCGCCGCAATCCCTGGGCCAGTTGAATCCCACGTAGCGCGCCTCGCGGACCGCTCTCCACCACTTCGTCAGGGCGGCCATGTCCCGCTGCCCCCTCGGCGGACAATGCTCCTTGAGGAAGGAGCGGACCTCCTCGCGAAACTCCTCCTCCTTCGGCGTCAGGTCGAAGTCCATTACACACCTCGCAATCTGAATGCGCGCTCGTAGTGGATGTCCGCGTCTCCGTAGGCGGGCCGGGCCCACTTCGAGCGCTTGAAATAGAGATGGATGTCGCAGGCCGTCGTGAAGCCGATGGCGCCGTGCAGCTGGATGCTGTCGATGCCGGTGCGCACGAAGCTGTCCGTCGCGTACGCCTTGGCGAGGGAGACCTGACGCGAGAGCTCGGCCGGGCGGTGCTCCATCAGCCAGCCGGCGTAGTAGAGGAGCGATCGGAAGGATTCGAGGTCCGCGTACATCTCGGCGAGGGGGTGTTTGACGCCCTGGAAGTGGCCGATGGGGTGCCCGAACTGGATGCGGCTCTTCGCGTACTCGACGGTGAGGCGGATCGCTTCGTCGATGGCCCCGCTCATCTCCGCCGTGACGAAGAGCGCCCCCACGTCGAGCAGGCGCTCGATTGAGCGCGTGACCTCGCCTGGCGTGCCGAGCAGCTGATCGGGCCCGACGCGGACGTCGGTGAGCTCCAGGTTCCCCATCCGCTTGGTCTCGTCGATCAGCGGGAAGCTCTTGGCCGACACGCCCGAGGCGTCACTCGGTACGAGCGCGAGGCCGACGTCGGTAGGCCCCTCGCCGAAGCGGAAGGAGACCACGAAGGCGTCGGCGGAGATCGGATCGAAGACGTTCTTCTTGATTCCACTGAGCATGAAGCCCTCACCTTCGCGCGTGGCGGCGAGGCGGGTCTCCTCCGCGGCGAAGGCGTCGGCCTCGTCGAAGAGCGCCGGGGTGGCCTTCGCCGAGCCGTTGCAGAGCTTCGGCAGCCAGGTGCTCTTCTGCGCATCGCTGCCGTTCTCGACGATCGCGTTCGCGGCGAGCGTGTTGGAGAGGAGCGGGGTCGGGGTGAGGGTGCGGCCCGTCTCTTCGAAGAGCACGATCCCGTCGACGGCCGTCAGCCCGGAGCCGCCGTAGGACTCCGGCACCATCAGACCGAGCCAGCCGAGCGCGGCCATCTCGGACCAGAGTGCGTCGTTGTAGCCCTGCTCGGTGGCCATCGTCTCCCGCACCACGCCGATCGGGCAGCGCTCGTCCAGGACGCGACGAATCTCCTGGCGCAGCAGGTCCTGCTCGTCTGTGAATCCGAAGTTCATGAGACTTCCTCTGGAGTGCCGAGTCGCGAGCCGAGTCGAGCGCCGAGCGAGCCACTCGATTCCGCTCGCACCACGCCTGGATCCGGCGCGCCGGGCACGGGCCCCGCAGTCGTCATCTTAAGGCAGGGGGGCGCAACCTCCCAGCACCACCCGACCGTGAGGGACAGGCGCCATCGTATGGTCAATGACGCGTTGCCTCCGTTAAACTCGCCAAGCGGCAGAACTGCCGCATCCCTCTGTCCAGAAAGGTCGCACCGCGCCATCCTGACACCCTCGGCCGGGGCGAGCCCACGGCTCCGCCAGAGCGCCCGACCCGCCGCCCCTCGCGGCATCGGATGCCAGAGGCCGTCCCATCTGCAGCGAGGAGACAGAGATGAGCGACACGAGGCAGAGGATCCCCGACGGCGAACACCTCACCCTCGAGCAGCTGATGTCGATGGGGCCGATGGCGCCGGTGCGCAATCCGCACGTGCTCTTCGAGCGCCTGCGCAACGAAGGCCCCATGACCCCACTGCCCAACGGGAGCTACCTGGTCACGCGCTACGACACTGCGCGGGACGTGCTGCGCGACGACACGCTCTTCTCGAGCGCCATCGTCCAGCGCACCATGGGCGCGGTCCTGGGAGAGAGCCTGGTGGGCATGGATGGTCGCGATCATCTGCGTCATCGCGCCCTCGTGACACCGGCGCTCGCGCCGCGAGCGCTTCGCGGCGACTTCCCCAAGCTCGTCGAGAGGATCGCGCATCGGACCATCGACCGCTTCGCGAATGCCGGAGAGGCCGACGTCTCCGCGCAGTTCACCTTTCTCTATCCGCTCGCCGTCTTCGTCGAGATCCTCGGGCTGCCGGCGGAGGACGTCCCGGACTTCCACAACTGGGGCATCGACCTGACCATGGTCGCCCACGATCCGCCCAGAGGCATCACGGCTTCGCAGAAGATGCTCGACTACCTGCTTCCGGTGGTTCGCCGGAAGCGCCGCGCGCCGGCGGGTGATCTGATCAGCTCGCTCGCCCGAGCCGAGGTCGAAGGCGTCGCGCTGAGCGACGAGGAGGTGGTCTCGTTCCTGCGGCTGCTGGTCGTGGCCGGCGCCGAGACCACCTACCACCTGATGGGGACCGCCCTCTTCGTGATGCTTCGGGATCTCGAGCTCCAGCATCGGGTCCGCGCCGATCGCCGACTCGTCCCAGTGCTGCTCGACGAAGCACTCCGGTGGGAGTCACCCATCTCCACCGTGATGCGCGAGGCCACACGAGACACCGAGATCGCCGGCGTACCGATCGCCAAGGATACCGGCCTGATCGTCTCCATCGGCTCGGCGAATCGAGACGAGCGCAAGTTCGAGGAGCCCGCTAGATTCCGCCTCGATCGCGGGGAGAGTGAGCACATTGCATTCGGTCTCGGCAAGCACTACTGCGCGGGCTCTCGCCTCGCGCTGCTGGAGGCCGAGGTGGGCATGAACGCCCTGCTCGACCGCCTCGCGCAGCTCGAACCCCAGCCCGGCGAGGACCATGGGATCGTCGGCTTCAACTTCCGGGGCCCCGACCGCCTGCCGGTCCGCTTCAAGGCGACGTGACGACGAGATCTCCGCGCGAGTGGCCCTGGCAATGGCTCGTCCTGCGAACGACTCCCGTCGAGCGTGGTGTCCTGATCGCAGCAGTCCTGTTGGGCACCCTCCTTCGGCTGCGCCCGGTGGGCTCTGCCCTGCTCTTCGGCGACGAGCTCCACAGCCTCGGTGAGCTGCACGCTGGTCTCTCTGCCGTGCTCACGCACTTCTCGCCCACCGGTGCCGGTATGGCCCTGCCGCTCCTGCAGCTCCCCTTCGTCGAGCTCTTCGGGCCGAGCCATTGGGCCATCCGGGCACCCGCCTGGATCGCGGGGCTGGCGCTGCTCGTCGTCGTCTATCCGATCTCGCGCCGCATCCTCGGCGCGGGCGGAGCCCTGATCACGACCCTGCTGATCAGCACGAGCCCGATCCTGATCTTCTACTCGCACTTCGGTCGCTCCTACTCGCTCGTCGCGCTGCTCTCCTTCCTCCTGCTCGGCTTCCTGAACCGCTTCGTCAATCCCACGGAGGCCAACCCGAGGCCGCCCCTGCTCGGCGCCACGCTGGTGACGGCGGCGCTGCCCTGGGTCCATCCGACGGCGGTGGCCTTCGTCGTCCCCGTCTATGCGGGTGTGCTGCTGGCCATCTACTTCATCGAGGAGGACAGCGAGACCTGCAAGCGGCTGCTCGGGGCCCTGATGCTCGGCGGGCTCATCTGCGTTGCGCTGCATCTCCCGGCCTGGGAGTCGATGACGCGCTACATGACCGTCAAGACGAGCCAGGAGTACTATGGAGCGTTCGGCATCCTCGACGTCATGACCCTGCTGGCGGGCTCGCGCACCATGGCGGCGCTGCTCGTCCTGCTCTGCCTGGCGTCCATCGTCGATCAGATCCGCGTCCGCGGAGGAGAGGCGTTCCCGATGATCCTGGCCCTCGTCGCCCCCCCGATCATCATCGCCGTGGTCTCGCCCTACGGCGACGCCTACGCCTATGCCCGCTATCTGCTGCCCTCGCTGATTCCGGCCTACATGCTCGTGGCCACGACCGTGGCGGGCTGGATCGAGGGCTTCGAGCTGGAGAGCTACCCGCTTCGCCGCGCCTGGGCCGGCGCCGGCCTGGCCCTCGCGGCGGTGCCCTTCGTGGCAGGCCCGGTCAGCGCATCCCTGGCCTCTCCGATCGCCCACGCCAACACCTATCTCAGCCTCTACGCCCTTCCCGCCTTCGATACGCCCTGGGCGGGAATGCCGCGCTTCTATCACGATCTGGCGAGCGAGGTGAACGAGGCTGACGAGGATCTCACGATCATCGAGATGCCGGCGCTGACCAACCGGACGCGCCACCTCTACCGCAACTATGCGCTGGTCCACGGTGCCAGGACCATGCTCGCGCCCTTCCCGCAGGAGTTCCCGCGTCATCCCGAGGGCCCATACGTCAGTCTCTCCAGCCTCGAGCACGCCGGCGAGCAGGGCGCCGACTACCTGGTCCTGCATCCGCGGATCGGCGACGAGGTCGATCGCTACTGGCAGGACGTCTACGGCACGGACGACCCGCTTGTCGTCGCAGGAGCGTCCGCGCGCTGGCCGGAACGGGTGCGCGCCTACATGGAGCGTCACGCACGCCACGGTGGAACGGTGCCGCCCGCATCGCCCGCGCTGATCGCCCGGATCGAGTCGCTGCTCGGACCCCCGACCCACCGCGAGCCCGACGTGCTGGTCTGGCGGCTGAGATGAGCCCGCGTGCCACCGCTACACTCGCCCTGTGATCGACAACGCCTTCCGCCGGCTTCTTCCGCAATTCGCCGGCCCCTTGATCCGCGCCTATCGCGCTCTGGGCCTCACCCCCAACGCCGTCACCACCATCGGCTTCGCCCTCGCGTGCGTCTGTGGCCTGCTGATCGCGGCTGATCGGCCGATCCTCGCCCTTTCGGTCTGGTGGATCAGCCGGCTCGCCGACGGGACCGACGGGATCCTCGCAAGAGAGAGCGGTCTCGCGAGCGACTTCGGCGCCTACTTCGACATCGTCCTCGACATGGCGGGCTATGGCGTCGTCGTGATCGCCCTCGACCTTCGACATCCCGAGTACCACATGCAGTGGATGTTGATGCTCTGGCTCTACATCCTCTGCATCACCAGCGCGCTGGCCCTCGGCATGGAGGAGGCCAAGCGGGGCGAGCCTCCGCGGGACGACCGCGGCCTGCGGCTCGGCGCCGGGCTTGCCGAGGGCGGTGAGACCGGGATCGCGTACACGATCTTCCTGCTCGTACCGGGCTGGCTCTGGCTCTCCACGTGGCTATGGATCGCCGTGCTGGCCACGACGGTGGTGGCCCGCACCCTGATCGCCCACCGCAATCTACGCGGCTGAGCGGATGTCCTCGGGGTCCTCGGGATCTCGCGGCAGCCCGCCTCGCATCGCGTCGATCTCCGCCATCTCACGAAGCACCCGCTTCTCGGGGTAGATGCAGAAGATCAGCGCCGAGAGCAGGCAGATCACGCCACCGACGGGGCCGAGCAGGATCACGCCCCACGGCTCCTCCGCGCTGCGACCGTAGGCCGAGAACAGGTAGCTCAGGATCGCGGCGCTGGCGGCATAGACCCATTTCGTCGCCAGCCCCTGCATGCCGAAGTAGATGGCCGAGCGGCTCGCGCCGGTACGCGCCTCGTCGAGATCGATCAGCTGACCCAGGATCACCATGGGAAGCACCAGCATGGCCGCGATGGGGAAGCCCGAGATCGCGAGGCACGTGACCAGCACTGCGAGGTTGAACTGATCACCCGGTCCTCCCGGCACGTCGGGGCGCAGCAGGCCGAGGGGGATCATGGTGAGGCCCAGCACGACCACGGTCGCCACCATCGTCCGCTTGGCGCCGAAGCGCATGGAGACACGATCGATGTAGGCGAATCCCACGGCGATCGCCGGCACGAAGACGAGGCCGAGCATCGCGGCGAAGCCCTCGTCCCGTCCCAGGAGTACGCGCGCGATGTAGGGCATGGCCGGCGCCATCATCGTGGCGCCGAGGATCATGACGACCTCCGCGGAGATGAAGAGCACGAAGGGCTTGTTGCGTAGGGTGATCCGGATGGCGTCCAGCCAGGGCAGCTCGGAGACCTCGATCCGCGTATGGCGCCCCTCCTCGACGGCGAAGATCGGCAGCAGGCTGCAGACGAAGGCGATCGCGCAGGCCACCACCACCACCAGGCGGACCGCCTCCTCGGTGCTGAACCCGGCGTCGCGCCCCCACGCGATCGCCTGTAGCCACAGCACGCCGAAGCCGAGCATGAGCGGCCCCGTGAGCATCGCGCGCAGCCGCATGAGGTCGATGCGTTCGCGCTCGGAGCGCGCGATCTCGGGCACCAGCGAGAGATAGGGCCCGACGTACATCGTGAAGAAGATGTAGTGGAGCGCGAGCATCACCGAGAGGTAGGCGAAGGTGAGAGTGCTCCCGGGCTCGCCGAGGGGCCAGAAGATGGCGAGCGTCGTCCCCACCATCGGCACGCAGCCGTAGATCAGGAATGCCCGCCTGCGGCCGAAGCGCGACGTGGAGGTATCGGAGAGCTGGCCCACGATCGGGTCGGCAAGCGAATCGACGACGCCGCCCACGAGCCTGGCCAGCCCGTAGGCGGTGAGCACACCCAGGAAGATCTCCTCGGAGAGCAGCGCGGTCAGCCCGGCACCTTCGGGCGGG
Organism: uncultured Spirochaetaceae bacterium; assembly: GCA_964594405.1. Lineage (GTDB taxonomy): Bacteria > Myxococcota_A > UBA9160 > UBA9160 > UBA4427 > CAZQMY01. Next base: position 17,902 of record CAZQMY010000026.1, on the reverse strand, counting down.
AGGTAGTAGTAGATGCCGATGCTGACGACGATGGTGCTGCTCATCTGCCAGCCCAGGCCGCCCAGGGCGAAGGCGACCTTTCGTCGCATCGACATCTCTTGGGGCATGGCCGCAAAGGGTAGGCCCGAGGTCGTTGGGGAGCAATCGATCGCCCGCCCCTGCGCCCCCATCGGCGATCAGTTGAGGCCACGGATCGGAGCAGGGAGCCAGCAGAGAGCGCAGGACGGAGTCAGCATGAAGAGGGGATTCCGGATCGGAGCGAAGGAGGACCCGGAGCGCACCGCGCTGGTCGCGGCCGACGGCACCTCAGGCAGCGGCGGAGAGGTCGACGGGTACAGCAGGCCACTGATCCGTGAGCTGCGCGCCTGGCTCGAGCAGAATCTGGACGACCGTTTCCACTCGGCGAACCCGGCCATCGATGCTCCGCCGGAACGGATCGAGATCCTGCGCGATCGAGAGCGCAGGTAGGCTGAGGCCGGCCACCCAAGACGGCCGGGATGCGGGGCTGGCCGTTCGGGTGGCCTTCGTGGAGCAGATGCACCGCGCCGGTGCACCGCCCACGCTGGACCCGATCAGCATCGCGCACAGAACCTCCATCTCTTCAGCGAGCGCCTGCCCTCGGCTCAGCTCCGCTTCCGAGCCGCCGGCAACTGGACCCGTCGCTTCGCGGATCTGGCCTTGCCCGCGCCGGAAGGCGGCCGAGCCCCTACCAGCGCTTGAGCTCGGGCAGCACCTCGCGCGCGAAGAGCGAGACGCTCGACTCCATGGTCTCCACCGACATGCCGCCGTAGTACGCGATGCAGTTCAGCTCGAAGTCGCCGAGCAGCTCCTTGCGCCAGCGGAGCTTCTCGAGGATCTGCTCCGGCGTTCCCCAGCACTGTACGCCGCAGTAGGTCTTCGCGGATACGTCCACGCCCACCTGCTTGAAGAGGTCGGAGGCGGTGGCGTAGTGGTCATAGCCCTTCGCATCCTTGAAGTGCTCGCTCATCAGCTCGTAGTGGTCGATGATCGTGAGGAAGTAGTTCGACATGTACTCCATGGCCAGCGCCTCGGCCCTCGCCGGGTCCGCGTCGCAGAACATGAGGTCGCCCGCCAGGAATCCGGGCGCCGGGCGACCGTGGAAGTCCACGAAGGCGTTCTGGTAGCGCTCGAGCGCCCCGACCTTGAACATCTCCCAGGGCTCCTGAGAGAAGATCATCAGCTTGGCGCCGAGTCGCGCGGCCTCGACCACGGAGACCGGCGACTGGCCGACGCAGTAGAGCCGATCCTTGATCCCCGAGAGCGGCCTCGGACGGATCTCCGTGCGCAGCTGCGGATAGAAGGGACCGTCGCCTTCGATGAAGCCGGTCTCGAGGGCCTCGACGATCATCGCGGCCCCCTCGTCGAAGCGCTCGCGCGAGGTGTTCATGTCGAGACCGAAGTGCTCGTACTCGAAGCGCGCGAGGCCCCGCCCCAGGCCCAGCACGGCGCGACCGCCAGAGAGGTGGTCGAGCAGCGTGATCCGCTCTGCGACGCGAAGCGGATGGTTCCAGGGAACGATCACCGCGCCGGTCCCGAGCTTGATCCGCTCGGTCCGTCCGGCGACGTAGCTCAGGTACTGGATGTTGTCCGGGATCGCCGAGTAGTCGGTGAAGTGATGCTCCGCCACCCAGAGCTTGTCGTAGCCGAGGGGTTCGGCGAGGTCGGCCAGGCGCATCTCGCCGCGCACGACGTCTGCGTCTTCCCCCCGCCCCAGGTAGTTCTGGAAGATCACGAGCAGGCCGACATCCATGGCGATTCCTTCCGAGCGCTGGACGCTCGACTGTCCCTGTATGCGCCTGGAGGACATCCCTTTCCCGGAATACAGGGGACGTTGACTGGAGGGGGACGCGGCGTCACCCCGGCCATTCTACGTCGGCGATCGCGACAATTGAAGACCGAAGCGCAGGCGCGCCTCAGACCTGGCCCGGGTCGCCCTTGCCGAGGACGATCATCAGCGTCGAGTCGCCGAGGGCGATGGTGCGACCTTTGTCGTCCTTGACGACGCTGGCCGCGTGCACGACGCGCCGCCCGGGGTGGATGATCTCGGACTCCACCGTGGCCACACCCTCCTGCAGGGCGCGCAGGTACTTGACCCTGAGGTCGACGGTGGTCATCACGCCGCGGGTCTCCCGGACCTTCTGGTACGTCTCTGTCATCAGCATGGCCTGCGTGATGCTCATGTCGATGAGGCTCGCGATCACGCCGCCGTGCATCTGCCCGTTCGGATTGCGCAGATGATCCGCCACGTGAGCGGCCACGCGCGCGAATCCCGGGCGCATCTCGAGCACCTCGAAGCCCATGTGGTTGAAGAAGGGGAAGTCGTTGGCGAACGCGCGCAGCTTCTCCTCCAGCTTCGCCAGCTCTTCGTCGCTTCGCTCGTCGCTCATCCGGCCCGTCCTTTCGAGGCGGGCAGTGTATCGGCGCACTGCACGGGGCGCCCATCGACGCCAGGCTCCGAAAGCTGGCGGGTCTGGAAGCGCGCCAGAGCATCCGGTTAACCTGCAGGCATGGAAGCCCTCGGAGCGCACGGGAGAGAGCACGTCAGAGAGCGAGGAGGAGAGCGGCTGCGCCGTGCGATCGGGGTGACGGCGCTGGCGGCGCTCGGGATCCGCCTCTTCTACTTCTTCGAGCTGAGCGGCACGCCATACGGCGACACCGCCTTCCTCGACGCGGCCTACTACCAGAGCTGGGCGCGACAGATCGCCGCCGGTGATTGGCTCGGCGGCGACCAGCCCTTCTTCGTCGAGCCCGGCTATCTCTACCTGCTGGCCTTGCTGGATGCCCTCGGCGTCGGTCTGCCGGGCGTCCGCCTGCTGCAGGCGCTGGTGGGGACCGGGACGGCGATGCGCTCCGCACTGCTGGCGGGCCGCCTCGGCGGCGAGCGGGCAGCCTTCGCCGCCGGTCTGCTGATCGCCTTCTACGGGCCCCTCGTCTTCTTCGAGGGATTGCTGCTCAAGACGACCTTCGAGGTCTTCAGCGCGACGGCCGCGCTCGCGCTCGCGACCTCGGCACGCATCCGCCCGCTGGCCCTGGGCGCCGCGTGCGGAGCGGCCCTGCTCTTCAAGAGCAACTTCTCGCTGGTCGTCCCCTTGATCCTGCTCTGGCTCTTCCTCTTCGGCTCGGACGCCGAGACGAGCGTTTCTGCCCGCTCGCGGGGCCCGATGCTGGTGGTCCTCGGCCTCCTCCCCTTTCTCCTCGTAGTCGCGATGCGAAACCATGCGGTCAGCGGTGAGGCCCTGGTGATGCCCTGGAGCTCGGGCATCAACTTCTACATCGGCAACGGGCCGGAGGCGGACGGTGTCGATCCCACCCTGCCCTTCGCACAGGCGGGACCGAGCGGCGAAGGAGAGGCGGGCAAGCGCGAGGCCGAGCGGCGGACCGGACGCGCGCTCACTCACGCGGAATCATCTTCGTTCTGGTGGAGTGAGACCCTCTCGCACATGCGCGCGCATCCGATCTCGGCAGCGGAGCTGCTCGTCGACAAGACGCGGCTCTTCCTGCATCACTACGAGTTCACCGACAACGTCAGCTTCTACTTCGTGCGGGCGAGGCTGAGCTCGTTGCGTCTGGCCGCCGTCGGCTACTGGCTCGCGCTGCCCCTCGGTCTGGCGGGCGTCTTCGCCGCCATCGGTCTTCGGCGCATCGATCCGAGGGCGGCAGAGCTGCTGCTCGCACTCTATCTGCTCCTCGGCGCGGGCGGGGTCATCGCCTTCCACGTCCTCGATCGCTATCGACTGGCGTTGGTGCCGGTGGGCGTCGCCCTTGGCTGCGCAGCGATCGCCCGCGCCGTCGGGCGCTGGCGGACGCGAGCGCCGGATGCGCGGCGTGGCGCGTCGATCGTGGCCCTGGGCGCGGCGTCCGGGGCGATCGTCTGCGTCGCGCTTCCTCCGCCGCTCGGCGCGGAGGGCCAGAGCATCGCCGGCCAGCACCGCCTGCTCGCGCGACACGCCATGGAGCGAGGCGCCTACGCGGAGGCGGCGGTGTCGTACGAGGCCGCGATCACTGCGAATCCGCGGGTGCAGAGCTTCCATTTCCGCCTCGCCCTGGCCCGGCTGCACCTGGGTCAGCTCGAGGCGTCCCGGGCCGCCGCGGCCCGGGGCATGGAGCTCGATCCGCAGCGGGGCCCCTTGAACCTCGGACTGCTCTTCCTCGAATCGCACCCCGAGCATGCCGTCAACGCCTGCCTCCGCTCGGCGGACAACGGCCATCGCCCCGGCGCGTCCTACCACTGCGCCGCGCTTGCGCTGCTGCGGATCGGCAATGCCGAGGCGGCGGAGCGCACGGCGATGGCGGGCGTCAACGCGGCGCCGCGCATGCGCGCGCTCTGGGAGCTGCTCGTCGAGACGAGGCTCGCACAGTCGGACGCGTCCGGCGCGGCACGCGCGAGGGCCAACCTCGAGCTGCTCGAGGAGACCGAGGCCGTCGAGGCTCAAGGGGACGGCGTCACGCCGCCCGCGGCCCGCCCGGCCGGCTCGGGCTGAGCGCGGGCGAGGCGCGCGCGAATCAAGTCGGGCAGATCGGAAATCAAGACCTCGACGGCAGGCCCGGGCAGGAGCGCAGGCCGCACCACCAGCGCCTGGGGCGCGCTTCGCGCCTCCTCGTCGGCGGCGCTCGGATGCCCCGCCACGATCACCAGCGTGTGTTCCAGCTGCCCCATCAGCCGGAGATGGTCGGTCACCTGCTCGACCACGCGGTCGAAGTAGCGCGCCGAATCTGCCGCGTCCTCGAGATCCGATCGCAGCTCGAGATCGGCAGGGTCCGAGTAGTGGACGTAGAGGAAGTACTGATCTCGGACCCTGTCCCCCAGCACACCGGCGACCGCGCGATTGAGCCTCGCGCCCGTACGTTGCCGCACCTCGCTCGGCGGCGGTGCGCCGAGCTCGCGTTCGGGATCGGGCGGGCCGCGCCAGGCATCGAAGACCTGCCGACCGATTGCCGGCGCGGCCGGTGGAAGGAGCGCGGGGTCGGCGACGACCCCCATGGTCTCGTACCCCGCCCTCGAGAGGATGCGCGCCAGCTCGACCACCGTCGCCCAGAGGCCCCTCCCCGCCGCCTCCCCGGCGCGAGCGTTCGAGAGCACCTGTCCATCGGCCGCCAGGCGCTCGAGCGCCCGCATCGGGACGTCACCCCCATTGATCGAGAGCCTGTCGCGATCGAGCGCCTCGCCCACGAGCAGCAGGATGCGGTCGGGCCAGCCGCGGCGGCTGAAGCTGGGCGGCGGGTGGTCCTCGTCGAAGTCCGAGGGCTCCTCGCAGCCGGGCGTCCAGACGATCATGAGGGCGAGCAGGGCCGCCTGCAGCCTTCGTGCGCACCTCACATCAGCCCGCCTCGCGCCCGGCATCACGCTCGGCCAGCCGGAGCATGAAGGGCAACGCGATCGCCACACAGAGCAGCTCTGAGGCGCCGGCCACGAAGAAGGCGGCGCGATAGCCTGCGAGCCAGCCAGAGCTCGCCGCCACGGTCTGTGTGATCAGGCCGCCGGTGATCGGACCGATCAGGAAGCCCAGTGAGCCTGCCATGTTGAATCCCCCCATGGCCGTCGCGCGGATCTCGGGCGGTGCATACTCCGCCGTCAGCACCATCGAGGGTACGAACATCACCGCCGCCGTCACCCCGATGCCCGCCATCAGCCAGAAGAGCGGGGGCGGAGCAGCGAAACCGACGGCCATGGTGCCCAGGCCGTTGAGAATGCTGCCCCCACAGAGCAGGGCGGTGATCGAATGTCGCTCTGCCAGGCGGCCGAAGGGGTAGGAGAGCGCGGCGAAGGGCAACATGAAGAGCGTGATGGTGAGCCCGATCTGCTGCGGCTCGAGCTCGTGGATGCGCTGGGTGTAGAGCGAGAAGGTCGTGGTGAAGAAGCCGACCGTGAAGCGATCGGCGAAGGCGAAGGCGAGCGGCACGAGCAACCGGGGATGCGCGCGCACGGCGGCCGCGATCTGTACGAAGCTCGGCCGCTCGTCGCGCACGCCCGCGTCGTGGACGATCCACGCGGCGAGCAGCGCCGCCCCGAGCGCCAGGACCCCGCCCACCTCGAGGGGCAGCAGGACGTCGCTGCGGCCGAGCACGCCGCCCAGCGGCGCACCCATCGCGATCCCCAGCATCATGGATCCACCCACTACACCCATGGCACGCCCCTTCTGCGCGGCGGGCAGTGCGCGGGAGGCGAGGGTGAGCAGGATGCTCAGGGCGCCGATGTGCGCGCAGCCCTCGATGAAGCGGATGGCCATGAAGACCGGGAAGCCCAGCGGCGCAGCCAGCAGCCAGAAGCAGAGCGCGTCGAGACAGAGCGCACCACAGAGCAGCCAACGCTGTCGGCCCACGCGATCCACCAGCGCGCCCGAGAGCGGCGCCGCGATCAGGGCCCCGAGCATGTTGACGCTCATGAACGCCGACGTCAGCAGCTCGCTCACCTCGAAGCGATCCTGCACGATCTCGCGAAGCACCGGGACGGGAAGCGTGACCGGAGCCATGATGCAGAGCGCCAGCAGGCCGAGGCCGCCCAGGCGCCACCCGGCGCCGGAGGGCACGGGCCCGGTCATCGTGCGAGCAGCACTTCGATCGTCATCCGGCGGCAGATTCATCGGCTTCGATCCCGCAAACTCCCGTCTTGGCCCCATCTGTTGGATCGGACGCTTGTGTCGGATCGGGGCAGAAGCATGCACGGCCGCCCCATGCGCGCCCCGCCGAGGCCGACGCAAGCCACCGGAATGATACCTTTGGCGGGCGCCACGGGCCTGTGGGCGGCCAGCGGCATCGGACCGACATCGCACCGCGGGCCTTGCAGCGCACGAGGAGCCAGCTTCATGACGATCCACCGGTCATTCTGTCGCTTCTGTCACGCGTTCTGCGGTATCGAGGTGGAGGTCAAGGACGGACGTGCCCTCAGCGTTCGTGGTGATCGCGACAACCCCATGTCGGAGGGATACACCTGCATCAAGGGAAGAGCCCTCCCGGAGCAGCACCACCATCCCGAGCGGGTCCTGCGACACCAGCGGCGCAACCCGACGGGTGGGCTCGAGCCCATCGCCTTCGACTCCCTGGTCGAAGAGGTGGGCGACACACTCGCCCGCATCGTCGCAGAGCACGGGCCGCGCTCGGTGGCCCTCTACGGGGGCACGGCGGCCTACCAGAACGCCGCCGGATTGCCCGTGGCCCGCGCATTCATGCACGGGCTCGGCTCTCCTTCCTTCTACTCGAGCCTCACCATCGATCAGCCCGCCAAGCTGATCGCACCCCAGCACCACGGCTCGTTCATGAGCGGCACGCATCCCTTCGAGCGCGCCGACGTCTGGATGATCTTCGGCTGCAACTCCATCGTGTCCATGTACGGCGGGGTGTCGGGCTTCCCCTCGTTCAACCCCACCAAGCGCGTGAAGGAAGCCAAACGCCGCGGACTGAAGCTGATCGTCGCAGACCCGAGGCGAAGCGAGCTGGCCAGGCTCGCGGATCTGTACCTGCCGGTCCGCCCCGGCGAGGACCCTACGCTGGTGGCCGGCATGCTCCGCCTGATCCTGGAGGAGGGGCTCTTCGACGCCGCCTTCTGCGATCGCTTCGTGGAGGGGCTGGCCGAGCTCCGGGAGGCGGTCCGCCCCTTCGACCTCGACTACGTCTCGAAGCGCACGGGGGTCGACGCGGAGCTGATCGAGCAGGCGGCCCGGCTCTTCGCCCGCGGCCCGCGCGGAGCCGCGAGCTCGGGCACCGGCCCCAGCATGTCCCCCCGGCCGAACCTCGCCGAGCACCTGATCATGGACCTCAACACAGTCTGCGGCCGCTACAACCGCGCGGGCGAAGAGATGAGGAACCCGAGCACGCTGCTGCCGGCGCGCGCCTTCGTAGAGGACGCCACGTCCCCCATACCCGGCTACAAGACAGGCGCGCAGAGCAGGATCCGCGGCCTCGGGTCCGTGGCAGGCGAGCTGCCCTGTGCCGCACTCGCGGAGGAGATCCTGACACCGGGCGAGGGCCGGGTGCGCGCACTCATCGTCCTCGGCGGCAACCCCGCCGTGGCCTTCCCCGACTTCGAGCGCACCCGGCGTGCCCTCGAGTCTCTCGAGCTGCTCGTCGCCGTGGAGCCCTTCCCCTCGGCGACGGCTCGCCTCGCCCACTACGTGGTAGCGCCGACGCTCTCCCTCGAGCGCGCCGATACGACCGCGCTCATGGACACCTGGTATCCCGAGGCCTTTGCGATGTACACCGCCCCGGTGCTCGAGCGGCCCGGCGAGGTCGTGGAGGAGTGGGAATTCATCCACGCGCTGGCCCGACACCTGGGCGTGCAGATCCCGCTGGCCGGCGGGGTCCTGGATCTCGAGCGGAAGCCCAGCACCGACGAGCTGCTGGACTCGATCAATCACTTTGCGCGGGTTCCGCTCGACGAGGTCCGACGCCACGCGAGCGGCGCGCTCTTTCCGCCCGGGGAGCCCGTGCGCGTTCTCCCCGGACCCGCAGAGCCGAGCGGTCGGCTTCGCGTCGCGCCCCCCGAGCTACGAGACGAGCTCGCGGAGGTCCGCGCCGAGCCGCTGGTCGACGGCGGGGGGTACCGCGGGGGCGAGGCCTTCACGCATCGGCTGGTCTGCCGACGGCTGCGCGAGGCGTGCAACTCGGTGGGACCGCAGCTCCCGAGCCTCCGGGCGAAGCGGCCCTACAACCCGGCCTTCATGCATCCGGACGACCTCGCTTCGTTGGGCCTGCAGCCGGGCGAGACGGCGCGCGTGCGATCGGCGCACGGCGAGATCCTCGCGGTCGTCGAGGCGGCCGCGGACGTGCGCCGCGGCGTCGTATCGATGTCCCACTCCTGGGGCGGCCCCGACGAAGATGCGGCGACCGTCCGTGAATGCGGCAGCTGCACCGCTAGACTCATCGATGTGACCTGCGACTTCGACCCGATCAGCGGCATCCCGATGCAGAGCGCCATCCCGGTGGTCGTGCTGCGCCTCGAGACCGGAGGAGAAGGCGGAGGAGAAATCGGGGGAGGAGCGACGTGAAGACAATGCACGGATTCATCGCAATCGGCCTGCTGGTCAGCGGGCTCGCCGCCACACCGCTCTTCGTCGCCACGGCCGAAGAGCCGGCTGCGGCGCATCTCGAGGCCGGCCGCGACTTCGGCGAGGCCATCCGATCGGGCAAGCTCGTCGCCCTCGACGAGCTCGTGCGCGATCCGGAGCGATTCGCCGGGCGTGACGTGCTGATCCGGGGGCGCATCTCCGACGTCTGCCAGAAGAAGGGCTGCTGGACCATTCTCAGCAGCGAAGAGAGCCACGTCCGCGTCGACTTCAAGGACTACGGCTTCTTCGTCCCCACCTCGAGCAGCGGCAAGCTCGCCTACGTCGAGGGTCGGGTCAAGATCGCCCGCGTCAGTGAGGGAGACGCGAGGCACTACGCTGGCGAATCCACCAGCCCCGATGGTGCTCGTTGGCATCGGGCCGGCAGACAGGTCGGCTTCACGGCTCGCGGTGTGAGAATCGTCGGATCGGATTGATCGGTCGGCACCGCCCCATATCGCGCCTGCACGCGTGCTCGGGGCTCGTTCGATCGCTGGAAGAGCGGAAGGCACGCCCTTCCCGATCCACGAAGAATCCGCCGAACGCGCCCCGGGCCACCGTCGGCGCGCGCGGACGGCGCCCGCTCCGGAGCAGACATGCGCGGAGGCGGCCAGGCCGATGTCGTGTCGAGGACATCCGAGCTCGAGGCGCTCGGCCTGCTCGTGCTCACGTCTCTTCTCGGTGGAGGTCTCGGCTTCACGCTCGGACGATCCCTGCTCACACCAATCCAGGCGGAAGTCGTCCAGCGGGCCGCGGGCTCGACGGCGGAGGTGGGTCGATCCGCCCGTGAGATGCCCGAGCTCGCCGAGAGCCTCCGACTCCTGGTCGACCAGTACGGCGTCTACAAACATGCTGAAGAGCTCGCCTCCGGGGGATCTAGTTGTTTCGTAGGATTGATTGGGAAACTATTCCCATTCGCTCCCATCAATGTTAGAGAGGGGATGACAGGCGAGCCAAGGCTCGCCCCACGCTGGAGCCCCCTCGACATGCCCACCTCCGCCGAGATGCCCCCATGAGCGGGGCCGCAGCCGCGCCGCGGACGGCCGACGCCGCGCAGCAGAGTCTCTCCGCGCTGCGCCGGATCCTGCGCCCGCTGGTCCGCGTGATGCTGCGCAACGGGGTTGCGGCCGGCGCCTTCGTCGAGACCGCCAAGCAGGTCTTCGCGGAGGTGGCCTACGAGGAGTTCGCCCTGCCCGGCAAGCGCCCCAGCGTGGCCCGCGCGTCCACCATCACAGGCATGAATCGCAAGGAGGTCAGCCGCCTCCTCTCGGTCACGAAGCCCGATGACAAGCCCTCGTTCTACAATCGTGCGGCGCGTGTGGTCACGGGCTGGGTGAGCGACAAGCACTTCTGCGACAGCGACGGCAACCCGCTCCGGCTCCGTTTCGACGAGGGCGAGCCGAGCTTCGCAAAGCTCGTTCGCGCCAAGAGCGGCGACATGACGGCGCGCGCGGTGCTCGACGAGCTGGAGCGCGTCGGCGCCGTGGAGGTTCGGGCCGACGGCTTCATCGAGCTGCAGCATCGGGCGTACGTGCCCGAGAGCGACGCCGCCGAGAAGCTCGGCATCCTCGGCACCGACGTGGCCGACCTCGTCGCGACCATCGACCACAACCTCGTCTGCCCCGCTGATGAGGCCTTCTTCCAGCGCAAGGTCAGCTACGACCGCCTCGTGCCCTCGGCGCTGCCGCGCCTCAAGGCGATGATCCGCGAGCGCGGCCAGGCCCTGCTCGAGGAGCTCAACGACTACATGGCGCCGCTCGACCGTGACCTCGATCCGACCCTCGGCGAAGGCCGCGCGCAGCGAAAGGCCATGATCGGGATCTACTACTACGAAGAGGATACGACCGCCCTCGCAGCCCAAGGCAGCGGGGGACGCGAATGAGGACGTGCCCGCCGCGTGCCGGGCTCGGCGCGCGGAGGGACGACTCCTGAACGGGCGCGATCAGCGCCAACCAACTGGCTGAGGCAGAAGAAGATGGCACTACGACACATGATCCTCGGATTGCTCGAGAGCTCGCCCATGCACGGCTACCTGCTCCGACAGAAGGCACGCGAATACTCGTGGATCTATCCGACCACGAACGCGGGGATCTACCCTGCGCTCCACTCGCTCGAGGACGACGGTCTCGTCCGTCACGAGAGCCAGATCCACATGGGTCGCGCCCGCAAGATCTATCACATCACCGACACGGGACGCGGTGAGCTCCGGCGCTGGCTGGCGGAGCCCACCATGGAAGACCAGTCGGGCCGCGACAAGGTGCTGCTCAAGGTCGCGCTGCTCTCCGATGAAGTGCTTGCCGACGCGAGCCACTGGATCAAACGATCCCTCGAGGAGTACCGCCAGCAGATCGAGACCTACGACCGCATCGCGCGCGAGCCCGAGGCCGGATCGACACGATTCGACCAGCTGACAAACGGCTATCGCGCAGAGGTGTGCAGGCTGCGCGTGCGCTTCCTCGAACGCGTGCTCTCTGCAACGGACGAGCCCGCCGGCGCCTCCGCGGACTGCGGTCTCGCGGCCCGCTGAGGGGTCGCTACGCTGAGCGTCGGGTGCCTCGATGGTCTGTGCCGAGCGCCCTGTCCGGGCGCCGCATGCCGCCGGCCAAGCGGCACGAGGGCCGCGCGCCGGGACGCAGACGCTGGACAAAGACTCTTGACACAGCGACACAGCGACACAGCGACACAGCGACACAGCAAGGGAGGTCGAGATGGCGGACGTGATCGAAGCCGTGGTGGAGCGCTGGCATCGCCACCTGCGCGGTGAGCTCCCGGGTGGGCTCGACGAGCTCCTCCACGACGACGTGGTCTTCCTCTCGCCGGTGGTCTTCACACCACAGCGCGGCAAGGAAGTGACCAAGCTCTACCTGAACGCCGCCGGCAACACCCTCGGTGATCCGGACGCCAGCGAGACCGTGAGCACCGACGGCGGCAGTGACGGCAAGGGCTTCCGCTACATCAAAGAGGTCTACCTCGGCCATCACGCCGTCCTCGAGTTCGAGCTCGAGAAGGATGGCAAGTACATCAACGGCGTCGACATCCTCACCTGTGACGACGACGGGAAGATCATCGAGTTCAAGGTGATGATCCGGCCGCTCCAGGCCGTGAACATGATGCATCAGCAGATGGCCGCGATGCTGGAGAAGATGAAGAGCGCCTGAGGCCCACGGTCCGGTCGATGCATGTCGATGCATGAGGACGGCCGGGGCCCTGGACCAGCCCTGCCCCGAGCTCCCTCAGCCGACGTCGTCCAGCGCCTCCAGCAGCGGCGCCCGGAGCTCGGGCGGGAGGCGCGAGAGAACCACCAGCAGCGCTGTCCTGCGCAGCTCGGCGAAGATGACGTCCCGCTCGGCCTCGCTGACCGCGATGGACGCCCGGCTGACGGCGCCCGTCATGAGCGAGAGCATCGTCTGCGCCACCCGCTCCACGTCGCTCACGACGCCGCGACCGAAGCTGTCCTCGATGCCCTCGGCGATCGCACGCTGCGCCCGAGCGAAGAGCGTGCGCAGGGACTCGAGCACGGCCTCGGAGGACTCCGCGCCGCCGAGCTCGAGCTGCAGGATGAAGGGGAGCTTCAGCAGATGGGGCTGCTCGCGCATGATGGCCCGCCAGTCGTCGAGCAGCCGATTCATGCGCGTGATGGGCTCCGCCGCCTCGTAGGCCCGCTTGCGCAGCGTCTCGATCCATTCGCTGCCGGCGGATTCGAGGACCGCCGCCAGCAGGCCTTCCTTGCTCTCGAAGTGCCAGTAGAGCGCGGTCTTCGCCACCCCGGCATGCTTGCAGATCTCGCCGATGCTGGTCGCCCCGTAGCCGTGCTGGGCGATCAGGTCGCGGGCCGCCTGGATCAGCCGGGCGCGGCTCTCCTCGCCCTTGGCGCGGCGCGACTCCGTGGCTGCATCCGTGGAACGCATCCGCGGCGCCTCAAGCCACGCCGGCCAGCCCGGCCTGCTCCAGCCGATCGAGCGCGAAGTCGAGGTCGTCGGCCTGGTTGGGATGGAAGCCTGGACGCAGGTAGCCGATGACGCGCCGGCGCGTCTCCCGCACGACCCCCGGATCGGATTCGCGCTTGAGACGCTCGAGGTGGGGCGCCAGCTCGCCTCGGCGGTAGCCGTCCTGTCGCAGGAGCATGCGCGTCCCGGCCGCCACCCAGCCGATGAAGACGAGGGTGGCGACCAGGAAGGCGAAGATGCGCATCGGGTAGCCGATCCCCACCGCCTGCATCACGTCGAAGGCCACCGCCTTGTGCTCCACCTCCTCCGTCGCGTGCCAGATGATCAGCGAGCGCATGGTGGGATCGAAGGTGTCGGTGGTCGGGTCGGCGAGCGCGAGGTAGCCGAGCGTCGCGGTGTAGTGCTCGAGGGCCGCGGTCAGCGCGACTCGGAACGAGGCCGGGAGTCCGTTCACGCCCCGGATGAAGCGGTCGAGCCGCTCGAGGAAGCCGTCGATCTCGTAGCCCTGCGCACGCATCGTCTCGAAGTAGCGCTCGTGCTCCTTTCCGTGGATCGCCTCCTGCCCGGCGAAGCCGCGCGCCTGGCGACGAAGCGCCGGATCGTCGACACGCGGGAGCACGTCTCTGACTGCCTTGATGAACATGCGCTCGCCCTGCGGAAAGCAGAGCTGGGCCGCGTTGAAGAGGTGTGTCGGCAGCGGGTTGCCATTCGCCCAGAGTCGGGGAACCTCGGAGAAGACGAAGTCCGGCCTTCGAATCGGGATGTCATGACGCGAGACGGGGGGGCTGGGCATGGGCGATTCCTGTGCGAGGGAAGATTCCAAGCTGACTGTACTCATCGGTCTGGACCGACCGGGACATGAGGGGAGATCTCCCCCTGCGGAGGCAGATTCGGCGACGGATTCCGTTGTGGCGGGATGACAGCTCAATTATTGTCAGGCCTGCTGACAAATTCCGGGCCTCGCGGCTCGGTCATCGGAGAATGGAGCGGGCCCCTGCGGTGGGCCCTCTGGAGAGCCGAGACCTATGAAGAAGATCCTCATCGGTGTGGGTGCGGTCATCGTCGTGCTGCTGATCGCCTTCTACGCCTTTCGTGGCGCGATCGTCCTGCGCATGATGAACCGGGTGATGGCCGCCAACTTCCTCACGAACCTCGTGATGGAGCTCGAGGACGGGCTGCATGCGGGCCTCTGCGGGGCGGGCTCGCCCCTTCCCGATCCGAACCGCTCGGGGCCCTGCACGGCGATCATCGCCGGCGACCGGCTCTTCATCGTCGATGCGGGCAGCGGCTCTTCGCGCGTCATGACGCGCATGCGCATCCCGCAGGCCGACATCGAAGCGATCCTGCTCACGCATCTCCACTCGGATCACATCGACGGGCTCGGCGAGATGCAGCTCCAGCGCTGGGCGGGCGGGGCGGCGAAGGAGCCGATCCCGGTGCATGGTCCAGAAGGCGTGCAGGACGTCGTGGACGGGATCAACCAGGCCTACCTGCACTCGCGGCGATATCGCGTAGCACACCACGGCCCCGAGATCGTGCCACCGGAGGGAGCAGGGGGCGTCGCGCATCCCTTCGTGACGCCGGCGATGGGGGAAGGACTCGTCCTGGTGAACGATGGCGGTCTGAAGATCACGGCGTTCCGCGTCGAGCACGAACCCGTGGAGCCCGCGGTGGGCTACCGCTTCGACTACAAGGGGCGCTCCATCGTGGTGAGCGGCGACACGAAGAAGTCGGCCAACCTCGAGCGATTCTCCAAGGACGTCGACCTGCTGATCCACGAGGCGCTCGCCACGCATCTGGTGGAGCGGATGACCCAGGCCGCCGAGACCGCGAACCGGCCCAACCTCGCGAAGATCACGCGCGACATCACCGACTATCACACCACGCCTGTGGAGGCGGCCGAGGTGGCGCGTGATGCGGGAGCGCAGCATCTGCTCTTCAACCACATCGTCCCGCCGCTCTTGCTGGGACCGATGGAAGACCTCTTCGTGCAGGGGGTGAGCGACGCCTACGACGGGCCGTTCACGGTGGGGACCGACGGCACCTTCGTGCGCCTCCCCGCCGGCAGCGACGCCATCCACGTGAGCAACGCGATGGCGAGGTAGGCACAGCTCCGATGCGCGAGTGCGAGACCGCCTCGCTGAGCCCTCCGGCCGGGCGTTCGAGCCGATCGCAGACCGCTCCGGAGCCGCTGGCTTCCGGCGCGCGCGAAGCGCGATCGGCGGTGGACGCGATCGCGGGAACCAGGTTCCGCTCCAGCGCTGGTCGGGACGTTCAGCGGGCGAGGACTCGATAGATCTGCTGGTCGAAGCCCCAATCCTCTGCGTCCATCTCGAGCAGCGGAGCGAGCATCTCGCCCAACGCGCGAGGCGCCGAGTCGTCTTCGGCGCTGCGGAAGACGTCCGCCGAGGCGGGGAAGGCGTCCTCCAGCCTTCGGTCCCCGCGGAGAGCAATGGCCAGGATCGCCTCCTGCACCTCTTCCTGGCCAGGCGTCACGCGCGCCTCGAGCCGGATGCCCCGCGCGGCCATCGCCTGGTCGGGGAAGACCAGCCACTGGCCGGCGCGGACCCGCGTGTCGCGCAGATGACGGTTGGGAAGGAGGAGCGTCGCGCCGGCATCGCTGATGGAGACGAGATAGAGACGCCCATCCTGGCTCGCGCGTGTCGCGATCGCGAGGGCCTCGCCATCGAGGAGTCGAGCGTCGCCGCTGAGACGAACCTCGACCTGCAATCCCTCGTCCTCGCTCCGATCCGGCACGAGGACCTGTGCGTCGAGCGAGAGGGCGATGCGAAACCCACCTCCGGGCGAGGGCAGCAGATCGCTGCGCCGAAGCCGCTCGCTCACCACCAACGCCCTGGACTGCGTCGCAGCCAGGAGCTGCACGAGGCTCGAGCTCTCCGCGCCCCGAGCCTGCTCGAGCGAGAGCAGGCTGCTCCTGACGTCGACGCCGGCCACGTACTCCACGGCGGCCTGTCGCGCACGGGTGAGCGCGCGCTTGCGGGCCTGTTGAGGGGATTCCTGATCCGTGGCGGCGATGGCGAGCTCGACGCGCACCCATCCGGCGCGACCCAGTCGGCGGACCTTGGGCGCATCCTGCAATGCGCTGGCCGCGCGTGCGCGGAGCTGGGCCGTCTCCGGGGGCTTCGAAGCGCGCCGATCGCGCACATCTCCCGACGCACATCCGCATGCGCCGCCGGCCAGCAGTGCCAGCAGCGTGAGCATGATCTTGCGCGACACGCCTCCCCTCCTTCGGACCGCCATGGCTCAGCGGGTCCTCGCCGGGGGTGAGGCGGAGCTGCCGAGCACGAGCTCGGAGAGGTCGGGCCCCGACTCGCGGGCCGAGTGGGCGAGCACGATTCCCTCGCCCCCGATCAGCGTCGGCTCCTGCCTCCGTCCCCGAACGAGCACGCGCATGGCCCCGCTCACGTACTCGTGCAGCTCGCGGGCAGCGACCTCCCCGTTCTCATCCGCGTCCGCCCAGCCGCGCAGTCCGCCGAGCACCAGGTAGCTGAAGGCCGGACGCGCCTTGCCGGGCAGCGGACCGGCGTACTGATCCTGATGCGCCGCGGTCATCAAGGTGAATCGCGGATCGCTGGTCACGTTCGTCGTGGTGACCACCAGGGGCTGCAGGCCCTTCACGAGGGGCGCCCCGGCCGAGGTCCTGCCGGAGAAGCAGGCATCGAGCAATACGTTCACGTGCGCGGCGCGAGTCTCCTCGAGCGCCGCCACGAGATCGGATTGCGCAAGGCTGCGAGCGCTGAGACTCCGCGCCCGCTGCTGCGCGTCGAAGCCCACCAGGAGCCCGTCCTCGCCTTCGGGCGAGGGCGAGCCATGCCCGACGAAGACGAACCAGAGACTGCCCTTCGGATCCGCGAGCTTCGCGGCCTGCTGGGCCGAGTAGAGCATCTCCTCCCGGGTGGCGTCCTCGTCGAGGAGGAGGGTGACCCGTTCGGCCGGCACGCCGCGGCTCTTGACGAGGTAGCGATACCAGTCCCGGGCGTTCTGATCGGCACCGGCGATCTCCGCCACGTGGGCGTAGCGCTCGATCCCGACGATCACGGCGACGTCCCGGGCACCCCCGCCGATCGGCCGCACGTTCCGCGAGAGATCGGGCCAGGCGATGCTCGACGGCGCACCGCCCTGCGCATGCTGGGGAGGTGTACTGGTGGCCTTCACGAAGCGATTCTCGGCCCAGTATCCCGACTGGGTCTGGCCCGTCGGGTAGAAGGCGGTCCCCATCCCGCTGCGCTTTCCGGCTTTCCACTCGCCGGTGTAGCTGGCGCCGTTGGCGTAGGTCATGGTGCCCTGACCATGCTGGACGCCGCTCTGGAAGGCGCCGACATAGCGAGCCCCGTTGGGCCAGACGTACGTCCCCTGTCCGCCGAGGCAGTTGCCCGCCACACACCCGACCGTGCCCTGACCGGCGGGATCCTGCGACATGACTGCGGCCTGCTCGTCGCGCGTGGGCGCGCAGAGGCGTCCCGGCGGCTGGTGGATGAGCTTGCCGTCGATGCCGTACATACACATGCCGCTCCCGCCCGTTCGGCGCGACCGCTTCTCCGAGCGGCTCGAGGAGTAGCGGGACTCGTAGTCGCGAGAACGAGAAGAAGAGGGCCCCTTGAGCTGCCGCTCCAGACTGCGCAGTCGATCCCGCCTGCGATCCCGGATGTCGCGCTCTTCCATCTTGCGCATGTATCGCTCTTCGCGGGCTTCTCGCCGCTTGTCGCGCCGGCGACGTCGCTCGCGATAGTAGTCGCGATCCTCATCGTCGTAGGCGAGCAGCACCGTCGGCTCCGGGGACTCGCAGAAGCGGGTACAGTCTCCGGCCGTAGCCGGGGCGCACATGAGTGTCGCCGCCGCTACGGCGAGGCACAGTCCGCGCAGTCCGATGGTCAC